>NZ_LAYY01000030.1 GCF_000986785.1 Mesobacillus campisalis | reverse complement strand
GGAAATCGTCGCTTATCACCTGTCCACCAATCTTAAGATGGACATTGTTTATCATACACTGAAGAAACTAGGTCAATCTTTTAAGGGAATGGTCCATCCTGGTGCCATCCTCCATTCCGATCAGGGATTTCATTACACGCACCCTGAATTTCAGAAAAGGGTTAAGAAAATGAAGCTTATCCAGTCTATGTCCCGTAAGGGAAATTGTTGGGATAATGCTCCAATGGAATCCTTCTTTGGGCATTTTAAGGATGAAGTTGACTATGCGGAGTGTCAAACATTCAATGAGCTTAAAAGAATCATTGGAGGTTATATTGAGGAATACAATAACGAGCGTTATCAATGGACTCTAAATAAGATGACCCCGGCACAGTACCGGAGTCATCTGTTAGCTGCATAAAATTCTTACAGGTGCTTTTTTAAACCGTCCACTTTATAGGGCATAGTTCAAAGCCTGGTGAGCGGGTTTTTTATTTTTTTATCTGCCTTTTGTGACAGTCCAGTTTTGCGCAGCTGTTGACAAAAGGAATCGTTATTTTCATTCCGGCCCCCATGCCTCTATACTAATAATATTTTATGATTTGGAAAACATATTTTGGAAAGGAGGGATGAAGAATGTTTGTGAAGAGAGTACTAACTGGATTAATGGTTTTGGTTGCAATGATTGTTACTGCCACAATTCCAGGCTCATTAAGTGTATTTGCTGAATCCAGCCCCGTAACACAGCCTGGAGAGACAGCAAAGACGATTGAGGTCGAGTTGAATGATGATTACTTTAATCCAAAAGTCATCACGCTTCAGAATGGAGTTACAACGACTGTAGTATTGAAAAATAAAGGAAAGAAAGAGCATACCTTTACAGTCGAAAAGCTCGGAATCGACGAGGAAGTCCAGCCGGGAAATGAAAAAACCATATCTGTGAAGCCTGATAAACCTGGTACATATGAACTGATATGCAGGTATCATTTGCAAGAGGGTATGGTTGGAAAAGTAATAGTTAAATAATAGAAACCTCAACAAATTTATTTATTTTACAAGGGCTACTATTGTAGCTCTTATTTTATTTCTAGCTATGATTGCTTCCTTTATTATGGCTGCCGTCGGATTACATGTATTTTTTTGCAATTTCAATTCCTCTTCCGTTTTCCTGCTACACTATGTGCTAAATACACTCCTAAAAACACAGCCTTCGTCCCATATTTGCTCATTTATATTGTCTCCTGCTCGTAACATGTAGTTAAGTCTTAGCCTCTACAAAGCCTGGCTGGGTGTTCAAAATTTATCCAAAAGCTAAAAAGTGTTATATTGGCTTTAAAGAAGAAACCACAGCTCCATAGTGAGGCATGAGAACCGTCCCCATGCTTTCCCGGATTGAAAGGAACTTAGACAATGATTTATGTATTCACCTTTATGCTGGTGTTCTTTATTGCTCTTGCACTGTTTATGAACATGCATCCTGTGTTCGGTGGAAGGCCAAGCAATGAAGACACAGAGGGCTACAATAAATTGGATAATTACGTTAAGGGGAAATTTGTTTTCCTTGCTGGAAAAAATAACAGTCCGAAACCACCCCAGCTCCCAGTTTCAAAAGCTGCTGGCCGTACTCCTAAAAGTCCGATGCCTCCTGTTGAGATTGATTGGAACAAAGTGAAAGGTGAAGAAGACAGCCTGACCTGGTTTGGGCATTCGGCTTTTCTGCTCAGTCTGGATGGTAAAAAGCTGTTTATCGACCCGATGTTAGGTGGCATTGCTTCACCTGTTACGGTCGTGGGACCGAAACGCTACAGCAAACATCTCCTTGATATGGTGGAAGAAATGCCTCCTATTGATGCTGTCCTGCTTACTCATGATCACTACGATCATTTGGATTATCCATCCATACAAAAGCTGAAGGGCAAGACCGGCCATTTCTTTGTTCCACTGGGTGTGGGTGCCCACTTGATTCGCTGGGGAGTGGCAAAAGACAAAATTACTGAGTTAAATTGGTGGGAGGAGTACACCTTTCAAGGCCTAACAATTGCGCTGACTCCATCCAGGCATTTTTCCGGAAGAGGGATTTTTAACCGGAATTCGACTCTGTGGGGCGGCTGGGTCATCTTGGGGAAACACTCCAGATTCTATACGAGCGGAGATGGCGGCTACGATGCCCACTTCAGGGAAATAGGCGAAAAGTATGGTCCTTTTGATCTCGCTTTAATGGAAGGCGGCCAATATGACCGGCGCTGGCCGTGGGCCCATATGTTCCCTGAGCAATCGGTACAGGCGAGCATCGATGTCAAAGGCAAGAGGATGATGCTGATTCATTGGGGAGCCTTTACACTGGCAAGGCATGGGTGGACAGAACCAATAGAGAGGGCAGCCAAAGAGGCCAAGGCAAAAAATGTGGAGCTGATCGCTCCGAGAATCGGTGAAACCATATCATTAAAAGGAACGGATTCTTTTCCTGGTGAGGCATGGTGGGAATTATAGTGAAGAGAATAAAAATGGCGGGGAAGTAAAGTTCCCCGCCATTTTATTTCTGTTTTAATGATGCATGAGAACCGTCCCCATGCCTCACTTCAACAAATCTCTAAGCTTTGCATCCCTGTTTTCGACTGCGTAGTCGTAGGCTGTTTTTCCTTCTGAATCTTTTATTGTTTTGTCTGCGCCATTGGCTAATAAAAGTTCAATCAGTTCATTGTCTGCGTCATTAAAGACGGCGTTTATGAGCGGAGTTGATCCCCAGTTGTCGGTTGTGTTCACATCTGCTCCGTTCTCGATGAGCCACTGTGCCGCTTCCGAATCACCCCAGCTTACCGCATATTGAAGGGCGGTGTTGTTGTCACTGTCTTTTTCATTTATGTCAGCTCCCTCTGCGACAAGCTGCTGAACCTGATCCATGTCTTCATTCATGTAGGCTTGGATGACAGGAGGGAAGTCCATCATGTCTTCTTCATACATATACTCGTCCTCTACCAGATAAGGATCCTCCAGAAAAGCGGTTAAGGCTGTTGCTCCTTCTAAAAAGAACACTGCTGCGCCTGTAATGGATGCAGCCAGTACGATCGAAAGGATGGTTCCGATGATGATCCCTGTTTTCTTTTCCACCACTAGTGGTGATTGTTCAGGATTATGCCAATGGTCCAGGGCATTGATCCGTTTCGGCAAATGTGGATGGCTGGAAAGCTGTTCACTTAGCCACGCAAAGAAGCCCGATTCTTCTTCTGCTTGCTGAACGTAAGCCTGTTTGTTCACTTTAGCGGAAAGCTTCTTCCCGATAGCGAGCACCGTTAATGCCTCTTTTGCTGCCTCCACATTGCCAACATAATAAGCCGCATATCGGTCACATGTATATTCGCAAGCCCGCAAATAAGCTTCCCCTAGAAACGGAACAAACATGGCCGGAAGCAGGATGAAATGAACGAGTACATGGCGGCGCTTAAGATGGGCAAACTCATGGGCGAGAACAAACATGAGCTCCTCTTCACGCTGTTCTTCCACCAAATCAAATATTTCTGAATACACAACGACCATGTTTTTTCCAAAGAACCTGGTCGCGAACGCATTTAACATTCCCATCGATTCCATGACATAAATAGCCGGCATTTTCTCAAGGTCCATCTCTTGTGCTAATTTCGCCGCCTTCTGATAGATGTCAGGAAACTGCTGTTCACTCAGCCGGACGCCATTTCGGCGAATCGAAGCCATCGATAGGGCATGGAAAAAGAATGAAATTAGTATGATCCCTACCATAATCGCAAAACCAACTATTGAAAAAAGCAAAACCAGATAAGCCAAACAGCTGAACACCAGCGCGGCCACAAAATAAATCTTTTCTTTCCGATGAACCAACCTGTTTTTTAACCCATTTTCCTCGAGCACTCTTCTTTCCCCCTGATTCTGATAATCTCTTTAAAAAATATATTTCTATAAGATTATAGTGGAAACTGATAGGAATAGGAATAACATTTTTACCAAAAAGGTGGAAATGATTGGTTGTTCTCTGAGGCTTGAAAGATGTGTGAAGACAACCTCTGGTTGACAAATTAATTTAAATTTATAGAATATTAGAGAAATAGGTTAAAATAGATATAAGGTTGTCCCTGCTTGGGAATGACAACAATACATAAGAGAGGTAGGAAGTCATGGGAAAGAAGATTAATAGAATCAATAAAGTATTAGTGGCCAATAGGGGCGAAATCGCCATCCGCGTGTTTCGTGCCTGTACGGAACTTCATATCCGCACGGTCGCCATCTATTCAAAAGAAGATTCGTTCGCTCTGCATCGTTACAAAGCGGATGAAGCTTATCTTGTCGGGAAAGGGAAGAAGCCTGTCGATGCTTATCTTGACATTGAAGGCATCATCCAGATTGCCAAACAGGCAGGCGTGGATGCCATCCACCCTGGTTACGGGTTCTTGTCGGAAAACATTGACTTTGCCAAAAGGTGCGAAGAGGAAGGAATCATTTTTATCGGGCCAACATCACAACATTTAGATATGTTTGGAGATAAGGTGAAAGCGAGAACACAAGCGCAGCTGGCCGAAATTCCAGTCATCCCTGGGACAGACGGTCCGGTCGCTAACCTTGAAGAAGTTGTCTCCTTCGTAAGCCAGCATGGTCTTCCGATTATCATCAAAGCCTCCCTGGGCGGCGGCGGACGCGGGATGCGGATTGTTCACTCGATCGAGGAAGTCAAGGAATCGTATGAACGAGCCAAGTCAGAAGCAAAAGCTGCTTTTGGGAGCGATGAGGTGTATGTTGAAAAGCTGATCCAAAACCCGAAACATATTGAAGTCCAGATTTTTGGCGACCATGAAGGAAACATTGTTCATTTATACGAACGGGATTGTTCCGTCCAGCGCCGCCACCAAAAAGTGGTTGAAGTGGCGCCGAGTACCTCCCTGTCGGACGAACTGCGCCATGATATTTGCGACGCGGCTGTCAAGTTAATGAAAAACGTAGATTACCTGAATGCAGGGACGGTGGAATTCCTCGTTTGCGGAGATGAGTTTTATTTTATTGAAGTCAACCCGCGCGTTCAGGTAGAGCATACGATTACAGAAATGGTTACGGGAATCGATATTGTTCAAACACAATTGCTGATTGCCCAAGGCTATCCTCTTCATGGCGATAAAGTTGGCATTCCAAAGCAGGAAAACATTTCTACGCACGGTTATGCCATCCAGAGCCGTGTGACGACAGAAGATCCATTGAATGATTTTATGCCGGATACCGGAAAAATCATGGTTTACCGCTCGGGAGGCGGATTCGGTGTCCGTCTTGATGCGGGCAACGCCTACCAGGGATCTGTCATTACGCCTTATTATGATTCGCTGCTGGTAAAAGTGTCGACGCATGCCCTGACGTTTGAACAGGCCGCTTCCAAAATGCTGCGGAACTTAAAGGAATTCCGAATCCGCGGAATCAAAACGAATATTCCGTTTCTGGAAAATGTCATGCAGCATGAAAAATTCCTTAGCGGAGATTATGACACCTCCATTATCGACAGTACTCCGGAACTGTTTATTTTCCCGGTTCGTAAAGACCGAGGGACAAAATTGCTTCATTATATCGGAAATGTCACCATCAACGGCTTTCCTGGGATCGAAAAAAAGGAAAAGCCGATTTTTGAGGAACCATTTGTTCCTGCGTTTCAAGCTGCAGAACCGGCTCCAGCCGGGACGAAACAAATTCTTGACGATAAAGGGGCAGAAGGCCTTGCAGATTGGGTAAAATCCCGCAAGGAAGTTCTGCTCACTGATACGACATTCCGTGATGGCCACCAATCGTTGCTGGCAACGCGGCTTCGTACCAACGATATGAAGAAAATTGCGGAACCGACAGCAAAATTGCTGCCAAACTTGTTTTCACTCGAAATGTGGGGCGGGGCAACCTATGATGTGGCCTATCGTTTCCTTAAGGAAGACCCTTGGGAGCGGCTGATCACTTTAAGGGAGCAGGTTCCGAATGTATTGTTCCAGATGCTATTGCGTGCTTCGAACGCGGTCGGCTATAAAAACTATCCTGACAATGTCATCCAGTCATTTGTGCAGCAATCGGCAGACGCTGGAATCGATGTTTTCCGCATCTTTGACAGCTTGAACTGGGTTAAGGGGATGGAAGTAGCGATTGATGCGGTGCGCCAGACAGGGAAGATCGCTGAGGCCGCCATCTGTTATACAGGGGACATCAATGACTCATCCCGAATTAAATACGATATTCAATATTATAAAAACATGGCAAAGGAACTTGAAAGCCAGGGTGCTCATATTCTCGGCATCAAGGACATGGCCGGCCTGCTGAAACCGGAGGCTGCCTACCGGTTAATTTCCGAGTTGAAGGAAACCGTGGATATCCCGATTCACCTTCATACCCACGATACAAGCGGCAATGGCATTTACACCTATGCGAGGGCGATTGATGCCGGTGTCGATATCGTGGATGTTGCGGCAAGCGCAATGGCCGGTTTGACTTCCCAGCCAGGCGCCGGATCACTCTGCTATGCGTTGAAAGGATCAGAGCGTGAACCTGCGGTTGATGTGGAATCTTTTGAACAGGTTTCAAAGTACTGGGAAGGCGTGCGAAAATACTACCAGGATTTTGAAAGCGGCATGAATGCGCCTCATCCGGAAGTTTACCAGCATGAAATGCCTGGAGGACAATACAGCAACCTTCAGCAGCAAGCCAAAGCAGTCGGGCTTGGCAGCCGCTGGGAAGAAGTGAAAGATATGTACCGCCGCGTCAATTTGATGTTTGGTGATATCGTGAAAGTCACTCCGTCCTCCAAAGTTGTCGGCGATATGGCCTTGTTTATGGTTCAAAATGATTTAACAGAACAAGATGTCCTGGAAAAGGGTGATAAAATTGATTTCCCTGATTCTGTGATTGAATTGTTTGAAGGCTATTTGGGACAGCCAGCTGGAGGTTTCCCGCAGGAATTGCAGAAGGTCATCCTGAAAGGAAAGCAGCCAATCAGCGTCCGTCCAGGTGAATTGATGGATAACGTCGATTTTGATGATATTTGTGATGAGCTGTATAAAAAGCTTGGCCGTCAAGTAACCTCTCACGATATGATTTCTTATGCTCTATATCCTAAGGTATTCCTGGACTATATCAAAACGATCGAACAATTTGGCGATATATGCGTGCTTGATACTCCAACCTTCTTATTTGGAATGAGGCTTGGGGAAGAGCTTGAGGTGGAAATTGAAAAAGGGAAGACGCTGATGGTCAAATTGGTTTCCATTGGAGAAGCCCAGTCAGACGGCACCCGGACGGTTTATTTCGAACTCAACGGACAACAGCGGGAAGTGGTCATTAAAGACGAAAGCATTAAAACGGCTGTTGCTTCAAAAGTAAAAGCCGACCCTGGAAACCAGAATCATATTGCCGCAACGATGCCAGGCACCGTCCTCAAGGTCCTTGTTGAAAAAGGGGCAAAGGTTGCCCAAGGCGATCATTTACTTTTAACCGAAGCGATGAAAATGGAAACAACCATTCAGGCACCATTCTCCGGTATTGTAAAAGAGATTACAGTGCATCCTGGAGATCCTATTGCACCAGGCGATCTGCTGATTGAATTGGCAGAACCGGGCGATAGCGCGGAAAGGGACAGTGAATCTGACAAGGTGGCAGCAAATTAGAGGGAATAGAAATTGAGGTTGGCGGGGAGGCAAAGCTTCCCCGCTAATTTTTTTCAGGTATGGAACAATCCCCATGGTTCCTATGAGAACCTTTTTTCTCAAGGGTTCGTAAGCTCCTTGGAAGTTTGTTTATGATAAATTTCATTTCTATTAATAATTTTATTAGTCAATAACCAATCTAAACATTGTGTTACGTGGAAGGATATTCGTTGAATTTATGTTTTTGGCGTAGTATCATTCGAAAAACCAGAAAAACATGTTCTACATTTTCATTCTGTTATTAAGGGTTCATAGAGGCAAGGCCCACGCACAAATTACATAACATATCAAATTTTAAACGGCCGTAATGTCAGGAGGTTTGTTCATGAAAAATGGGATTAAAATCAGAAAAGCTAAAGTGGGAGACACGATTCTTTTTAAAAGGAAAAACAATAATTGGAGCGGGACTGTGTTTTTGGTAAGGGATAATAGCGTATTGGTTCACATCTCCGAACAAGCAGCCATGCATCTGAATTACGAGACGGTAAGTACAGTTGTAAGGCATGATAATTATGATGTTATTAGTCATAATGTATAACCATGACAGATAAGTCTAGGCTGGACTCTTGAACCTTTAATAGTACCCAAGAAAGACCGTTCATATATTGGCGGTCTTTTTCATTGTGCGGCTGGAGCCTGCATGCCGTGCCTTTTGTGCCAAACGGGAAGTGTGAATGTGACAGAATTCTTATCAGACAAAGAAAAAATCTATCCCGGGGATTCTGGTAGGGATAGATTTTTCTGCTTTGTTTCGTCTTGTGCCTGTACACAAGTAAAAATCATTCTTTCAAAGCGGCAAAGCCGCTTTGCTTCCTGATTACTTCTTCACGGAATGTTTGCTGTTCTTCTTTTGTCATCGCCTTATATTGCTTTAAAAACTTCTCATATTCCGGTACTACTTCTTTTGCAGATCCAAAGGCTTTTATTTCACCGTACTCCAGCCAAATGGCTTTGTCACAAAACTCTTTAATTTGGCCCATCGAATGGCTGACAAAGAAAATGGTTTTGCCTTTGTCTTTAAACTCAAACATTTTGTTTTTGGATTTCTGCCCGAAGACCTGGTCTCCTACGGAAAGGGCTTCATCAATAACGAGAATATCCGGGTCAATGGTCACGGAGATGGCAAAGCCAAGACGGGATTTCATTCCGCTGGAATACTTCTTTACAGGTTGGTCAATAAACTTTCCAATATCCGCAAAATCTATAATGTTGCCTTCCAGCTCGAGAATCTCTCTTTTCTTGAAGCCAAGCATCAAACACTTTAATTCAATGTTTTCCCTTCCAGTTAATTGATTATTCAGTCCCGAGGATATGGCGATGATCGAAGTCTGTCCAATGGTTTTAACGCTGCCAGAGGTGGGAGGGATCACATTGCCTATAATGTTCGTAAGGGTAGATTTCCCTGAACCATTCACGCCAACAAGGCCAATGACGTCCCCTCGATTGGCAGTAAACGAAATATCCTGGAGGGCATAAAAATCCTCACCGTAGCCCCTTGGTAAAACTATATCCAAAAACTTTTCTTTGGAAGATTTATGCATTTTGTATTTTTTGAACACATTTTTCACCACAACTGTTTCACTCATGGAAACACTCATCCTTATAGATAATCGACAAATCGATTTCTAAATTTTAAATGCAAGGCAGATCCGAGGGCCAGCATCATAAAAAGCAAAGCCCAAAAATAAAGCGTATACTGGCCATATTTAACAAAATACCAAGTGGTACCAAGCAGTGATGCCCGGTATCCTTCTACAAGGTAATAGAGTGGATTGAGCTTTAAAAGAAAGGTGAGATCCATTCCCTTCACCTCAAATTTATCTGTATGCCAAATGAGCGGTGTTAAATAGAGCATCATCCTTAACACCGACTGAACAATCTGCTGCACATCGCGAATCATGGTCGAAAGAGTGGATGTAATCAGTCCTAAAGCCAACAGGAAGATTAATGTTCCCAGCATAAAATAAGGAAGCTGGAGATAGTAGACCGATAGCTTAAAGTCGGTAAATTGCAGAAAAACCATGACAACAGCAACGAGCATTAAATGGGTATAGAAATGGGCCATAATCACAAAGGACGGAATGGCACTCATGGGAAAACTCATTTTTGAGATTAATTGGAGTCTCGAATAGATGGATCTCGTGGACTTTGAAATCGCAGGATTGACAAAGAACCATACAATCATCCCTGTAACCATCCAGATAAAAAACGGAACATGGGCGCCGTTCTCCATGGTAATACTTTGGCCGCCCCGGACGCCGATTCCGAATACAAGCCAGTAAATGGACAGCTGAATAAGTGGATTTAACAGTTCCCAAAGCCTTCCCAAATAATTATTATTATTGGCACTTTTTATTTCGAAGGCAGAGAGCCTTAGAATCAAATAGAAGGAAGAAATTTGCTCCCTTATAATAGTAATAAGTGACTTCATAATTAAGAAAATCCTTCCTATCAACGGTTACGGACCTGTACGGTACCCAGTTTTTCCAAAAAAACGGAATATAAAACTCATGCTTCGGGAGTTTGCTTATCTTCAGGCATGAGTTTCACTGGAATTTGCCCTGTGTTCGGGAAACATGTATTTTACCAGGTTATAGCTGGAATGGCCTTTGGAATATTTATTCCATGTCTCCGCGTAGGAATGGATTGCCTCAAAGTCGAAAGAGTTGGTTTCAATTAAATCAATAATGGAATCGGTATCGCGCACGATGGGGCCTGGAATATTGTGATCGAATCGTTCCAAAACCCCTCTCGTCTGTTTATACTTTTCCAAATCGTATGTAAAAAAGATAATCGGCTTTTGCAAAAGCGAGTATTCAAATGAAATGGATGAATAATCCGTAATTAAATAATCTCCTATCACCAGAAGTTCATTAATATCGTATTGGCTGGAAGAAACATCAACAACGAAATCGGGATATTGATTAGAAAGAACCATTGTATTTAGAATGCTGGGATGCAACCGCAAAAATAATACATAATCCTCCGCGAACTTTTCAGCCATTTTTCCAATATCAAGTTGAGGAATAAAATGATCCAATTGATCATCGCGGTAAGTAGGAGCATACAGGATCACTTTTTTATTTTTTAGGCCGGGATGCCGAAGGGTTAGTGTCTTTCTCGCCTTTTCCACAGCCTCTTCGTTAAAAAAGAAATCGGTCCTCGGAACACCGGTTGTTAAGATTTGATCTTTCTTAAGATTGAAGGACTTAATAAAAATAGCAGCCATAACATCCGAACCAACTACTACTTTATGGAATTTGCTGTAAACCTGTAAAAAACGCTTTATGGCTTTAGGACTCCTTGATTTTATCGATTCATCCTCAAGACCAAACTTCTTCAATGCGCCGGAAGCATGCCATAATTGAATACATTCGACCTCTTTTTTGAAATCCACTGCCGCAAGAAAGCCATAATAATTATCGATCATAATATAGCGGGACGTTGCCAAATGATAGATAGATGAAAACCAATGCCATATATTATATCTACCATAAGGAATAAGAACAATATCTAAATAATCCTTGAATAAGCTAATATTCTTCTTGTTACAAAGGACCACCACTCGCACCTGGATGCTTCGCCGCCGCATTTCGTCAAATACATATTTACTGTTATCCCCAAAGCTCACCACAAAGGTTGTCTTTTCCTTTAGTGGGAATAAGTTGAAAAGAAAAAACACCCACTTAAAGAAGAAGAGGAAGAGAAAAACACCTAACTCCCTAGCCATTTTCTTCCATTCAAATCATCTTTAATTCCCGACGTGGAGATCCCAATTGTCCTTGGCAGGTACACTACTTTACAGTAATCCTTTAAAAAATCGAATCGTCCTTTCCAATCGTCCCCCATGACAAAAATATCAACCTGATATTTACATACATCCTCAATTTTTTGGTTCCAGTTGCTTTCCGGAATCACCTTATCAACATAGCGTATGGATTCCAATATCATTTTTCTATCTTCAAAGCTATGATAGGCCCTTTTATTTTTCCCTTCATTAAATTCATCGGTAGAGAGGCCAACGATTAAATAATCCCCTAATGCTTTTGCACGCTTTAGCAAATTTATGTGCCCAAAATGGAGCAAATCAAAAGTGCCATACGTTAGTACCTTTTTCATTGGGACACTCCTCCTTTTAGTGGTAAAGGAATCATTTCACGCAGTAATTATGGTAGGGATATATTTCTGTTTCTATTCTTGGCAAGGCAAAAAAATTTATCGAAGAAAGATAATACTGGGAGATAAGAGTGTATTTGCCGGCTGTAAAAACACAGTCAGCAGCATTACGCTTAGCAAGGATGATTCGATAAAAAAAACACCATGTGTATATATTTATAGAGCCGGTAAATACTGATAAACAGAAAACTTGTTAGGATAGGGGAAATCTGTTTTGATACGAAAAAAATTAACAGGTAAAAATTGTCTTATCCAATCCATCTACATGGAGGGTAATTGTTTTTACATTGAGCTTGGGGTTCCCCGTTGGGCCTTGGCTGATCCGAAACTGACTTTATTATTGGTGGAACGATATACAGCAAAAAAGAAAGAGTATCCCTTGACTG
Organism: Mesobacillus campisalis; assembly: GCF_000986785.1. Taxonomy (GTDB): domain Bacteria; phylum Bacillota; class Bacilli; order Bacillales; family Cytobacillaceae; genus Mesobacillus_B; species Mesobacillus_B campisalis. Next base: position 27,957 of record NZ_LAYY01000030.1, on the reverse strand, counting down.
TTGTAAGGCAAAATGCGAGCACTCTTCAAGCTTGTTTAATGGAAACAGATTTGCAGCAGCTGTTGGATGACGGAAAGGACTGGGATGTTTATTTAACGTTCAGCCAAAACGATTCTGTTAACAGGATACGATTGAGCAGCAACCTATTTGAAGTAGAGCTTCTGTTCTATCACAACGATGATAAAATGCTGGCGCCATTTACCACAAACAAAGGAAATATTTCATTTAAATCGCAATCGCCCTGTTTCGTCACGAAGGTGGAACAAATTGACATTATCGATAAAGACCATATTAGGATAAAAGGTTATGTCATTCATCCAATATGGTTTAAGCACTCCCAGCCATCTGATATACAGAAATCTTTGGTTTTTTCAACAAAAGATGAAGAATATGTCTTCAAAGTTCCTTTGAAAGTCGTTGACCGTACGGACTTATCGAAAGAATATAGAAGGGGAGATTCAAATTTCATTCCAATCGGCTATGAGGCTGTCGTACCGGCAAAAGCTCTCCTGTCTAATCAAAGTGAACCATGCGCATTTAAGGCACATATCGAAATCTCCTATTTTGAAAACAATAGGAAAGTAACAACCAAGACATCTGCCATTACAATGAAGGTCCCTAATTTCTCTAAAAAATCTCTAATCAAAAAAGTAAATGGAAACAAGAAAATCATATCCATTGGGAGAACACAAAAAGCAAGGGAAATACATATTAAAATTGAGAATTATGATTTTAAAAATCACATAAAAACAAAAGTGAAGGAAAAACTCGTCTTTGTTAAAAGGCACTCAACTGTTAAAGACCTTTACAAAATGGCTTTTTATTTGATTGGGTTATTGCCTGGCAGTAGAAAAATCGTTGTGTTTGAAAGTTTTCTGGGCAAACAGTTCAGTGATAACCCACGGGCCATTTGCGAGTACTTGAAGGAAAATAATTATGATTACAAAATGTATTGGAGCGTGGACAAAAAGTATCTTCACCATTTCAAGGATAAGAATGTGAATTGTATTCCCAGATTCTCCATTAAGTGGCTGTTTGTCATGCCACGGGCTCGCTATTGGGTAACCAATAGCCGAATGCCTGCATGGCTCCCTAAACCGAAAAATACGATTTACCTTCAGACATGGCACGGGACCCCGTTGAAACGACTGGCTGCCGATATGGAAGAAGTTTATATGCCGGGAACAACGGCCGAAAACTACAAGAACAATTTCATAAAAGAGGCTAAGAAATGGGATTATTTAATTTCCCCTAATGCTTATTCAACCGAAATCTTCCGGAGAGCCTTTCAATTCGAGAATGAGGTATTGGAAACTGGCTATCCAAGGAATGATTTTATATTTCGTCACAATAATGAGGAAACCAGGGGGGACTTTATTTCGAAATACGGTCTCCCCGTGGGTAAAAAGATTATTTTATATGCACCTACCTGGCGGGACAATCAGTTTTATGGAAAAGGCAAGTATCGTTTTGACCTGAACATGGATCTTGATTCAATGAAGGAGCAGCTAGGTGAGGAGTATATTATTCTTTTTAGGCTGCATTATTTAGTTTCTGAAAATCTCGATCTAACGCCTTACGAAGGCTTTGCCTACGATTTCTCCAACCATGAGGATATCCGGGAATTGTATTTAATGGCCGATATCCTGGTTACCGATTATTCTTCGGTATTCTTTGATTATGGGAACCTTAAGCGCCCAATGATTTTCTACGTATATGATATTGAGCAGTATCGGGATCATCTTCGCGGTTTTTATTTCAACTTTGAACAGGAAGCTCCCGGCCCTCTGGTCAGGACAACCGGAGAGCTGATTCACACCATTAAAAGCGTGAAAGAAGAAGCCTTGCCGTCATCTTCCTATTTCGATTCCTTTCATGAAAAGTTTTGTTATTTGGAGTGCGGGGACTCGACGCGTAAAGTGGTAGAAAAGATTTTTACAAATGCAAAAAAAGCCAACTAAGCATAAAGACCTGCTTATAAAGAAGATCTCCCAAGCCGCGCTGGAGTGATCCCGAATAGCTTTATTTAACTAAAACGCCCTGCATCGGGCGTTTTTTTTATCCAAAAGAGGAGGTGGGAGGCGACAGAAAGACATATTCACTTTTTATGCAGGGGACTTTCAAGTCATTCCTGAAAATTATATTTGAATAGCTGTCCAATGTAATAAAAAAGATGCTCCCTTTGTTGAAGCAGGGAGCACCTTGTTGGGAAATTATTTCACTTTGAGTCCAACATTTGAATGGATGGTGGTGTAAAAGATGAAATCACGCTTTTGGTATTCAATCTGATTTTCATTCAATTTTCTAATATTGATTTTGTTGTAGTCATTATAGCGCAGAAACATGGCGTAGCTGGAGGACGGAAGCTGATCTAATAGCTCGAGATCGACTTCCAGCTGTCCATGGCCGCTGCGATTGACCTGAACAGGAATGGAATATTCCAAATTTACGTCTTCCCGGTCCCTGATGATTACATCTGTGATTTGATCGATAAAATCACCGTAAACCATGAAATCAAGGTAATATTTATTATTGTAAAAGTGATCCTCCTTGAAAATGGCGAGCATGGGTACCCGAATGTTGCGGTATGGTTCTTCAAGAAATGGGGCTACATGGTAAGGAAGGTTGTCCTTAATCAAGACTTTCTTCACCTTTTCTTTCTTTTCCCATTCAAATAGCTTTTCAAGCTGCTTCGTTTTTCCTTCCTTAAACAGTTGATAGGCCACTTTATTTAACGGATTAAAGAAGTTTTCCGAGAAATCATAGCGCAGTCCGTCTGTGGTTTTCAGGATCTCGTTAAATTTAGTGTAATAAAGCGGCTTCAACTTTGTTTTTTGAAAATGTCCTGTATTAAACAGCCGTGTTATCGAATCGAACTCGTATAATCGATTCAAGATCATTTTTTCTTTCTCTGGCTCCAAATTCTTTTGAAGAATATAATGAATCACTTTTATATTACTATCTGTTTTTTCCATGATATTCGTTTGTTTGGTTAAAGAAGCATTATTATCGTCAAAGCGGTTTAAATAATAAACCGGTGCTTTTGTCGTTGAAATTTTATTGCAATGAATTAAGACGTCCATAAAAAACTGTTTATCCTCAGCAAACTTCATTTCGGGAAAAACAATCCCATTATCCTTTATGATCTCTCGCTCTTACCATCCTTGCTCGAGGTCCCAAATGCTGAAAGATATGGGGGATCGAGTAGGGGGACACATTTCTTCGCTCTTTACAGGATTCATGCTCCCCAACAATTTTGACGCCGTCTGATTTTAATTGTATGGTTTTTCCAACGATATAATCATCACCTGTTTCCTCTAAAATATTATGCAATATTTCCAACCCATTCGGTTCAAGCCAATCGTCTGCATCCAAAAAGGTTATATATTCCGAGGAAGATAATTGAATTCCAAGGTTTCGGGGCTGGCCGGGTGTTCCTGTATTGCATTCCAGGAAGACCGCAATGATGTTCTCGTATCTAGAAGAGTACTCCAGCAAAATATCCCTTGAAGAATCTGTTGAACAATCATCAACGAGGAGATACTCAATATGATCAAATCCTATCGTTTGGTTGATAACGGAGTCGATCGTCTTCCTTAAATACTTTTCCGCATTATAGACAGGCGTGACAACGGATACCTTGGATTTAGAGGCTCGATTCTCCAATTTGTTATCAACCACATAATAGCCGTCTTCGTTATATGGATAGGTCCGATTTTTATTGAACTTCATTGTTTTAAAGATCCAGGATACATTTACCATAAAAGTTCCCCCGTTCGAATTATTAACAAGCCAATGACCATACAAAAACGCGCAGGCATGGCTATTCTCCTTATTTTTATGGACATATTTTTATGCCTTTATACAAATAAAAGAGAGTATCAACCGGGGAAACCTCCATGTTGAAAAAAAATCTACCTATATCAATAACATTGATTGATACCGGTAGAATCAATATTCCTTCATAAACAGGTCCACAGAGAGATGATTTATCCGCCTGAAGCTATATCTGAAGCAATCTGAAAGCGATAGAAAATCCAAAGAAGGTTTATAGCAGGGAAGTAAAGTTCCCCGCCAATCCTTTTTTGATGCAGAGAACCGTCCCCATGCTTCACTTTCGGTGGATGTGGACGGTGAATTTGTAGCGGTCGGCCCGGTAGGCGGAGAGGACGTATTCGGCTGGTGTGCCGTCATGGAGAAAGGCGGTGCGCTGGATCCTCATGACAGGCGCTCCGTCACTAATTTGCAAGAGTTGGGCTTCGTTTGGCTCTGCGAGCGAAGATTCGATGGTTTGGGTGGCTTGCTCGATCCTTAAGTTAAGCTGGTCTTCCATATAGGCATAAATCGACTGATTGACGATCTTTTCAGTCAGCCCTTTTACAAGGTTGGCGGAAATGTAATTGATTTCGATCGCCATCGGAACATCGTCCGCCAAGCGGATCCTTTTGACTTCATAGACGGGGCTGTTTTCCTTTATCTGCAGGTGATTGGCGATATGCTGTGTGGCCGGGATCAGCTCGAAATGGAGCAGCTTGCTGCTCGGTTCCAGACCTCTGGCCATCATGTCTTCGGTAAAACTGGTGATGCCTGTTAGCGGTTTCTCAATTTTGCATTCCGCTACAAAGGTGCCTTTTCCCTGGACCCGATATAAGTACCCATTGTTGACAAGCTGATTTAAAGCTTGTCTTACGGTCATCCGGCTTATATTTAGTTTCTCGGAGTATTCCCGTTCAGTGGGGAGAGACTCTCCGGGCTTCAAATCCCCGCTGTCGATCTGTTTTTGGATAGATTGAGCCAACTGATAATAGAGTGGAATGTGCAATTGTTTATCGATCATATATAACCTTCTCACATTAAGAAATTACTTATACAGTGACCTCTGATAGAGCGGCTTCGTCGGCAATAATGGTGACATTCGGGTGTGTTTTTAAAACGGATGCAGGGAAGTGTTCACCTACATCTCCTTGCAGAAGCTGTTTTACTGCCTGGCTTTTCTTTTGGCCGGAAACGAGCAGCAGAATTTCCTTGCTCTGCATAATGCTTGCAATTCCCATTGTAATCGCCTGGGTCGGAACTTCCTCTAGGCTGTTGAAGAAACGGGCATTCGCACGGCGGGTAGATTCCGCCAGTTCAATAATATGAGTCTCTGATTGAAACGAAGTGCCTGGCTCATTAAATCCAATATGGCCATTGCCGCCGATTCCAAGTATTTGCAGATCGACTCCGCCATTTTTTTTCAAAAGCGCCTCATATTCCGCACATTCCTGAGAAGGATCCTTGGCGTCTCCGTGCGGTACGTGAGTATTTTCAATTGGGATATCAATATGATTGAACAGCTGCTTGTTCATAAAGCTTCGGTAGCTGTTAGGATTCTCACTGGAAAGGCCAATGTATTCATCCAGGTTGAACGTCTTGACACTTTTATAGGAAGTTCCTTTCTCTTGATGGTCCTGTACCAGCTTCTCGTACATACCAACGGGAGTTGAGCCCGTTGCCAGGCCCAGATTGATACTTGGGTTGCTGCGTACCTTATCAATGATGAGTTCTGCCGCAATACGGCTCATCTCTTCATAATTTTTCACCTTTTTAATCTTCATTTTTCCTCTCCTCCTTGTTGATAGGCAAGCTCTCCCCGGCAAAATGTCATGAATACGTCCAGATGTTCATCGAGGATGACAATGTCCGCATCCTTTCCAATCGAAATGCTTCCTTTACGCTCATAGATGTTCAATTGCTTCGCAGGATTGACTGAAGTCATATGGATGGCGTCCTCAAGGGAGCACCCGGAGAATTCCACCATGTTTTTCAGGCCCTGGCCGAGCTTCAGGATGCTGCCAGCAAGGGTACCGTCGTGTAAAAGAGCTTTCCCGTCGGCTACCGTCACCGCTTGTCCGCCAAGATCATACACGCCGTTCTTCAGGCATTTCGCACGCATCGAGTCGGTGATTAATATGAGGCGGTCCCTTCCTTTATTTTTATAAGCAAGCTTGACCATTTCAGGGCGGACGTGGACGCCATCCGCAATCATTTCAGCTGTTAATTCATCATGTAAAAACGCTGCTCCCACCACACCTGGTTCCCGATGATGCAATCCTCTCATCTGATTGAATAAATGGGTGACCTGGCTTGCTCCAGCTTCTATTGCCTTCACCACTTCCTCATAAGTCGCATGTGAATGACCGATGGAGGCGATGATTCGGTTTTCCTTTAAATATTTAACAAGGTCCAAACCACCTGGCTGCTCGGGCGCGATGGTCACCACTTTAATATGTTCTTTGGCTAATGCATTCCATTTTTTAAAAAGACCAAGGTTGGAATCGACAATATGCTGAACAGGCTGGGCACCAGCCATTTTTGGATTCACAAATGGTCCTTCCAAATGGACACCGAGAATTTCGGCCTTTCCCGGTTCCTGTCCCTGGCTGATATAATTCCCCGCATTTTCCAGGGCGTTTTCAATCGCTGTATTGCTTTGTGTCATGGTGGTGGCTAAAAAGCTTGTTGTTCCTTCTCTAGGAAGGGCAGTGGACATATTATCCAACGCTTCAGGGCTCGCGTCCATCACATCGGCGCCATTCACACCATGGATATGAATATCAATCAGACCCGGAACGGCTGTGAAGGAAGCAGGGACGTCAATCACTTCGAAGCCTTCTGTAGAATCTTCATCGCCGAGGGGACCATACCCGATGATTTGCATGTCCCTGATTTTGAGATACCCATTTTCAATCTTTTTGCCTTCCGCCATGATTTGCATTCCTTTTAACAAAATGGCTTTGGTTGTCTGTTTCATTGTCCATCCTCCTACCCTTTCACGCCCCTATCTTAGCATGGGGGTATGCAGTTGTCTATACCAATTTTGAAGTAAATACCGCAATCCTTACTTTATAAGAGTATCAGCCTCATTTTGGTATAGACCAATACAAAACGTGATTCATTGCTCCTATTAAATCGCGTTAGTTTTTATCCCTGGGAAATGATTTATGTATTTAGAGAGAGATGCGCAACTTTTCACGGTAACAAGGGAAAGATAGGTGGAAAGGGTTATTCCACCCGTTTGATGAAACCCATGAAAACATTTTCAGTCTTTTTAGCAGCATGATGAAAATAGTTAAAAACGATTACGGAGCCATTGAAATAAAGTGAAAGCGGTCTTATGATGCAAATATAAGTTTTCATACATTCGAAATAAACAGGGAGGTTACTTTATGAAAAAGGCTTTTGAAAAAGCCCAGCAATTCGGGAAATCGTTCATGCTTCCCATTGCCGTTTTACCGGCTGCTGGTTTGTTATTGGGAATTGGCGGAGCGCTTTCGAATCCAAATACGGTTTCAGCTTATCCGTTTTTAGATATCGCATGGCTTCAAGCCATCTTTATTATCATGAGTGCGGCAGGGAATATCGTGTTTGCGAACTTGCCAATCATTTTTGCAGTTGGGGTTGCCGTTGGTTTGGCCCGTTCGGATAAAGGAACGGCTGGATTGGCAGCGATGATTGGTTATTTTGTTATGAACAGTGCCATTAACGCTCTACTCGGCCTGGCTGGCGAACTGGCGGAAGGAAATTTGGCCGGAGCCGGACAGGGAATGGCTGTTGGAATACAAACCTTGGAAACAGGGGTATTTGGCGGGATTGTCATCGGGATTGTCGCTGCATCCCTGCACAATAAATACAATAAAATACAGCTGCCTCAGGTTCTAGGCTTCTTTGGAGGTTCCCGATTCATTCCAATCGTGGTATCATTCGCCTCGATTTTTGTCGGTGCGGCATTATTTGTGGTCTGGCCTTATTTCCAGCTGTTCATCAATCAACTGGGAGCTCTCGTGACAGGTACTGGCGAAATCGGGACCCTCTTTTATGGATTTATTCTTCGTATGCTTGGACCAATGGGATTGCATCATATTTTCTATCTGCCATTCTGGCAAACCGCTCTTGGGGGTACGATGGAAATTGGCGGCAAATTGATTAGCGGTACGCAGAATATCTTTTTTGCACAATTGGCGGATCCTTCGACTACACAGTATTACGAAGGGGTATCGAGATTTATGTCAGGCCGTTTCATTACAATGATGTTTGGTCTGCCAGGAGCCGCTTTAGCGATTTATCATTGCGCGAAAAAGGAAAATCGGAAAGTGGTTGCGGGTATTCTTTTATCCGCTGCATTAACATCCTTCCTGACAGGGATTACCGAGCCATTGGAATTTAGCTTCCTGTTTGTTGCCCCACTATTATATGTCGTGCATGCCATATTCGATGGCTTTGCGTTCATGATGGCGGACATTTTCAATATCACGGTAGGACAAACCTTCTCCGGCGGATTCATTGATTTCATTTTATTCGGTATTCTGCAGGGTGTGGACAAAACAAACTGGCCATATGTACTACTCGTAGGGATTCCTTGGTTCTTCCTGTATTATTTCACATTCAGGTACTTGATTCGTAAAAAGAACTTCAAGGTCATTGGCCGCGAAGATAAGGAAGAGACCACTGCACAGCAAGTTTCCGCAACAGATCGTGCGAAAACAATCGTAGAAGGATTGGGCGGAAGAGAAAATATCGAGGTTGTCGACTGCTGTGCGACTCGCTTGCGTGTGACCATTAAGGATGAACACCAGGTGAAGGAGGATATCCTTCAGCAGACAGGTTCAAAAGGAATCGTGAAGAAAGGGACGGGTGTCCAAATCATTTACGGACCTCAAGTGACGATTGTGAAAAACGAAGTTGAAGAGTATTTAGAACAATAATCTCTTTATAAGGAAGTGTTAGTGTTGCAACGTGTGTTAGAGCAGATAAAAAAAGGATTAGTAGTTTCCTGCCAGGCGTTGGAAGGGGAGCCCCTGCACAGCTCCTTTATTATGGGGCGAATGGCATTAGCCGCGAAAGATGGCGGAGCGGTTGGCATTCGTGCCAACTCAGTTGAAGATATTGTTGAGATTAAAAAACAAGTCGACCTGCCGGTGATTGGCATCATCAAACAAGTGTACGGTGACCATCCGGTATTTATTACCCCGACGATGAAGGAAATCGATGCTTTGGCGCAAACAGGCTGCGAAATCATTGCGACAGATGCAACGAGCCGGATTCGCCCAGATGGCAGCAATTTGGAGAGCTTTTATAAGGAAGTGCGTTCGCGGCATCCTCATCTTTTATTGATGGCCGACGTCTCGACAGTCGAAGAAGCGATTGTTGCGGATGAACTGGGGTTTGAAATAGTTGCCCCAACTTTATATGGCTATACAGCTGAAACAGATGGCTTGAAAATCGACGATCATGATTATGCCGTGATCAGCCAGATTGTAAAAGAAGTGAAGAACGCCAAGGTTGTGGCGGAGGGCAATGTGTCTACACCGGAGATTGCAAAGTCCGTGTTGGACATTGGTGTCCATGCCGTCGTTGTTGGCGGCGCGATAACGAGACCACAGCTGATTACAAAGAAGTTTGCTGATGCTTTGAAGAACTAAAGCTTTTAATGAAAATAACCCTGGGCTTTGAGCCTTTGGGTTATTTTTCATTGCAATAATAGTTTTCAATCCTTTTACGAAGAATAAACTTCATTCAGATATAATGGAAAGAGATAGAATGCATCAGTAAGGAGTACATACATGGAGTATCTTGGTGAAAACCTGATTCACGGGATTGAGTGCAATATGGAGAAATTCACGAGCTCTGAGGCTGAATTAGCCAACTATATCATCAATCATCCCGAAGAAATCAGTCAATTATCGATTAGTCAGATTGCCAAAAAGATTCATATTTCGCCTGCTACGATTACCCGCTTCTGCCAGAAGCTTACTTTTTCAGGGTTCAATGAATTCAAACATGAATTAAAAAGGTACATCGACTTGAGAAACAAACCGGCGAAGACGAGTGATATCAAGGAAATTGATTATTTCTCAAAGCTGTATCAAAATCATTTGGAGCTCATTGAAGGGACCTTTCGGAATATCACTTATCAAGCCCTTCAACAGGCTGTTTCGCTTCTCAATGGTGCGAAGAAAGTCCACGTTTATGGCATCGGCAACTCTGGAATCGCGGCACAGGAATTTAAATGGAAGTTTTTTCGGATAGGGGTGAATGTCGAGAGTATTACCGACCCCCATCAGGCTGTAATGGATGCATCTCTGGCAGGAAAAGACAGCCTGATCATAGGCATTTCGGTATCAGGGGAGACAAGGGAAGTGATTGATGCGGTAAAAATAGCGAAGCAGCATGGAGCCACTGTTCTGGCATTCACGAGTGAAAAAAACTCCGAGCTGTCCCGGCTGGCACATCTGACTATGATTGTCATGAGTAAAAGCAATATGCATATGGGCCAAAACATCTCTCCAACCCTTCCGCTTTTCCTCCTCTTTGACCTGATCTATACCGAGCTTATCGCCAAAGACTATTTGAATCGCATCCAAATTCGCGATAAAACCTTGCGGGCCCTCGAGGGGTAAAGCGAATGGGGGACGGTTCACACCGTATCATGGGAGAATTCCCAAGCACATAAAAATGCGGTTAGCCTCACAGCTAACCGCGTTTTTCCTTAAATATTTTCCTGTTTTAACCCCTCTATAATGTTTTCATTTTTTATTTTTGAGATGGAGTACAGCATGGCCGCCCCTACAATCAGGAAAATCAGGACGATTACGAAAAGGATGCTCATCCATGGCAGGCTGAATCCATATTCAAAGGTATACCTAAGGGCATGGTGCATGCCGAACATGACCAGGATGCTGATAGGAAGTCCATAGGCCAGGGCCTTGACTCCATAAAATACACTTTCATAATGGATCATTTTATTAAATCCTTTAGGGGTCATCCCAACCGACCGCAGCATCGCAAATTCCCGCTTGCGAAGTGAAATGCTTGTCGAGATGGTGTTAAAGATATTCGCGATTGAAATGAGGGAAATGAGCGTAATGAAACCATAGGTGAAGACGGACATCAGCAAGATCATCTGCTCATCTTGCTGCCGCCGCTGAAAAACATTGTAAACATTAATATTTGTATCTTTGCGGTCTTCAATCGCTGTCTGGGTGGCCATCGGGTCCGAACTGTTCAAATAGACATAGGAGCTCACTTGCTCGGCGTCGGCAGCCAACTGCCACAATGTGTCTTCAGGAACGATAAGGTTCACTCCACCCAGGGAAGCGGTCTGGACACCTATTGGAACCTCGTCGGTGAGGGCGCCTATTTGGACTGTGCCCTCCAATTCCCGTTCAGGCTGCTCTGTTTCAGAATCACCGTAGGGCATGCTGAATAAGTCTATCTTGTCGCCGACTTCCGCCTCAAGCGCTTTGGTTTGTATAAGTTTTCCGATTGAAGCATCCTCATAGGAAATCTGATCAATAACAATCGCGCTTGGTTTGTCAGGCTGGGTGAAGTCTGCTGCATCCACACCGATTTGCGTCGCATAGGCCTGGAAACTTTCCGAATCCAATCCATGCATGACAGTATAATAAGGATATTTTCCATCGGTAAGCTCCAAATCGTTCTCAGCAATTTGCTTTTTCAACGGATCAGGGAGGTCGTCGATTCCAACAAGCGCCTCAAATTGCACTTCGTCAATAAAGGTGGATTTCGTTACTTGATCCAATTCCGCAAAGCTTGCCAGCTCTTCCTTTCCCAAATGACTGCTGAAAATCTGGATATCATACTGAAGATTATCCTGCGACAATTCCAGGGATTTTTTCAGATTTTCGGTAAAATAGGTGACTGATAGGAAAAGGACAATGCTGATTACTAACGAAAAAACGGTGGCCAGGTATCGTTTCCTATTCCTTTTCACATTCTTCAGCCCAATTTCGGCTTCAAGTCCGAAGATTTTTCGCACCAGCCTGTTTGTTTTGACCGTTTTTCCTGACAACTTAATGTCATGCGTCTGGCGGATGGCATCAATGGCGGAAATCCGGGATGCTTTTTGCGCCGGAATATAGGTTGAAATGAAAATCGTCAGGATGGAAATGCCGCATGCAATCAAAATCGACGCCGGTGTGACCACCAATTCAAGCCTTTCCGTAACATTTAATGCGTCCTGGATAAACGTATTGATGAAAATGAAGGTGATGCCAATACCCGCAAGGCCGGCCAGAATCCCAACCGGAATACTGATCGCTCCGATAACTGCTCCTTCAAAAAAGACCGAATTCCGTTTTTGCCTCTTCGTCGCACCAACGCTTGAAAGCATCCCCAGGTGCCTGGCACGCTCTGATACACTAATGGCAAATGCATTATAAATCAAAGCGATGGAGCCAATGATAATGACGGCCATAATGATGCCTGCCAATGAGAATAGCGTCATGCGCAGGTTGTCATTATCCGTTACCCCGTAATAGCGAAGCAAATCGGAATTAAAATGGACATTTTCAATTCCCTGTTGGGCAGCGAGTTTATTGGCGTCTTCAAAAAGGGAGCCTTTTATATTGTTTAAAACGACGAAAGCATCAACGGAATCAGAGGATGTGTCATCCACATAGCCAATCGCCGTGTAACCGGGAGCCCAGGTAGGTTCCCATGTAGGGCGTTCAATCGTGCCGACGATGGTCATGGTTTTGGTTTCGGTATTTTTCAATTCTTCATTAATTGTATCTTCACCACGCTGAAGAGATTGATTTTGAGTCAGCATGGCTGGTTCTGTTGTACTCCAGCGCTCCCCTATATCAGCTGTGAGTTGATCTCCTATTTTGTACTCCACTTTTGCATTGTTTTTTATCGCTTCTGAAATGGCAACCTCATTTTCATTTCGGGGAAGCCTTCCTTCGCTGACTGTGATCGGGAATTGCTCCATGCCGGTTTTATTATAGCTTCTAAAATGTAGATAAGGTTTATAGGCATTTTCCGATTCTTCAAGGGCTGCATAGCCATCGCTTGAGAGGGCAAGTGTTTTTGTGCTGCTGTCCTGCTCAATCGCTTGTATTTGGTCATGGGTGAGATCCTTGTAGAGAACATGCCATTCTCCGTTTTTGGCAATATCCTGGCGAATCATTAAGTCCAAAAAGGAAACACCAAGGGTCGCAACCGCGGTGATCATCGCTACCGAAATGATGACGCCGATGATGGTGACGAGTGATCGGCGTTTATTCTCTTTTAAATGCCTCAGGGTTACCTTGTTGATAATATTCACGGCCGGGTCACCTCATCTTTGGCAACCTTTCCGTCTTCAATGGAGATGATGCGGTCCGCCTGAAGGGCGATGCGTTCATCATGCGTGATCACAATCAGCGTTTGATTGTAGGTTTTGTTGAACATTTTAAGCAGTTCCATGATTTCTTCACTATTTTTGCTATCGAGATTGCCTGTCGGCTCGTCGGCAAGGATAATCGCAGGGTTGCTGATCAGCGCCCTGCCTATCGAGACGCGCTGCTGCTGACCGCCTGAAAGCTGGTTCGGCAGGTGGGAAAGACGATTGGTCAATCCGAGAATGTCGACAATTCTTTTAAGATGGCTGGGATCCACTTTTTGCTCATCCAAAAGCATCGGCAGCGTCATATTTTCTTCGACGGTTAAAATAGGTATCAGATTATAAAATTGATAAATCAAGCCGATTTGCCTGCGCCTGAAAATTGCAAGCTGTGTTTCATTCAGGTTATAAATATCAGTCTGATCAATGAGCACCTTTCCGCTCGTTGGCCGATCGACGCCGCCAAGCATATGGAGCAAAGTGGATTTTCCAGAGCCGGAAGGGCCGATGATGCAGACAAATTCGCCTTTTTTCACGGAAAAAGATACATCATCAAGCGCTTTGACCGCTGTTTCGCCTTTGCCATACACCTTCGATAGATTTTTAACTTCAACTATATTCATATGAAAACCTCCGTTAATTTCTTCTATGAGGTCAGTATAAGAGGCCAGTATGACTTTAAAGTGACTGTTAAGTGACAGTTTATTCACTTTGGGAGGGGAGGGATGGGGTTCTTCGGATAGAAGGGGGGGATGGTTGCAGTGCCGGGGTGATTCGGACAGGTCGCCCAGCTTTTCTTCGGGAGTTGTCCGAATAATCACACCAAACAACATCACGACTCTCAACCCCTAAATCACCTGCTTATAAAATTTAATCTGAAACGTTGTCCCAGCACCTTTTTCACTTTTAACGACAATATCGCCTTGCTGGCTTGCGATGATGCTGTGGGCCATCGCCAGGCCAATTCCGACGCTGTCATCACTAGCGTTTTTGCCCTTATAAAACCGTTTGAATATGTAGGGGAGATCCTCTTTGGCGATTCCCTTTCCGTTATCACCAATCTCAATCTCTGTGTACAGGGCATTCTCCGAAAACGTAATCCGGATTTCGCCGCCTTCGCCTGTATGCTCGACACAGTTTTTTATGATATTGATGAGCGCTTCTGCGGACCAGTTGAAATCCCCAATAAATGCGGCATTCTCATCACCATTGACCGACAGCCTTTGCATTTTTATATCCATGGGAACCAGAAGCGGCTCGATCGCTTTACGGACGAGGGGACCCACCAATACCTTTTCCTTTTTAAACGCAATCGTTCCAGCATCGATTTTTGAAAGCTTTAATAATGAAGAAACAAGCCATTCCATGCGTTCCAGCTGGACTTGAAGATTGCGGGTGAATTCTGCCCGCTTTGCATCTTCCAGGGAATTGTCCCGCAGCAAATCGGCCATCACCATCATCGAGGTAAGAGGGGTTTTTAACTGGTGGGAGATATCGGAAATCGCATTGGACAATTTTGTCTTATCCTCGACCAGAAGCGCTCTTTGCTCAGAAAGCATTCTAGTCACCTTATAGATCTGGCTTTTCAGGAGGCTTAACTCTCCTTCATGGTTGTCACGAACGTCCAGCTTAAAATTCCCATTGCTGATTTGCTGCAGGTATCCTGAAAGCTTTTCAACCTCCCGATAACGCCATTTGGTGAAAACCAGCGCGCAGCCAATCAGAAGGATGGCGACTATAAGCACCAAAGCGGCACCGAGCATGGAAACAGAAATGGCTGCCAAACTAAAGCCGATTAGACTAATCAAAAGCAGAATGGTTAACAGAACTTGAACTTCCCGATTGCGGAGCAACTTAGTCACCAACCTTATAGCCCATGCCGCGTATGGTCTTGATCAGCGTCGGGTTTTGCGGGTCGTCTTCCAGCTTCTCCCGCAATCTTTTAATATAAACGGTCAAGGTGTTGTCGTTGACAAAATCTCCGGCGACATCCCAAATGCGGTCCAGCAGCTGCGCCCTTGTGAGGACCTGTCCAATGTGGTTGGCGAAAATAAGGAAAAGCCGGTACTCCAGGGCCGTCAACAAAACTTCCGTGCCCCGTTTGTTCACCTTTCCTTCGAGTGTGTTGATTTGAATATTCCCGATTTCAATGGTGTTTTGCGGCAGTGTCTGGCGATGGTAACGGCGGAGGACGGATTTAATCCTCGAAACCAGTTCGCGGATGCGAAAAGGCTTGGTGATATAATCATCCGCTCCCATATCGAGGCCCATGACGACGTTCACTTCATCATCAAAGGCAGTTAAAAAGATGACCGGAATATCCCGCCGTTTTTTCACGAGCGCACATAAGTCGTACCCGCTGCCATCAGGAAGATTTAGGTCAAACAGGCATAAGTCGATTTCGTCGATTTGATTCTGAATCATTTCTTTTGCAGAGGCGGCATCATGGCAAAGCACGGTTTCATACTCCTCCTGATTGAGTGAGTACTCCAATCCCGAAGCGATGGTCCGGTCATCTTCGACCAATAAGATTTTCATTTTGTTCATCCTAACATTCAGGTTTTCTATTTTTATCTTATTGGAAGAGGGGGTTATCGTCAAAATTAAGTGATGAGCAGGAGAGGGGAAAGTGGGACTGCACATAAAAAAACAGAAGAGACGTTTCTCTTCTGTTTTTTCAGCAGAATGCACAAAACTCACTTATTCATCCTTGGGATCCTCCTGAAAATGCTCATTCAGGTAGGGATTTTCCGTCGTAGCGAAGTTAACAGATTGAAGGCTCATCTCCGGATCCATCCCGTAATATCCCTTAAATTCGTCGTTTACTGATTGGCCACTTTTGAATTGCGGTTCTCCTTTTTCTTTCATGTTGCACCTCTTTTCATTCCCTTATTTTTCAATAATCGGGAAGGAAAAATACCAGGGAAATCAAAATTACACAGTAAGAGGAAGGTTATAAGTGCAACAGAATCTTTAGCCTGATTGCCAGAGGAAATGTGTCCCTTAAAAAAGACCGTTATTGACTGAACTGAACACTCGCTTCACCAAGTGTACTGAAGGAGGCAGTGAACTGATCACCAGGTTTTGCTTCAACCGCTTCCGACAGGGCTCCGGATAAGATTACTTCACCGGCTTTTAATGATACCCCGTATTCGTGCAGCTTATTGGCGAGCCATGCTACACAGAGAGCGGGATCACCCAATACATCGGTGCTGCTGCCTTCATTGACGGCTTCACTATTTTTCAATAGTTTCATATGAACAGATTTTAGGTCCACATCGCTGAGTTTAACTTTGTTGGTTCCGAGGACATATAACCCGCAGGATGCATTGTCAGCCACTGTATCCACCAGTTTTATTTTCCAGTCTTTAATCCGGCTGTCCACAATTTCAATCGCAGGGATGACATAATCGGTGGCGGCTAAAACACTCTCTGCCGACACATTTGGACCGGTTAGATCTTGTTTCAGCACAAAGGCGATTTCGCCCTCAATCTTCGGCTGGAAAAGTGTGCTTAGGGAGACGATCCCCCCATTTGGAACCTCCATCGATTGCAAAAGATGCCCATAGTCTGGCTGGTCGACACAGAGGAGGTTTTGCATCGCCAATGAAGTTAAGCCGATTTTCTTTCCGGTAATATGGTCGCCTCCGCTTGTGGCTTTCTCAATCCGCTGAATCTGGATTTTGTACGCATCCTCTACGGTCAGTGATGGATCTTTTGTAGAGAGCGGGACCGGAATTGATTGATGCTTTTCATAGGCATCATCCAGAAGCTGGACAGCCTTAGATAGGATCACGTTTGTCAAAGAATTACCCCCTTTTATGAAAAAGTTTGGGAAGACAAGGATGTTTTAACTTGTCTTAACAAATGTATTATGATCGTACCTCTTAATAGGTTCGCTTTGGATTCTAAAGGGTGCAGTTCGCCTTGCTCATCTACTAAAATGATGCTTTTTAAAATACGATCCGGACCTTCCAGCTCTGCTTCATAGATTCCAGGAGCAGGCAGCATGGTATCTTCAATCAGCATAAATTTATGGCCGTTCCATGTTGTCTTTACGAAATAATCCTTGCCAAGGAAATGGCGTATTTCATCGACCTTTGCGGAAAGCAGTCTTTGGCGGATGGCCGTTGAACTGATTTTCTCCCCTTGATGAGCAAGGCAATCCACCTCTGTGACGGTAATCAAGCCATCTGAGTCAGCCGGAATTTGGTTGAGCCTTGCCGATCCTTTTGCCCCGTAGGAAAAATCAAACCCTGCCACCGCATGTGTCACCTCCAGGCCAAGCAAGTAGTCCTGGACGAACTTTTGAGGTGAAAGCTTTGCGAATTTAGGGGTGAATTCCACTAGGTAAAATAGATCCACGCCTAATTTGGCCAATATTTTTTGTTTCTGGCAAAGTGTTGTTAAATGGGGAACCAAGCGTTTCCCGCCAGATAAGACAAAAATAGGGTGGGGGCGAAAACTCATCAATGCGAGCGGCAGACCTCGGCGTTTTGCTTCTTCATAGGCATGCTGGATTACTTGCTGATGCCCTAGATGCACGCCATCAAAATAACCTAGAGCCATTACGCACGGTGTGGCTTGCTTTTGGACCGACGGCAAGTTTTGCGCGTTCATGAATATTGTCTTCATCAGCACCCTGCCTCTCTTGTGTAATCTAGTTTGATACTTCTGCCAAATCTTCCAGGTTACGATATCTGCCAGCAAAATATAATAATGGATTGCCATCTTCAAGCTTGATATCTTTTACTCTCCCGATAAATAAAGTATGATCTCCTTCTACGTATTCCGCTGAAACCTCACAGGCTACCTGTGCCAATGCATCCGGGATAACAGGCATATCGGCCAGACGGCCAAAAGAAACCTGCTGGTCTTTAAGCTGTCCGGCAAAAATCATGGAGATGTCCTCTTGCTGTGCTGCTAAAATATTCACCGAGAACTTTTTAGATTCCTGAATTTTCGAGAGCATGCGTGCATTTTCCTTAATGGAAATCACAACTAATTTTGGGTCAAGTGATACAGACATAAACGCATTGGCTGTCATGCCGTGGGGATCACCATCTGTCTCCGTTAAAATGACAGTTACTCCTGTCGCAAACTTTCCCATTGCATCTCTGAATAAGCGATTATCCATGTTAAAAACCTCCTAATTGTTTTGCATGATCCATACCTGTTCATTTCTCTTTTTTACTATCTCTGTGTTATAATCTTTTTTAACTTAGAAGAGAAATCGGAATATTTTAAATACTAGACATTTAAAATGTAACCGTTCTCAAAAGACAGCAAAGCAGCCTAGTCCTTAAACCCTTCTAGCCTATCCCTGGCACCGGGATTGAACACCTACATCGTAACACTTGTGAATGCAGGAAGAATCATACAATTTATAGCAAGTTTTCTTTATTTTTAGTGTGAAAAGTATAAAAACTGTTTCATAAGTGTTATTTCGCTACAACCATTTAGGAGGGTGAATATACGTGAGAAACAATCTGATTAATGATGTCTTTGATTTGCCTAAGGATGAGGCTTTACATACTTTTTATGAACGTATCATCACGATTCCTATTACTGCCATCACGGCCCTGAAAAAGGAACTTGTAACCGCGATCGGAGAGGATCGCACCAGGGGGATTTTTACCCGCTATGGCTGGCATTGCGGAGTGAGCGATGGAGAGAAAGCGCTCACTTTTCAATGGGAAGATGAACGCGAACTGATTCAAGTAGGGCCCAAAGTGCATATTCTGCATGGATACCTGGAGGATGTCATTATCGATGATATGAAGTTTGATGAAGAGGGAGGCTTGGAATCCATCGATGTCTCCTGGTTCAATTCCTATGAGGCCGCTGAATTTTTAAAGGGCGGGATTATGAGTGAGGAACCGGTATGTCACACCCTATGCGGATATGCAGGCGGGTATTTGTCCACGGTCTTAAAAAAGCCGATTCTTGTCAAGGAAACCAAATGTACGGCAATGGGCCATGAAAAATGTGAAATCATTTGTATGCCGATGGAAAAATGGGGCCCCAAGCTTGACAACGACTATCGATATTACCAATCCTCCAGCATGATTCAGGAACTGGATGAAATTACAGCGAAATTAAAAATAGAACGGGACTATTTAAATACCGCCAATGAAGTCCATCGGAAATTGATAGAAAAGCTGCTGTCCCAGCAAGGGCTGGAAGCCATAGTGGAACTGCTCTATAAAACAACAGGACTGCCTGCTTTTATTGAAAATGAATACAACCAGATTATTATGAAGTCGGATGGTGTTGAGATCGATTTTGACCTGGAAAAAATGAACACGAGTGCGACCAGCTATATCAATGTTTCACCTGGAAAAAGCATACTTAGAACACCTATTTTCTTTGAACAGCAAATCAAGGGTTATTGTTCTTTTCTATATGATGAGGATCAGATCCCCAATGATCTGGAATATATGATTATCGACCAGGCTTCGCTCACCGCATCCATTATCCTTCTGAATGAAAATATTAAAATCAATACCGAGCAAAATATCAGACGGGATTTTTTAAGCGATATTTTGGAAGGCAGGTTTGAGAAAGAAGAACTATATAAACTCTCGTATTATCTCAAATTCAATCCGGAAGATTCCTACTGGATGCTGACGATGGAAAGAAAGATCAATAAAGAGGATATGAATCATGAAATCGAAGTGAATGAAAAATTGGTTCGTTATATTAACCTGTTTTTCAAGGAAAGGCAGATTAACGCGATTGTTTCCCAAAAACTCGGTAAAATTATCATGTTGATTGAATATCCATCCTTTAAGGAATTGTGTGTGAAGCCGGCAAAGTTCATCAACCAGCTGTTAAAGCATTGTTCACGCCGTTTCGCCAAGTACACCTTCTTTGTGGGTGTCTCTTCCGTGGTCGAAAATATCGGCCAGGTTTCCATGTTATATGATGAAACGCTGGCTGCTTTAAAAGCAAAAAACACGAAAAAACAAGTCCAGTTTTTTGAAGACCTGGGGATTGAGAGTGTCCTGTTTCAAATCCCCGATGACAGTTTGATCAATCGTTTTGTCCACAAACAAGTAGGGGATCTGCTGGAAGCTGACAAGAACATGGAGCTCATACAAACTTTATACGCTTATATAGAGAATGGCATTAATATCAATCACACCGCTAAAGCTCTTTGCATGTCGATTAGCGGCTTGCGATACCGGTTATCGAAGATCAGCGAGATTCTGAACCTTGATTTGAACGACACAAAAAGTGTATTTTCCGTTTATATGGCCTTGAATGTGTTAAAAGCAAAAGGACAAATTACGATATAAATTGGATAAAACCTTGGAAGAAAACAGTGATGATGGCTGTTTTCTTCCAAGGTTTTTATTTTTTTGCTTTTTTTTAGTGATATTAGATATTCCTATAAACCCTTTGTTTACAGTACTTTTGGGAAGTACACGTTTGGCGGTTTCACATATAAAATCTAAAAAATCAAAAATTTTTCGTACTTTTCATAGCTATCATAAGAATTAAATGGCCGATATGATTAGAACCAATCAGACAGAACTTCTGTTTTGACAACGCTTACAAAATGAAGGAGGAATAAATTTGCCAAATGTACAGGTTCTTCAAAAAACAGTGAACAGGGAAGAAATCCTTCAGAAAGCCAGGGAAGTTGGGGAATTAGCGGAAGCACATGCCCTGCAGGCAGATGTTGATGCGAAATTGCCTGATATCGTAATAGAAAAGATAAAGGAGGCAGGCTTTCATAAGCTCCTTCGGCCAAAAACATATGGCGGCCAGGATTTGGATTATTATACCTTTGGCGATATCATCCGCACGGTAGCCAATTATAGTGTTCCTGCTGCCTGGATTACCTATTTCGCCATCATCCACGAAACATGGCCCGCCTATTTGCCAAAAAAGGGCCGGGATGAATTGTACAATAGCGGCTCCTTAATGGCGGATGTTTTCGCGCCTGTTGGAAAAGTAACGGATGATGAGGATGGAGAAGGCTACCGGATCAGCGGCACCTGGAATTTCTGCAGCGGTGTCTTTTGGTGTGACTGGATTGCTTTGGGAGCGATTCATAAAATGCGGGATGGTTCCGAGCCGGAACTGAGCTTGTTCATCGTCCATAAAAAAGATACGGAAATTATTGAAAATTGGGATACAATCGGTCTGCGCGGAACAGGCAGCAATGCTGTTAAAGTAGAAGATGTCTATGTGCCGGCACATTATGTTTTCCCTCTGTCAAGAGTCGTTAAAGGGGCAACATCGCCTGATGGCAGCTACGAAGATGATTACCAAATCTTCAATGTTCCTTATCTCGCCTTCTTCCTGTCGGGATTTTCGCAGATTGCTATCGGAGGACTGGAACGGCTTGTGTCAGACTACAAAGAAAAGACAAAAAGCCGTGTCCGAATTTATAACAATAATACCAATGAAAAAGATGCCGGCAGCGCCCAGCGCACCCTTGGCGAAATCACCACTCAATTAAACAGCCTGAAAGCAATTGGTCAGCAATATATGGATAAATTGCATCACTATCAGGATCATAGCATTCGGGTTTTAGAGGAAGAAGAGCGTGAGCAGCTGTTCGCCATTCGCGGGCATGTAGCGAAAACAGCAGCGGAAACAGCAACACGGATAATCATCACGCTTGGCGGCAATTCCCTGTACAGGGGACAGCATACGGAACGGTTTGTCCGAGACCTGCTTGCTGTTGCTGCGCATCCAACCCACCTATATGAAGATGCCATGGTAGGGTACGGAAAATCAATACTCGGACTTGACGGCCATCCAATGTGGTAAAGCCATTTTTAAATAAAAAATAACTTTATTGGAGGAGTAGTATATGACGAAAGAACCTATTTTTGATGTTGCCCAGCTTGCGCATATTGAAATTTACAGTCCTAAATTAGAAGAATCTGTCGCGTTCTTCAGAGAAATTCTTGGCATGGATGAAGTCTACCGCCAAGGTAAGTCCGTTTATATGAGGGCATATGAGGACCACTATCATAATACGTTGATCATCACCGAAAATGATGAGGCAGGTCTTGGCCATATTGCCTTAAGAACAACTTCCCCTCAAGCACTTGAGCGCCGTGTTGCGGAACTTGAAAAGCTGGGCTGCGGCATTGGCTGGATCGATGGCGATGTCGGCCATGGACGCGCCTACCAATTCAGGACGCCGGATGGCCATAAGATTGAACTTTTCTGGGATGTGGAATATTACCAGGCCCCTGAAGACAAGAAGACACCATTGCTAAACCGCCCGCAAAGACGCCCGAACCGGGGTGTTCCTGTACGCCGTCTGGACCATATCAACATTCTGGCGAAGGAAACCAATCCAAATGTCGAGTTTCTGGAGGAAGCGCTGGGCTTCAAAGTCCGCGAGCGTATTCTAGCGGATGATAACACCGACATTGCGGCATGGCTGAGCGTCAGCAACCTCGTTCACGATATTGCGATCATGGGAGATGCACTTGGAGAAGAAGGCCGCCTGCACCACATCTGCTACTGGTATGGCTATCCCCAGCATCTATCGGATGTTGCGGATCTCTTGATTGAAAGCGGCTATGAAATTGAAGCAGGTCCAGGGAAGCATGGCGTCACTCAAGCCTACTTCCTGTATGTTGTCGAGCCCGGCGGCAACCGCGTCGAGCTGTTCGGCGACCCAGGCTACCAAATTTTCGATCCAGATTGGAAAACAATCGAATGGAAAGGCAAGGATTTGGAAAAGGCGATCATCTGGCACGGCTCAAATTTGCCGCAGGAGTTTTTCAAGTATGGAACACCGGTTAGAAAAGAACAGCCGGTAAAAGCGTAAAATCTTTTATTAAAAGCAGAAAGAGGAACCAATTTTGCTTCCTCTTTCTTTCTATGAAACTCTAATATTGTTAAAACATTGTGTGAAAGGAAAGGGAGGGTTTTTCTTGCAAACCAGTTCTAAATATATGGAAGTCAACGGAATTAATACCCACTATCATGAAGAAGGTTCAGGAAACGAAAAAATGATTTTAATCCATGGATCAGGTCCCGGTGTGTCGGCATTTGCCAACTGGAGGCTGGTGATTCCGCGCTTAAGTGAGTCCCTGCAGGTATTTGCACCGGACATCGTTGGTTTTGGCGAAACTGACAAACTTCCTAAAGAGGAATATAAATTGGATTTATGGGTCGACCATCTGATTGGTTTTATTGAAGCCGTATCCGATGAACCCGTATACCTTGTCGGAAATTCATTCGGCGGAGCTATGGCGCTTCATGTCGCGCACAGAAGGCCGGATTTAGTGAAGAAATTGATCTTAATGGGTTCAGTAGGGGTCCAGCACAAATTATCATACGGATTGGATCGCGTCTGGGGGTACGAGCCAAGCCTTCAGTCGATGCGTGAACTGATTCAACTGTTCTCCTATAACCAGGATGCCGCCAAAAATGAAGAGCTGGTCCGCATGCGTTACGAAGCCAGCATAAAGCCAGAGAGCAGGGACGCCTTTGCCGCCATGTTCTATGATTCGCGGCAGGAACGGCTGGATGAGCTTGCATTGCCTGACGAAGAAATCAAAAAAATCGAGACACAAACCTTATTATTCCACGGCTTGAATGACCAGGTCATCCTGTTCGAAGACACCAGTTATAAATTAATTCAGCTCTTGCCTCATGCCGAGCTGCATTTATTCAATGAATGCGGCCACTGGACGCAAATCGAAAAAACAGAACCGTTTATTGATCATATTTTGGCTTTTATTAAGAATTGATGTTTGAACGATTAACGAATGCTTAACTTGTTAAAAAGTACCCTGGAGAAGTTTTTGCTCCATGGGTACTTTTTTGTTATAAAAAACACCTCTCCATAAATTTGAAGAGGTGTCCATTGTATTAAACGTATTGCTTCATCCATTCCTGGAAGTTTGCAATGACACCATCTATAAAAGCGATGGTTGCTTCGTCCGTCAGGTTTCCATCAGCATCAAACTTCTCATGCACTGCACCTATGTATACTTCATTGCCGCCAAGGACTGGAGAGTTTAAGCCAACCGCAAACAGGATATCCCGCAGGTGCATCTGCGCTTTAACGGATCCCAAATTCCCCATGGAAGAGCCCATAATAATCGAAGGTTTGCCATTCATTACTTTCTCGACCCGGCTTAGCCAGTCAATGGCATTTCCTAATACTCCCGGAATGGTTGCATTGTATTCAGGTGTAACCCAAAGAACGGCATCGGCTTCTTTAACTTTCGCTTTGAAATCAAGAACTTCTTGTGGAGCATCCATTTCAATATCCTGGTTATACATGGGCAGAGGGGCTAAGTCTAAAATCTCGACTTCTAACTGATTGGCATAACGCTTTTGAACATACTTTGCCAGCTGTAAATTATAGGAGTTTTTCCGAATGCTCCCTACGATTGCTACTACTTTCATTTCGTTTACCTCCAGAAGTTAAATATTGACGAGGTTGCATTTCTTTTGCAACTGCCTTACGTAATCCCATTGATTCACTGAGACAAAGAGTCCTTTCTTCAGGGGGAATATGCCTTTGTTGGCCATTTGCCTACCTCGTCTTATAATTATCCTACTACTTTTTCAACTAATATGCGCAAAATGAGTCTCAGTATATGAAACTGTATAGATTATAAATATAAAAGAATTTTTAAAAAGAAAACCGTTCAGCTGTCTGAACGGATTGAGGATTGTATATTATAAAACTCAGATTCCTGTCTTGACGCCAAAACCAACTAAAACCAAGCCGGCTGATTTTTGGAATGCTTTCTGGAATCTGGGGTTATTCAGCCACTTTTTTGCGTAATCAATGACAGATACAAGGGTGAGAAACCATAATACGGCGAGCAGCGTCAGGATGGCCGCCAGCACCATCAATTGCTGGTTTACGTTTCCGTTCAAATTGATAAATTGGGGCATGACGGAGATATAAACCAATACAGTCTTTGGATTCAGGACATTGCTTAGCAATGCTTGCATAAAGGATTGTTTATTATATGTGGCTGCAGACTTTGCAGGTGATTTCGCTTGTGCCTGGATTTCCTCTAGGGAAAACACGCTTTTTGCAAAAAAACTTCTGATTCCCAAATAAATTAAGTATGCGGCTCCCAAATATTTGATCGTGCTGAACAGAATGACGGACTTGGCAATGACAACCGATAATCCAAGGATCGCTATGAGCGTCCAAAAGGAAAGTCCTGTTGCCATTCCCAGGACGGTATATCGTCCAGCTTTTGGTCCATAGCTGAGCGTGTTTTTCACCAGGAGCATCGTATCTGCCCCAGGGATTACAACCATCATGGCGGCAATTGAAATGTATGTAAGTAAGCTCTCCATGTTTTTCCCCCTTCCTTTAGTGACTACGCAGGTAACTACTTTTTATGAGTATATCATAAAATTTGGAAGTAACCAATAGTTTTGATAAAATATTAGTGACTAGGGTAGCGACTAATTTGTAGCAGGAGGGTTTATGAAAGAAGCCATTTTCGAAACATTAAAGAAGCTGAATTTTACCGAGTATGAAGCGAAAGCGTATCTTGCCTTATTGGAGGAATCTCCATTAACGGGGTATGCAGTAGCGAAAAATTCGGGAGTTCCACGTTCAAAAATATATGAAGTTCTGGATGGTCTCGCCATCAGGGGAGATATTCTGGTTAGTCCGGGCAATACCCCGCAATATACTCCTGTGCCTGCAAAAGAGCTGATTAAAAACCGCCGAAGGGAAGCAGAAGAGAACTTAGAACTGGCGGAAAAGTCATTAGCGGAGTTTGAACGTTCCGCCAATGACCGTGAAAATATATGGAATATCACGGAACGGAATAAAATACTTGATAAGGTAAAAGAATGTATAGGATTAGCCACCAAAAGGATTCTCCTGGAGATATGGAAAGACGAATACGAGGAATTGGAGCCTGAGTTAAGACAGGCATCAAAAAGAGGGGTCAACGTAACCATTGTTGCCTATGGGGAAATATCATCTGATTTTGCCCAGGTTTATCTCCATTATATGGGGGATGGAATAACGGAAGAGTATGGGGGACGATGGCTTGTTATCAGTGCAGATGATTCAGAGGTAGTAGCCGGTATTGTCTCGCTAGGAAAAGACAGCCGTGCCGCATGGACAAGGCATGTGGGTTTAGTGATGCCGATTACCGAAGTCATTATTCATGACTTGTACCTCATGGAAATTATGGAGAAGCACAGAGAACTTTTAGAAGAGAGCTTTGGGGAAAACCTCGTGAATTTACGCCATAAATTTTCTATATACCCGGATTATAAGAAACATTATCTGAAATAAAATGAGGCTATCTGAACATAGGATTAAAGCCTTTTTCCTTGTGGAAGAGGCTTTTTTGAGTCTAGGGCTGGGGAATAGGGACGTTTTCCGGCTCGGCGTCCTGGCGGTAATGCTCCGTGTCACAAGTTAGACACAGGTTTTTCAAATAAATCGATTTATTGATGCAATCCAGCCAGTAATTGATGCAATTCTAGCGATAATCTCTACGACCCCCTAATTCTTTTGGACACCTACTTGAGAGAAACAGTACACTAGGGTCAAGAAAATCAAAAGAAGTTAGGGGGAGAGAAGAATGGCAAACAGAAAAATACCAGCTCTTGAGGAAGTCAAAAAAAACTATGTCAGACTAGCTCTTGAGTCGGGGAATTATTCCTCTATTGCCCGTCATGCAGGTATCGATCGTACTACTCTTAATAGGTGGATTCAGGAATATGAAGATGAAGTAAGAGGACAGATGGAGGACCCTGCCTCAGCGGTACTATCTATAGAACCTACGAAAGAAGAGTTAAAGGCGAAATACGAACAGGCAATGAAACTGCTTGGTGAAAAAGAACTTGAAGTCGCTATGCTTAGGAATTTATTAAAAAAAAGCCAATCCCGGCCCTGACGGTCCTTGAAGAGATAAGGTTATGGGCAGAGGAGGGGTTTGCGATTACTAAATTGGCAGAGGCAGCTGGAGTAAATCGGTCTTTATATTATTATCATGCGGGGAGCGACGAAGAGATCGTAACCAAGGGAAAAAGGGGCCGTCCAATCCCAGGTTACTCAGTAACTGAAGCAGGAATTATTATCTCAGACGAACAGATAGAGGAGTTCCTCATGGAGGCGATTGAGGGAGATGGGGCGACTTACGGCGTTAAGAATCTTACAGAATATCTGAGGGAGCATCACAAACTTAGAATCAACCACAAAAAGGTGGCTAGACTATGTGGCAAATTGGGAATTCTCCTTCCCCACCGGACAGGCAGCCCGAAGTATCCCAGACGTCTTGTCAGGAATCGACTAGTCACAGCTCCGAACCAGCATTGGCAACTGGATATTAAATATGGGTCAATTGAAGGAAGCCGAAGGTTTTTCTTTATCGCAAGCGCCATCGATGTGTTTGATAGGCGTATTGTAGGTTATTACAGAGGCTCTAAATGCCAGGCGAAGGACATAACCGGAATGCTTAAGGAGGCCATTATCAGGAGAGGTCTGAAGGCCCCAGAGGAGCAGGATGGGCACTGTATCGTCCTTCGTACCGATAACGGCCCTCAGTTCGTAAGTAACCACTTTGGTGAATTCTGCGAAGAGAATAAAATCTTTCACGAGAGGATTCCTCCTAGGTCACCTAATTATAATGCATTTATCGAGTCGTTCCACAGCAACCTGGAACGTGATCTCTTCAGGCGTTTCACATTCGAATATTTTGAAGAGGCATATTACCGCATTGATGAGTACATGGAGTTCTACAATGAGAGAAGATACCATGGCAGTCTGGGGCGTATGTCTCCGGCCAAATTTTATGAAAAGTACAAGG
>NZ_LAYY01000029.1 GCF_000986785.1 Mesobacillus campisalis | reverse complement strand
TCTTTTTCCCGCCGCTGAAATGGAGCTTCATAATATCTTTGTTGACTCTAGCTGTTTTATTATTATGAACAACTCGGCGTCCCCGGGATTTTTCCTCAAAATCAGCCCTTACGCGTTCAACGTCCTCCTGTTTAGGAGGTTCCGTTTTAGTAAGTTCAAAGCCGATGTATCTTTCAATCGCGTTGATGAATTTCCCCTCAAACGGTGTTGAAAAAGTAATGGCTTTTCCTTTTTTACCCGCTCTCCCTGTCCTGCCGGTTCTGTGGACATAACTCTCTTTTTCCATTGGGACATCATAATTGATGATCAATGTTACATTATCAACATCGATTCCTCTTGCCGCTACATCGGTCGCCACAAGATAACGGAAATTCCCCATTTTGAACCCGTCCATAACGGCAAAGCGATCCTCTTGCTCCAACCCTCCATGCAGTCGTTCACAAGAATAATCAGCTGCCTCCAACTGGGCAAAAACAGTCTCGACGTTTTCTTTCGTCCTGCAAAAAATGATACAGCTGTCCGGATTCTCAACTACGGTAACATTTTTAAGAAGAGACATCTTCTCGTCTTCTTTTACTGTCATTAAAAAATGTTCAATACTGCTGGTTGTCACACCTGAAGACGCCACCTCAATGTGAGTTGGATCGTTCATATACTGATGACAAAGATTTTCCACATCTTTAGGCAGTGTCGCCGAAAAGACCATGGTTACCCTTGTTGAAGGGAGCTCATTAATAATGGCTTCCACTTCATCGATGAAGCCCATATTCAGCATTTCGTCTGCTTCATCAATGACTAAATACTTGATTTGATCTAGGAGAAGTGTACCTCTTTCGATATGATCGCGAACGCGTCCAGGCGTACCGACGACTATATGTGTTTTTTGCTGAAGTTCTTCCTTTTGTTTCGTAAAAGGCTCTTTTCCATAAACGGCGGTCGCTTTTATCCGTTTGAACCTTCCGATATTGGTCATATCTTCGCGAACTTGTACAGCTAGCTCCCTGGTTGGTGTAAGGATGAGCGCCTGGGGTTTTTTCTCCGCCCACTCCACCTGATCGCAAATAGGGATGCCAAATGCTGCAGTCTTGCCACTCCCTGTTTGGGACCTCACGACAAGGTCCTTATTTTCTAATGCCCATGGAATGGTCTTCCTTTGAACCTCAGTCGGAGTTTGGTACTTCAACAAATCCAGTGCCTTCTTAATTTCAGCACTTAAATAATATTCCTCAAAACTTGCATCGCTCATGTTTGGCCCTCATTTATTCGTTATTTCGATAATATATACGATTCTCTATTAGAAAAATTATATTCGTTATCGCTAGTGTTCATTATACGTGAACTTCCCAGTAAAGCGAATTGGACAGCAACAGCCAGGCGAAAGTCTTCTGGCTGGAAGGTTCAGCCAGACCCCAAAAAAAAATAAAAGTAGCCCATTGGACTACTTTTATTTTTTGCTAATCTTCCACAATAGGCTGCTGCACATCGGTTGCCGCCTCCTATTGTGCAGCGGGCCGCTGTTCAGCTTCCTGCCGTTACTCGGTCACGATAGTGCATTTACGAATCTGGTCGTTGCCCTTAGTTTCCACATAAACTTTATATGGGCCCACCTGATAGACGTCTTTCGCGTTGTTCTTGATTTGGATCTCTTCCGTGAAAGCCTCAGTGGAATCATCGGAGTAGACTTCCTTAACGGTAACGGTCAGTCTGTTCTGATTGCCATTGAGTTTCTCTACCTTAGCCGACGGCGTTGCGCTGACGCTAGTGACGACTGGAAGAATGACCGCGCCAAGTATGTTGGAATCATCATTTACGACGACTGCATAATTCGCACCGGCGTCAACATCGCTGCCTTTCACGCTGATTGTCGCTTTGCCGTTTGCGAATGTCGCGGTAGCCACGGAAACGCCGTCCTTTTTCAACACTGCTTTTGAACCGTCAGGGACATCCGCTGTGACAGGAATCTTGGCGTCACGCCCACTCACGATACGCTCCTGGTCGAGGTTTATTTCTGCGCCCAGACTCGTTACGTCTTCATATGAATAGTCGGACACGTACTCAAACAGCTTAACCCGGCTAGCGGCTGCATAGTCCTTCAGAGGACCCGTGCCTCCCTGGCCGACGAAGCCCTTTTCAGTTCCGTGCAGTGCATACGTGTAATTGCTTGAACCAGTATGGGAAAATAGTGTCGTCTCGCCGGTATCGGGGTCTATTCCCGTGTTAAACCATACCGCTCGATCCAATGCACGATCTCCAATCGTTGTGTCTGTGCGCAATGGAGCCGTCATGTCGCTGCTCAAATCCCGCCACAAAATAGTGGGAGCGACAAGGCCGCCATGAACAAGGCTTAACATGGTGTATCCAGTGTAACCGTTCGCTTTAGTGTATGGTCCCGGATCGGGGCTGGTACTCTCATTAAAGATAAACCTTGTATTGTCCTGGATTAGCTTCGGCTCTACAATAATGTCATCAACGATGGTGACAGGCGTACCCGCAAGGCCTCGTTTGGCGTTTCCACCGGTCTCGAGGACGGAATCCACGTTCTTATTGGTCAGAGCCAGACCTGAGTCGACGGAGACAACCATATAAGTTTTACCGGATTCGATCGTTTTGGCCAATTTCCAATAATTTTCCGGAGCCGTGAAATCTGTAACACGCGCCGGATTAATTGGAGCCCAGTTCTGATCCCACAGTGATTTCTTTAACGTCAATGTTTTCAACTGGTCATCGTCTATCCTGCTATCTGTCTGGATTGTGAGTGTGCCACCTGTATGTTTGGGTAAAGGCTTGTATTCCTTGCTGTTGAGCATGGCCAGTTTACCGTCATCCTTATTATAAAACTCCTGGAACAGCTTGAATTGAGTTTCACCGTCGCTGAAGCGGATATTGACGGATGAACGGTAGCCTGTGTCCTGATAGTTTTGGTCTTTCTCCCATTCGGCGGTCATATGTCCGAAGTTTACTTTATACGTCGTTGAGCTATTTGGAGATTCCTTCGATGCGATTTTCACCGTCGCCAGTGCTGGCTTCCCGGCGCTCACTTCGCCGTTTGCCGGGTTGAGTGCAACGCTGACGTCAACCTCATCGCTTGAGTATTCGTGAGCGACGTTCGCCGCAGAGAAGTCAATGTTTGACACGTCCTTAGGCACGTTAACATCAAATTCGGTTTTGCCTCCGACCTTGAATACATCGCCGCCGAAGTTAAAAGACGTCAGCTTTGGCGATGACTCATCTAGCCCAAGATAAGCTTCCGGATTGATGATCGCCCAATAGGCTTCTTTTGGTGCACGATTGGAGTCGAATGGCAGCGGGTAACCCGTCCTGCGCCAGCTGTTGTTATCAGCCACGCCCCAGAATGTAACGCGTTCGATATGGTCGGAGTACTTCTTATATAGCATGAACAGCTTGGCGTACAATTCCGCCTGCTCCTTCAATTGCGCCTCGGTAGGGCGAACGTCGGCTGAAGTGCCGTTGAATTGGACGTCGAGTTCGGTGATGCTAATCTCACTTCCTGTTTCACTATAAATCTTTAAAACTTCCTCCAAATTATCTACATTGAGCCGGAGGTTGTAATGCCCCTGTATCCCGATGCCCTCGATCAATTTCCTGCCGTTTGCCTCAGGGTGTTCTTTTGCGTATCTTTCGTTGAGCTCGTTGACCATGGAAGCAATCGCGATGGCTTTGTTCGGGAGTTCTTCGTCGTTAAAGTCATTGTAATACAGAATGGCGCCCGGAGCTGCCTCACGTGCAAACAAGAAGGCATCATAGATATAATCCCACCCGTTTCCGCCGTTAGCGTACGCTGCAAACCATCTGGACGGCCGTTCTGTTGGGTTAATGCCGGAGCGAAGCGCGTTCCGCCAGTCGGTTGGATTTTCCGGATTATCCCTCATAGCTTCGTTCACAACGTCCCAGGCTTTCAGCTTATAAGGGCCGTCACTATAGTGCCCGGCGATTGTCGTAATATACCTTTGCAAGCTGGCCCTTGCCTCGGTATAATTCTGGCCGCTCGGCGGCCACCCTGTTGACTGATTGTGCCACGCCAGCGCGTGTCCAATCGTATAGAAACCGTCCGCTTTGACTCGTGTGAACATGTCGTCGGCTTGCGTGAATGACGGTTCGCCAGTTGGGTCGCGCCATATGGAGTCCGGCTTCGTAGCATTTTCGGGAGTCAGCGCGTTATAGTGGAACTTCATGAAATCATACTTCGCTGCATTGGTTAAGTCGCTCGGGCTAACCGTATTGCCGATAAGGAAATGGTCCTTGTAGACTTCTTTTAGCGATACAACCTCTGTCGCTGAAGTGCCCGGAGCCTTCCCATTGACATCCTCTGCCGCTGAAGCATGGATGACCGGCATGGCCGTAGCGGGAAAAGAACTCAGGGTAAAAACCAGCGCTAACAAATACGTCAGTAGCTTTCTAGCTTTTTTATTCAAAAAAATCATTCCTTTCCTGCCTATTATTCTTCCTTTTTGTTCATTTGGTGTATTGATGGTACATCACGAATGGATACACTAACTCAGTCATACATCCCGAATACACCATGCCACCACCTACATTCCTGGACACCTGCACACACTCACTAAAAATGCATTTCTGTTATTCTCTTTCTACATGCTCTCCCCCCTTCTAAAAGAAATTTGACCTAAAATCTTTATTTCTCTGGCTTTCGCCAGTTGTTCCCAACCTCCGCCCGCAGCAGCCGCTCTCTTTCAAGCTGCCTGCTATGGGTGTTTTTCAATGTATGATAGGCGATTTATTCCTTTGGGGTCTATCTAAAATATGTAATCGCTATCATTAAAACTAAACTTTATTGTTTTACATTATAAAACTACGTTCTCTTAATGGACGGTCCGTTTTTATGGTGTCTTCTTTTAAAAGAGCTGTTGTTTTATATTATAAAACTAAGTTTCCTATTAATAAATTATCTGTTTACAATAATAGCTCGGTGTCCATTTTGTGTCAATAATATTTTCTAAATTTTTTAATTATTAAATCAATTCTTATTCTAGAATTATTTATTCTGACTTTGAGTATATTCCTATATATTATTTCGGTCCAAGAACGTTCAAAAGGGTTACCCTCTGCAGAAAAGTCTGCTCCTGGGGCAACCCTTGCTTAAATACTATTGATAAATGATTGAATATATGGCAAAGCAGCGCCGATAGGAACTCCATTTTCAGGAGATTGGCTAATAGAAATAAAAGGCTCATGATTTGGGAAAGCGGATCGCTCATTCACTTTTTCATGTAGGCGTTCAAGGTCGTGCGGCGTTAAATAGGGAGAAAGATGTCCCCCAATAATAAATTCCCGGTTCAAGACAAGATGGATATTGTTGATGGAAAAGGCCAAATCATTTAAAAACGCCTCCCACCTCTCTGCATAAGACGGACTGCCAGAGCGCAGCTGTTTAAAAAAAGAATCTAATGATTCTTCTTCTTCCAAAAGCGCATTGGCGGAACTATACGTTTCCATGCAGCCTGTTTTTCCACAATAACAAGAAGGCCCATCAGGATTTATGGTCATATGCTCTACGGTTCCCCCATGCCCTTCTTTTCCCATATAAATTTCGCCATTTAAAATAACGGCTCCCCCAAGGTGCATCCCAATCGAAAGATAGACAGCATCCCCAAGATTATCTCTTACCCATAGCTCCGTTGTTGCGGCACTCTTCGCATCATGGATAAACATACAAGGATAGTTAAGGTGCCTTTGCAGAACATCAATTTCCAGCCCTGTACAGTTTAATATTTTTCCATAAGTAATCTTTTGTCCGTCAATGGAAGTTAAGGCTTGAACGGCAAATCCAATTCCAAGGACGTGCTCTTCTGCCACTTCCAGAGAGGAGATGAATGCTTTTACAGCCTCACTAAGTTCTTTGTAATAATGATTTTCATTTGAAAAAGGCAGCGACAGGTCACTTTGCTTAAAGGGAACACCATGTAAATCAATGGCTAACATACGTACTGTCTTTTTCTGTATTTCAACCCCAATGCTGACACGAGACTGAGTACATATGCTGTAAGCGGTTGCCCGCCTGCCAACGGAAGACTTAAATTGGCCGCTTTTTTCGATCAGTTTTTCATCTTCCAATTTAACGAGGTTCTGGCTGACGGTGGGCAAGCTTAAATTGAGCTGATTGGCAATTTCCTGTTTTGAAAGCTTTCCCTTCTGATAAAGAAGTTGATAAATAAGCGAATAATTATTCTTTTTTATATCTTTAAAAGTGATACTTTGATCCATGAATGCGACCTCATTATATAAAATGATTTTATAAAAAATATTTGTTTAATATGTTCTAAATATATCACAACGCTTAAGGGTGTAACAACTTTGGCCAACTAAGGAAATGAAAGCTTTTTCATTTTTTTGTTGACGTACCTGAAAAGTTAGTTATATTATATAAATACATTTTATAAAACCATTTTACAAAATGTATTAATAAAAAGCGAGGTCTAAAAATATGGGAATCATCGAGAGAATGAGACTGGATGGAAAGAAAATTTTTGTTACTGGCGGCGCGAGAGGTATTGGCAAAAGTGTTGCCACTGCATTTGCTGAAGCAGGAGCCGATTTAGCGATTGTCGATTTGGATATCGAAGAAGCAGAAAAGACAGCGGCAGAACTGGAAAAAGCCCATAAAATTAAAGCGATTGCAATTAAAGCGGATGTGACAAATCCAGGGGATGTGGACAGCATGATACATAAAATCCTGGAGGTTTTTGGACGTTTGGATGTAGCGTTCTGTAATGCAGGCATTTGCCTGAATGTCCCTGCCGAGGAAATGACGTATGAACAATGGAAAAAAGTCATTGATATCAACCTGACAGGTGTCTTTTTAACCGCACAGGCAGCAGGAAAAGTCATGTTAAAACAGGGTGGCGGTTCGATCATTAACACGGCGTCGATGTCTGGACATATTGTCAATGTGCCGCAGCCGCAAGTATCCTACAACGCCTCGAAAGCTGGTGTGATTCAGCTGACGAAATCACTTGCAGTCGAATGGGCAACTAGAAATGTGCGCGTCAACAGCATCAGTCCTGGATATATCGGTACAGAACTAACTCTAAATTCACCAAGCTTACAGCCGTTAATCCAGCAATGGAATGAAATGGCACCGCTTAAAAGAATGGGCCGGCCAGAAGAACTTCAATCCATCTGTGTGTATCTTGCTGGGGATACGAGCAGTTTCACTACTGGAGCTGACTTTGTAATTGATGGAGCCTTTACTTGCATTTAGCAGATTGACAGATATGAATTTTGTTAGAAAAGGAGAATTCCTATGCACTATCTTCTCGGAACAGATATTGGGACATCTGGCACGAAAACCATCTTAATGGACACGAATGGCCATTTAATTGCCCAGGATTTACAGGAGTATGATGTACTAACCCCTAAACCCCTATGGGCCGAGCAATGGCCGGATGTCTGGCTGGAAGCAGCAAAAGCTTCGATTAAAAATACAGTGAAGAAATCAGGTGTGCCGGCGGAGGATATCCGCGGCATTGCGATCAGCGGTTTGTATGGCGGTTCCGGAATTCCATTGGACGAAAATATGGAACCTGTCAGGCCGTGCATGATCTGGATGGACCGCAGAGCGAAGGAAGAAACCAAATGGGTGCTGGATCAGATTGGCGAAGAAAAGCTTCGTGAAATTACCCATAATGGAGCCGACCCTTATTACGGCTATACGAAAATTCTATGGATGAAAAACAACGAGCCGGAGAACTGGCAAAAAACCAAGCTGTTCCTTCCCCCGAATGATTATGTCATTTATAAGTTAACGGGTGAAATCGCGATTGATTATTCTTCTGCAGGAAACATTGGCGGGATTTTTGATATGAACACCAGAACCTGGTCGGAAGAAATGCTGGAGGCAATGGGAATTCCGCTTTCGATGATGCCACAAAAGGTTGTGGAATCAACGGATATCGTTGGCGGACTAACAAAAGAAGCGGCAGCGGAATTGGGTCTGCCAGAAGGAATGCCGGTCATCGCAAGCGGGATTGATTGCGGGGCTGCCAATATCGGCCTCGGGGTTTTTGAATCAGGCATTTATGCTGCGGCTATAGGAACTTCGATGTGCGCTGCTTTGATTTCGGACAAGCCTGTAAAAGGAAAAGATCTTATTGTCTGGCCGTATTTATATGATGCGCAGAATCTCTCCTACTATTTTGCTGGCGGCAATACAGCTGGAGCGATTGTGAAATGGTTCCGGCAAACGATGTGCCAATTTGAAATCGAAGCAGAAAAAAATGGCGGACGGAATGCCTATGATGTCCTGAATGAACAGGCAGCGGACATTCCTGCTGGAAGCCAAGGACTCATTGTCCTCCCCTACTTTATGGGGGAAAGAAGTCCAATTTGGGATTCGGACGCAAAAGGAACCATCGTCGGACTTTCATTGGCGCATACGAAAGCGCATATCTATCGCGCCTTTCTGGAAGCGGTTGCCTTCTCTTTAAGAGACGCCATCGAAGCAACCGGGGAAAATCTGGGTGAATCCATTTTAATCGCCGGCGGCGTGACAAAATCAAAATTATGGCGGCAAATCTTTGCCGATGTAACAGGATATCCGGTCGTCTGTCCGATTCATGATGTGGAAGCCAATATGGGTGATGTGATGCTGGCTGGAATCGGTACTGGCCTCCTCACCTATGAAGACGTAAAAACATGGCAGGTTTTAGATGAAAAGATTATGCCGAATCAGGAAAACCATAAAAAGTATAACGAATATTATGCTGCCTACAAATCAATCTATCATCATTTAAAGGATGATATGAAAACGTTGACAATACTATCTCAATAATTACGAACGAACAAATTCTTTAGGTTTTGAAAACTTGCAAAAGGAATTGGGGATGGAAACGGAAATGACTAAATGGAAAAAGCGATTTGGGTATGGAATTGGCGATTTAGGATGTAACCTGGTTTTCAGTACAATGGCCTCTTACTTAATGTTTTTTTATACAGATGTTTTTGGGATCACGGCAGCTGTTGCAGGTACGATGATGCTGATCACAAAAATCATCGATGCGGCAACCGATACGGGAATGGGGCTATTGGTTGACCGCACACATACCAGATGGGGACAAGGAAGGCCTTATTTCCTGATCGGCGCCGTGCCGTTTGCTGTGTTTACCTTCTTAACGTTTTATGTTCCGGATTTTGGAATGACTGGCAAGATTATTTGGGCCTATGTTACTTATACCTTGTTGTGTACGGCATATACAGTTGTAAATATCCCTTTGAATACCATCGTTCCGAGGTTGACTTCAGATAACCAGGAACGAAATTGGCTCGTTTCAACCAGAATGATCTGCGCCTTAATTGGTACCGCATTAGTCATGTCTATTACAACGCCGCTAGTAGAGTTTTTCGGTCAAGGAGATGCTGAAAAAGGATTTTTGATTACAATGACGATGTATGGCATTATTGCGATGGTGATCTTTGTTCTCACATTCGTGAGTACGAAAGAGGTTGTCCCCCCTTCCGTCACCCATGAGAAATCTTCTTTTAAACAAGATTTAAAAGGATTGACAGGCCAGAGCATGATTTTCTTTGTGCTGAATTTTCTCTACTTCGCTTTATTTGTTATCAGAAATACAACGGTGATTTATTATTTCACCTATAACCTTGGACGGACAGACTGGCTGACGTTTGTTGGGCTTTTTGGAATCCTCTCCGGACTTCCCATGTTATTGATCCTGCCGTGGCTGCAAAAACAAATGGGCAAGAAAAATGTCTTGCTTTTAAGTACCTTCATTTATATTGGCGGAGATTTAATGATTTATTTAGGCGGATCATCATCCATTTTCCTAATTGCCGGACTCGGCATAACCGGTCTCGGGATATATGGGATTTTTGGCACCATCTTTGCGATTCAGCCTGATATCATTGATTATTCGGAGTACAAAGAGAATCGCAGTATTGCCGGAATGATTGCTGCTTTCCAAGGTTTTTCTGTTAAAGCAAGCATGGGGCTTGCAAGTGCCTTTATCGGAGGACTTTTAAGCTTGGGTGGTTACGTGCCAAATGCCACTCAAACAGCGACTGCTTTAAATTATATAGAAATCAGCTTCATCTGGGTGCCGTTGATTATCTGTTTACTGATTGGCGTAACGGTTTGGTTTTATAAACTCGATGATAAGCGTGCTGATATGGATATCGAGCTCGAACGCCGCCGTCATTTACCCGATCAAAAAGTTGCAAACCTATAATAGAATATAGTTGGATAAAGAAAATGAAAACATCCCCTCCCTACATGCAAACTTTAGGAGGGGATGTTTTCATTTCCTTTTCATTCGGTAGGTTATCCGTGTTCATATATCCGGAATTGAAGCACGAGAACCGTCCCTCTGCTTCTTAATGTGCAATCCTTACAATTGGTTTAATGGCTACTCCAGTTTTTGAATCTTCAAAGGCTAGGTTGATGTCTTCGAAGTCATAAAATTTGACTAATTTATCAAATGGAAATTGTCCCGATTTGTAGTAATCAACCAATTGTGGAATGAAAACGTTTGGTACGGAGTCGCCTTCAATGACGCCCATCATGGTTTTTCCTTCAGCCATGATATCATTATGCACATCAATATCCATTACAGGTGTAACGCCGACTATGGCCGCAACGCCAAGCGGGCGCAATGCCTGTAAGCTTTGACGAACAACTGGCGGAACCCCCGTTGTATCGATTGCGTAATTGGTGCCGCCCCTTGTTAATTCTTTAATTTCTTTCACAACATCCACTTCTTTTCCATTAAGTGTATGTGTGGCGCAAAGCTCTTTAGCCAGCTCCAGACGTGAGTCATGTACATCAATGGCAATGATCTTTTTACAGCCCATAATTTTTGCCGCCATGATCGCACTTAAACCAACGGCACCTGCACCATAAATGGCAATGGTCGAACCGAATTCCGGCTTCAGACTATTTAAAACAGTTCCTGCCCCTGTCTGAATCCCGCAGCCTAAAGGCCCCAATAAAGCCAGATCCACGTCTCTATCCACTTTAACAACATTGCGCTCGTGGGCAATGGCAAATGTACCAAATGAAGATTGGCCGAAGAAGGTCGAAAGTGGCTGGCCGTCTTTGGATAATCGATGTGTGTAATCGTCATGCGTACCGCCAAAGTTTAAATCATTGAATGTTTCACAAACGGTTGGGTGGCCTGTTAAACAGTTATCACAGTGGCCGCAATGGGCGAATGATAGTACTACATGATCGCCTTTCTCCAGGAGTGTAACGGCTTCCCCAACTTCTTCTACAATCCCTGCTCCTTCATGTCCCAGCACGGCAGGCAGCGGTGCAATGGCTGCATCACGTGCAACGGCATCCGTATGGCAAACACCGGTAGCAACGATTTTCACTAAAACTTCATTTGCCTTCGGAGCTGCCAATTGTACTTCCTCAAGAACAAAATCCTGACCTTGTCCAGGTGTAACGGCTGCTTTAATGTTCATGGTTGCCCTCCTTGGTATAAATATGTCGAATTAAATCCAATTGATTCTGTTTCATCTTTTCATACAAACTAGATTATTCTCAAGTAAAATGCTTCTAATACGCAGTGAGATTTTTCCATTCCCCTGCCATCTATTATGTTATAGTATAAAAGGAAATTTTCAAAAGGGAGCCATTATATGGGAACAAACACGAAACAAAAACGAAACAAACCAATGATGTTTTTTCGGGGACTAGTTGTTATGATTGGCGGATTTATCGCGGCCTATGGACTGGAAGCGGTATTGATCCCAAACAGCGTATCTGATGGAGGCGTAACGGGTCTTAGCATCGTAGGTTCACAGCTTTTCGGCCTACCGTTGGGCGTCCTCATTGCCCTTCTCAACCTTCCATTTATCTGGCTGGGCTATAAGCAGATTGGAAAAAGTTTTGCGATTTATTCGATACTCGGAATCGCGTCACTCGCAATAAGCACCTTCCTCATGCACCATATTCCCACGATTATCGTAGGAGATACTTTGTTAATTACCGTAGTTGGAGGCATCATTCTTGGATTTGGAATGGGGTTGGCACTAAGGAATGGCGGTGCGTTGGATGGAATTGACATGCTGGCGGTCCTGCTTTCGAGAAAGCTGCCGTTTGGGACAAGTGATTTGATCCTTATCTTAAACATCTTTGTCTTTATCTTTGTTTCAACCGTATTTGGTCTAAAAGGAGCCTTGCTCTCAGCCATCGCCTACTATATTGCTTCGAAGGTGATTACCATCGTGGAAGAAGGTTTAAGCGGGGCCAAAACGTTCAAAATCATCACCACTCAGCCTGAATTAATGGTTGAGACCATCCGTGACCGCCTAGGCCGAAGCGCTACCTATAATGAAGTGTACGGTGGATATTCCAATCAAAAATTCAAGGAAATCACCTGTATTATTAACCGGCTGGAAGAAACGAAAATAAAAGAAATCATTAATGAAATCGACCAAGCCGCCTTCGTGACAGTGTATGAAGTTGCCGAAGTGAAGGGCGGGAGTTTCAGGAAGCGCAATATTCATTAAACAGCTTTTCATTGTGTTTGCAAAGGCAGAAACGTTAGGATCATCCAAACGTTTCTGCCTTTTTATATTTTTTAAAAGACCGCAGGTTGCTTAGTTGCAGATAAAAACCAGACGAAATATTTTACAAAAACAAGGAAAGAATAAATCTGTCCTACTTTGTAAGTAATACCACTACTTATAGAAAAGCCATTGAAAGGCGGTCTTATTTCCATGGGCAAGGTAAAAGTGAAACTCTGGACCAATCAATATGTCATCATTATCTTATTGGCTTTAGTCATTTTCTCTTCTTTTTATATGATCACGGCTGGTTTCCCCATTTTTGTGGCGACCATTAGTGACAATCCTGCCATCGCAGGAACGATGACCACGACCTTAATGCTGGCATCGCTCATTACGCGCTTTTTTGCGAGTTTCATCATCCAAAAAGTGAATATGAAAATGCTTCTTATTATTTCCATCCTCTATTTTTTGGGCACAATCGGCCTTACTTTTTTGAATGACTCCATCGGATTTTTAATCTTCATTAGAGCCCTGCAAGGCATTGGGTTTTGTATGCTTACGAATTTGCTGTTCACGATATCAAGCAATATCGTTCCCAAATCCCGGTTAGGCGAGGGCATTGTTTACTTCGCCATGTCTACTAGCGTTGGAACGACACTTGGGCCGCTAATCGCCATTGCCTATCTGGCGAATTATTCATTCCGGTCGTTGATGTTGTTAACCCTCGCTCTTATGTTTTTCGCCTTTTTGTGCAGCTTCTTCACTAAAAATACGGCTACAAAAGAAAAGGAACGTCCAGAGGAGACAAAAAAGGAACCCTTTTATAAATACATGTTCGATAAACGTGTCCTTCTTCCAAGCATATTGGTGGCGTTGACTTATATGGCTATTGCCGGAACGGTCAATTTTATGGGGACATTTGGCGAAGAAATCAACGTTGGCGGAAGGATCTCACAGTTTTTTATCGCACAAGGAATCGCGATGGTTGTAGTTCGATCTTTCTCTGGTAAAATTTTCGACCGGTTCGGCCATAGAATGCTTATG
Organism: Mesobacillus campisalis; assembly: GCF_000986785.1. Classification (GTDB taxonomy): domain Bacteria; phylum Bacillota; class Bacilli; order Bacillales; family Cytobacillaceae; genus Mesobacillus_B; species Mesobacillus_B campisalis. The sequence goes on along the minus strand of NZ_LAYY01000029.1, from coordinate 25,943 downwards.
ATTCCGGCAGCTGTTTCAGGAGCCGGAGGTTTAGTTTTATTAGGCTTCTCTACCAGTATGATAATGGTTTTGATTTCAGGGGTGTTATTCGGAATCGCTTTTGCCATCCTCCAGCCAACGATCCAAGCGTGGGCATTGACGCTGGTCCCACCCGAGAAAAAGGCTACAGCCAATTCCATGCTGCTCATTTTTATGGATTCTGGCATGGCCATTGGTTCCGTAGGACTTGGATTCCTTGCAAACAGAGTTGGATACGGAATGACCTTCAGCTACTCTGCAGGATTCATGATTGTTATATTGCTGCTGTATCTGGTTGGGAGCCGGAAAACCAGAACATACGAAGTTAATAAGGGAAAATCCATCCTGAATGAAAAACAAAGATGAATACAAAAGGTGCAACTTTCTTTTTGAATAGTTGCACCTTAAAAGCTGGCAATTATACGAAGCAATATCATTTTCATTTTACTGATGGGAAAGAAAACAATATTTGTTGTTCCTATTACCTTCTCTAGCGGAATAGCTCCAATATGACGGCTATCTGTACTATATCTTCTGTTATCCCCGAGGACGAACAGTTGTCCTTTAGGCACAGTTTCATTGCCTACTGCCGTTTCCTGTGACTGTTGCATCATCAGCCGGTATTCCAGCCTCAATCAGCTTTTTTCACAAAGAGCCTTTAATTGTTCATAAGGAACGATTTGCTCCGCCATTTCTGTCATCCCCCCTTTTTCGCCCATTTCAAATCAGTAGGAATTTCTCAAAAGCTCCAGCAAACTTTCCTTGGTTGGTACCCTCGGATTATTCCGGATCAGCCGTTCGATCGGTAGAGCTTTCTCCGCAATTTCTGGAAGATCGTTCACATCAATATTTATTTCAGATAACTTTGCCGGCAATCCGATTTTATGCAGTAGCTCAAGCACTGCCTTGCTGGCTTCCCTTCCTGCCTCCGCTTTAGTCATTCCATCTGTATTACGGTGGAAAGAGCGGGCAATTGCTTCCATCTTCTCTGGGCTGGTATGCACGTTATACTCCATGACATATGGAAGAAGAAGACCCGTTACGAGGCCATGCGGTGCTTTCGACCTTGCGCCTATCGGATAGGCGAGAGCATGTGCTGCAGCGGTGCCGGCATTGGAAAAGGCCATTCCGGCCAGGAGGCTGCCCATAAGGACTTGTCCTCTTGCTTCAAGATTGCTTCCCTGCTGGACAGCCAGTGGAAGGTTATGATAAATGAGCTCGATAGCTTTGACAGCGAGCGCATCGCTGATGGGGTTAGCTCCCTGGAAAAGCAACTCCCCCTCAGCTTCAATGTATTTGAAGTCCTTAGCCGTGAAAGCTTCGATTGCATGGGCAAGTGCGTCGATACCGGAACAGGCTGTCACAAAAGGTGGTAACTTAACCGTAAGCTCGGGATCTAGCAAGGCTACAGCTGGACGAAGATAATTATCGGAAATTCCGACCTTCAGATTGTTCTCCGTATCGGTGAGCACAGCAACGGATGTTACCTCAGAACCGGTTCCTGCCGTTGTCGGAATGGCGATAAGAGGCGCAATCGGTCCCGGCACGAGGTTTTCCCCGCCGAAATAATCCCTTGGATGCCCACCATATTCCATCAGGAGGGCTACGATTTTGGCAAGGTCGATACTGCTTCCGCCGCCAAGGCCGATCACAACGTCCGTCTTCTGTTCAGCTTTGGCAAACTCATAGCATTTGACAGCTGTTTCAATCGGTGGCTCAGGAATTGCCTGGTCAAAGATCGTAACATTGTATCCTTCCTCTTTTAGAATTCCGGCAATTCTATCAAGCAGCCCTGCAGCTTTTATCCCCTGATCCGTGATAAGTAGTATATTTCTAGCTTCAAACCGCTGTAGTATTGTACCTAGCTTGTTAACAGATCCGTTCCCAAAGACGACGTTTTTTGTTGAAAAAAACTCAAAAGTATTCCTCATTGTTTCCCTCCGTTACATGTCTATGACTACGATTCTCTCATCGGTCATTTCCTGAATAGCGTATTTTGGCCCTTCCTTCCCTATGCCGCTGTTTTTGATTCCGCCATATGGCATCACATCTGCCCGGTAGGTTGATACGTTGTTGATGATGACGCCCCCAAACTCCAGTGTATGGGCTGCCCTTACCGCCAAGCCTAGATTTGAAGTGAAAAGTCCAGCCTGCAGTCCATATTCCGAATCGTTGGCTTGCTCAAATGCGTCATCAATGTTCTTATATGAAATGATGCTAATTACCGGTGCAAATACTTCCTCACATACAATCTTCATTTCTGGCCGCGCATTTGTAATGATTGTCGGCTCCAGAATGGCACCGCTTCTTTTTCCTCCATACGCTACCGTTGCACCCTGTTCTACTGCTTCAGTTATCCATCTCTCGGCACGTATGGCTTCTTTTTCGGAAATCATTGGTCCAATATCTGTATCCTCAAGTTCGGGGTTGCCCACTCTCATCGCCTTAGCGACAGCAATAGCCTTTTCTAAGAACTCATCTTGTATATCTTCGTGTACATAAATTCGCTGTACCGATATGCACGCTTGCCCGGCATTAAAATACCCTCTAGTTACACAAAGTTCGACAGCGCGATCAAGATCGGCAACATCCTTATGTACAATGTTTGGGGAGTTGTTACCAAGTTCAAGGACAACCTTGCGGATTCCGGTAGCTGATTTGATATGACGTCCGACAGCAGGGCTGCCTGTAAACGTATACATCGCAATCCGTTTATCCTCGAGCAAATATTGCCCCGTCTCATTGCCAAGTCCATTTACAACGTTTAGCCAGCCCGCAGGAAGTCCTGCTTCAAGCAGAATTTCGGCCATTTTGTTGGCAATAATCGGCGTCAACTCTGCCGGTTTCAGGACAACGGTGTTTCCAGCCGCTATCGCCGGGGCGATTTTGTGGGCGGTCAGGTTAAAGGGAAAGTTGAAGGGGGTAATTGCGCCAATAACTCCGACCGGGACCCTGATCGTGAAAGAGAGCTTGTTATCGTTGCCAGGCTGTCCCCCAAGAGGAATCCCTGTCCCGGTGATTTGCTTTGCCTCTTCGGCGGAAGCCGTAAATGTCTGGATTCCGCGATCAATTTCCGCTTTTGCTTCTTTAAGGACCTTGCCGCTCTCCTTGACGATCGTCAGCGCCAGCTCCTCTTTTCTTTCTTTAAAAATTTCAGCTGCCCTCATTAATATTTCGTAACGCTCGTGGACAGAAAGACTGATTGTCTTGAATGTTTTATAGGCATTTTCAATCGCTTTTTCAACATCTTCCCGTGATGCATTCCCAATATGGGCAATCGTCTCACCCGTAAATTTATTGTGGACTGGAATCTGCTTTTCAGCGGGCACATCCTCTCCCCCAATTAGGCTCCCGTATACCTTATTCAATAATTGAGTCATGCCTGAATCTCCTTTCTATGGTAGATGGTGCCAGCAGCGGTAAGCTGCCGATCTTTTGATCAAACAATATCTATTTCAGCTACGGATCCTGCCATGACAACCCCGCCCCTCTCGAGCGCATCAATCTGTGTATCTGTAAGTCCTGCTAAGGAGGACAAAATTTCCCTCGTGTCTTGACCGAGAATGGGAGGAGCGCTTTTGATTTCCCCTGGAGTGCCAGAAAGCTTTACAGGTATCCCTGTCATTTTTACCTTCCCCGCAGTAGGATGCTGGACTTCAACCACTTGCTCTCTCGCTAGCACGTGTGGATCTTCGAAAATTTCGCTGAATTTCAGCACCGGTCCGCAAGGAATGCTGGCAGCTTCTAACTCGGCAACCCATTCCTTCGTGGTCTTTGTATGAAAAACATCCTGAAGTAGTGGAACAAGCTTTTCCCGATTAATAACCCGATCAGAATTTGTAGCATAGTCCGGATGGTCTTTTAATTCAGCCATATCAATTACTGTGCAAAATCTTGCCCAGAGGTTTTCATTTCCGACAGCTATATTAAAGTAGCCGTCGGCGGATTCAAAAAGCTGATATGGAACAATATTGGGATGGGCCCCTCCCTGTGGTTCCGGGTTTTTTCCGCTGGCAAAATAATTCCCCGCCAAGTATGTATGCCAGGAAATCATCGTATCGACAAGTGACACATCGATCCACTGACCTTCTCCGGTACGGCTGCGGGCAAGTAGCGCAGCCTGTATTCCAATCACCGCCCACATTCCTGTACCGATATCAGCAACAGAAAATCCAGCTTTAACAGGCGGTTTCCCAAGCTCACCGGTTACACTTGTCAATCCCCCAAACCCCTGCGCAATCACATCATAGCCAGGCTTTTGGGAATAAGGTCCGGTTTGTCCATAACCAGATATCGAAGCAAGAATAATACCGGGATTGACCGACTTAAGGGTTTCAAAGCCGATTCCAAGACGATCTAAAGTCCCTGGCCTGAAATTTTCGACGACCACGTCTGCGTCTTTAACCAGTTTAAGCAGAATCTCCTTGCCTTCTCCGGTCTTTAGATTGAGCACAATACTTTTTTTGTTCCGGTTCACACTTAGAAAGTAGGCACTTTCTCCATTAACAAAAGGTGGACCCCATTTTCGAGTGTCATCTCCTGAAGGTGCTTCCACCTTTATTACTTCTGCTCCTAAGTCAGCGAGTGTCATCGTACAGTAGGGTCCGCTCAAAATGCGGGACAAATCAATAATCTTAACGTTTTCCAACGGTTTCATGGACTCCCTCCGCTTCTTTTATTTTAAATATTGGAAAAACTTCAGATTCTAGTTTTCTAGTTATTCGAGCTTACCTGATGTTCTCTTTTCTGTACTCTTTTCCTTTATTCACATAGTGCCCAGCTCCATCAGCAATCCTTGCAATATTCTCCTTTGATAACTGCTTTAATGGCTTTGCTGGAACACCTGCAGCCAACACGCCCGGCTCGATGATTTTCCCCTCTCCAACCACAGCGCCTGCAGCAATCAAGGCGCCTTCCCCGATGACCGCTCCATTTAAAATGGTGGCTCCCATTCCAATTAGTGCCCCTTTTCTAATCGTGCAGCCATGCAAAATTACATTGTGTCCAATTGTCACATTTTCTTCAATTATGACTGGATAGCCTTCATCGACATGAATAATTGTCCCATCCTGGATATTAGAACCTTTACCGATTTTTATAGGCTCATTATCGCCTCTGAGAACAGCGTTAAACCAAATTGTCACATCTTCCTCTGCTAATACCTGGCCTATTACTTGCGCTCCTGGAGCGACATAAACGGACGTGTGTAATTTCGGCTTATTTTCCTTAAACTCGAACAGCATGCGATTCCTTCTTTCCATTTATTTATCACAGCCTCATTGAAACCTATTGTTTACGAGGCTATCGGGTCTTCCTTAACGGCTTGTTTCTTTTTAAAAAGCTTCATTACGAGTGGCGACATAATAAACAGGACAATCAACAGAAGTAGTGTGATCGAGATTGGGCTGGATGCGAAGATGCCCAAACTTCCGTCAGATAGGTTTAGGGCCTGACGGGCTGCCTGCTCTAATCTTGGTGTCAGTACAAAGGAGAGTAAAAGAGGAGCAATTGGGTAATCATGGGACTTAAGGTAAAAAGCAATGATTCCGGTAGCAATCATGATCCAAACATCGAACATGCTGTTTTGAAAGCTGTATGCACCTACAAAACAAATCACTGTTATGACTGGAATCATGATGGATGTTGGTATCCGGATGATTTTCATCAAAAACGGTATGATCAGGATGGCGGCAATTACGGTGATCAGATTCCCTACATACATGGAAGAAATAAGACCCCAAACGAACTCTGGGTTTTGCTGAAAAAGAAGCGGCCCTGGCTGCAACCCCCACATCATCAATCCCCCAAGAAGAACGGCGGATGTACCTGATCCTGGGATGCCTAGTGACAGCAGCGGTGCAAACGAGCCCACAGCTGCAGCGTTGTTGGCGGATTCAGATGCGGAAACTCCTTCAATTGCGCCCTTACCCATTTCCTTTTTGTTCTTCCCGACCCGTTTTTCAAAAATATAGGACAAAAGTGACCCTGTTGTAGCCCCAGCGCCAGGCAGAATCCCAACAAAATTCCCAAGAACACCCGATCTGATGGAAGCAGGTATAACGCTTTTCAATTCCTGACCATCCAGCAAGCTTTCCTTAAGAGTAACCTTGTCACCTATGTCGTCCGTTTTGATTTTTTCCGAAATCATCTCAAGAATCTGGCTGAATCCAAACATACCAATAACGAGAGGAATAAAAGAAAGTCCGCTTAACAGATTTTCCGAACCAAATGTAAACCGTTCACTTCCGGAAACAAGGTCTACTCCAATGGTGGCGAGTAAAATTCCAATCATCGTGGTCACAATGCCCTTGCGTGGGCTGTCGCCGAGCAGCCATCCTACGGAGCAGAGCGCGAGCAGGATGAGGACGGCGATTTCTGCCGGACCGAACGCCAGGCCAATTTGAGCAAGCAATGGTCCCATGAAAGTTAAAATAATAATTCCGATCGTACCACCAATAAATGAAGACAGATTGGCAGCAAACAGAGCTTTACCCGCCTTCCCCTTCTTGGCCATGGCGTAACCATCGAGGGCCGTTGTTACTGCCGGTGAATCCCCGGGGATGTTGATCAAAATTGCGCTGTAAGATCCACCGTACATGCCACCATAATATATTCCGGCAAGCATGATGATGCCTGTAACCGGCTCAAGACTGAATGTTAAAGGAAGCAGCAACGCGACGCCAGTGACGGAGCCGAGGCCTGGAATTGCACCAATTATAATTCCGACTGCCGCACCGATCATGGCCGCTAGGATATTCTCAAATGATAGCGCTGTAGAAAAACCATTCAGAAGCATCCCAAAGATCTCTACCATATTCACACACCCTTTATATTAAAATCCGATTATTCCTGTTGGAAACGGTACCTTAAGCACCATATCAAAAATAAGATAGATAACTAGAGTAGTACTCAACCCCAGGATTGAAGCACGTTTAATGGTGAACTTTTCAACAATCAAAAGCCACAGGACTAAAAACAACAAGATCGAAATGATCATTCCAAATACGCTTATGGAAGCGACCATCAGCAAAGCACCAATTACCGGGACAAAATTTTTCTTCTCAATACGGAAAACCGGCGGGTTATTCTTTAAAAGTCCAAGAGTCGCCAATAACATAGTCGCGATGCCGATTATCACCGGCAAAAATCCGGACCCAGGGGTTTTGTCAATCCAAAAGCCATATTCAGTCCAGCCTTTGAATGCCCAGTAGCCTCCAAATAATATAATGAAAACCGATATCATCCTGTCCATCTCGTTCACCCCTTTAAAATGGAGGGCAAAAGGAAGGTTTCCCTTTGCCCGCTGTATTTCCTACTTGATCAAGTCCAACTCTGTCAAAAGCTCTTTATAAAGGGTTTCACTTTTCTCAAAAAAAGCCTTTGATTCTTCCGCGTTCATATAGGTTGGTTCCAGGCTAAACTTTTCGATATAGTTGTTCTGCCACTCTTCCGATTCGCTCACGCCCTTGAAGACGTTCTCCCAGTATGCTACCGCTTCTTCCGGCATATCAGGTGGTCCGGCAATTCCACGGAATTGCTGGAATTCGATATCATAGCCAAGTTCCTTAAATGTCGGAATTTCGTTTAAAGGCTCTCCTAGCTTATCTGGTGACGCCGTTGCGAGCGCTCTCAGCTCACCGGCTTCGATTTGAGCCATTACCTCACTTGGATTGCTGAAGAAGGCATCAATATGCCCGCCCATCAAAGCAGACAATGTTTCACCCCCGCCCTGAAAGGTAACGAATTTTGTTTCGATGGAGGCCTCACGATTCGTCAGGTGATACACCATGTGGTCCTCTCCACCCAGTCCTGTTCCCCCTACGGAAATTTTGCCTGGATTATCCTTTGCTGCTTTTACGAAGTCTTCAAATGTTTTATATTCACTATCCCCGTCAACCAGCAGGACGAATGACTCCAGAGCAAGCGTTCCGAGAGGTGTCAGGTCCTCAAGCTGGATTTTGGCATTGCTCATCACCGCACTTGAAATCTGCCCAGATACGAAGGTAGAAATCGTTGATGGACTTCCTTTTTTGCTATGGGTGTATGTGTTACCGACTGCACCCGAACCGCCCTCCTTATTTACGACAAGAATATTTTCCTTAATCAAACCTTCTTCCTTGATGATTTTCGCAATGGTCCTGGCGTTTGTATCACTGCCCCCCCCTGCGCTATATGGGACTACAAATTCGACATTCTTCCCGAGAGAATACCCGCTCTCGGCGCTGGCTTCCTTTTCCTTTGTACCTGTTCCAGCTGTCTGGTTACCGCCGCAGCCTGCAAGAGAAAATGCCAATGTACATGCTAACCCGATTGAGAGCCCTATCTTATTGAATTTCAACAATTTTCAAATACCTCCTAATATTCTGATTTTTTATTGGAAACTTTGCCTTTTTAGGAATACTTGAAATTCGGTTTCCGTTTTTCAAGGAAAGCATGTACTCCCTCTTTATAGTCACTGCTTTCAAAGGAAGATAGAATCAGCTGAGAAATTTCTTCACTTTCTTCCGTTGCCCCCTGAAGTACCTCTCCAATGATCCGCTTGGATCCGCGAACGGACATTTGAGCATTTTTTGACAATAGTTTTGCATATTCGTACGTTTCTTTTTCAAGCTCTTCAGAAGTATAAAGGCGGTCAATCAATCCCATACGTGATGCTTCTTCGGCTTTAATAATCCTCCCCGAGAAAAGAATATCCTTTGCGTTGGAAGGGCCTACCAGGTCAACAAGGTTTTTTGTTCCTGCCAGGTTATAAATCAGGCCCAATTTCGCCGGAGTAATGCCGAACTTCCCGGTATTATCGGAAAAACGGAAATCACATGCCAATGCCAGTTCGCAGCCGCCGCCGACACAATAGCTCTGAATCATGGCAATTGTCGGCTTCGACAGGCTACCAAGCTTGGCCTCCGCTTCAAGTGTTGCATTATTATAAGTGTTGGCACCTTCCGCGGTATACCGAAGCGTTTTAAACTCGCTGATATCGGCTCCTGCTGCGAATGCGGTTTCATCCACTCCTCGCAATATAAGGACCTTTATGTTTGGATCACTCTCCACATCATCAACCATACTGCCTATTCGTTTCCACATTTCAAAAGTCAGAGCGTTTCTTTTTTGCGGCCTATTGAAGTATAAAGTGGCAATGGTACCATCCTTTACGAGGTAAATATCCTCCGTCTCTGTTACTGCCCGTCCCATCACTTTACCAATTCCTCCCTTGTCACAACATTTTCTTCAATTAATTTATTAATCTCTTCGTCTGTTAAATCAAGCTCATCGCGTAATATCTCATCATTGTGCTGTCCCAGTAAGGGTGCAGGTCTCCGTATTTGTCCTGGTGTTTCCGAAAGCTTATTCGGAATTCCAAGTGTTTTTAGCCTGCCGGCCACCGGATGCTCAAACTCCTGGACCATGCCTCTTGCAAGAATATGGGGGTCTTGTAGGGATTCTTCGTATGTATAGATTGGCCCCCCAGGAACTCCGGCGTCGTCAAGCAGGTCTACCCAATGGTGGGTCGGCTTATCGCCTAGCACTTCCTCTATTCGTCTTTCCAGTTCATCAACATTCGTAATCCTGTCGTGCGGCGTCTTGAACTTTGGGTCTTCAATCCATTCCGGCTTATGGACCACCTTATTACAAAACTTTTCCCAGCTTCGCTGATTCGCTCCGCCAACCAGCACATAGCCATCGGACGTTTTAAACGCCTGGTACGGTGCGGATACGCGATGCCGCGATCCAGTCCTTTGCGGTACAACCCCTGCCCCGAAATAGCTTGCTGCTTCCCATACACTCCAGGCGAGCCCGGATTCGACAAGAGATACGTCGATCAGCTGGCCCCGGCTTGTTTTTTGCTTGTGAACATAGGCTGCAAGAATGGAGTAGACGGCCGTGACTCCAGCTGAGATGTCATTCATGGCAATCCCCGCTTTTACAGGTCGGCCGTCGGGTTCACCAGTCATGCTCATTAATCCCGTCATCCCTTGCGCCATGATGTCGAACCCGCCTTTTTGACTATACGGGCCTGTTTGCCCGTATCCCGAGATTGAACAATATATAATTCCTCTGTTTAGCTTTTTTACCGTTTCGTAATCGATTCCAAGCTTTTGGACCACACCTGGCCGGAAATTTTCCACTATTACATCGGCTTTTTTTGCAAGTTTTAAAAAAATCTCCCTGCCTTTTTCCGACTTGAGGTCAAGTGTTAAACTGCGTTTATTCCGGTTGATCATCATAAAGCAAGCGCTTTCACCATTGACAAAAGGGCCCATGCTTCTTGTATCGTCGCCCGTTTTTCCTTTTTCAATTTTAATGACCTCTGCTCCAAGGTCCCCAAGCACCATCGTGCAATAAGGCCCCGCCATGACCCTTGTCAAATCCAGTACCTTCATGCCTTCTAAAGAGAGCACGTTTTCACCTCCGCATTTATTCTTATTGCCATTAAAATTCTGTATCCTGTACCATCTGAAAATTAATAATTTCCTTGCCTCTATTTAAATCTTGTAGTAGATGGTACTCTACCATTTGAACAGCTTTTTCCACATTTCTTTCCTTAATCGCCTCTAAAATGTCCCGATGTTCTACAAAAATATTATTATTGTAATAATGATAATGAAGAATATTTGCGCGGTACAAAAGAAGCATGAAGCGCGTTTGTTTCATCAGCTCAACAAGCCGTTGATTGGGACAAGCATTTATTAGAACTTCATGGAACTTGGTATTGTATTCCAACACCTCATGGTTTACCTTATTCCGGTAAGCTTCCTCCGAGAGCCGCAAAAATGCTTCAGCTTCCTCAATCTGTCTTTCGGATATATTCGGAACACCTAGCCGGATAATGTCTTTCTCGAGTAGCAGGCGACAATACAGCAACTCTTCAAAATCGCGCTGATCCAACGATACAACCCTCAGGAAAGTTTGATCCTGCACGAGAAGCCCTTCGTTTGTCAGTTGCCGTAAGGCTTCACGCAGCGGGGTTCTTCCTACCCCAAATTGCTCGCAAAGCTTAGTCGCAACGATTTTACTCCCTGATTTGATCTCCCCTTTCAATATCGCTTCCTTAATTGCCTCATATGTTTGCTGGTAGAGTGGTTGGGATTGAATGACTGCTTTCAATCTTCCCTCCTCCTTTCTAATATTTCATGATAATTCTGTCTTATATGGTACCACATATCCTGCACCCTGCATCCAGCAGACAAGAAAAAAAAAATAGGAACAGCAGGAACAAAATTAAATAGCGTGGATGCTGCATCCTGGATGCAGCATCTAACTTTATAGTAAGAATATACAAAATTGTCTAACTACTTTCAAGTGTTTTTATTAAAAAATATAAAATTCTTTCTTGGGGCGCCTTTAACGTCCTTCTTTTAGCCCAGTCTTTTTTATTGGAGAGATGTGTAAAGGACTCAGGAAGGTTAGGTTGAATATCAAGCTTTTCAGATGGCTTTTTACCATGGAGCCTACCCAGGGATGAAAGTTCTTTTTGTTAAGAATTCTTGTAGCCAATCTTTATATATGAGCAAAAATAAATCTGTTATACATTAATTGCCGTATATTTTCTATCAACATGCTAATTCTCATTCGGATATGGAGCATTTAAGAGAAAAACGCAGTTATTGGAGGAAAAAGGCGCTTCAGAGGTGTTATATGACAAATAACGTCGAATTATCGTGTTTGAATACAGATTGTGATTATTGTTATGCTTATATCTAGTTGACAGTCAATTTAGTCAACTTGCAAGCGATATCTTTGTGAGGAAAAACACAAAAAGCAAGCGATATCCTTGTGAATACCATCACAAAAGGAGTTGATACTATTGAGATCTGATACCGCTAAAGGTAACAATCTCAACGAAGAGTTGAGCGATGATTACTCATTGGACCGAGTACCTCTTGCCAAAAGGAACATGGGTTGGTTAAGTATTACCAACATCACATTTGGAATTGCCACCGCGATTTTCTATTTCCAGATGGGAAGTGTGATGGCCCTTCAATTTGGTGCCATCAATGCCATTATTTCAGCTGTTTATGCCATCATTGTAGCCGGGATTCTCGGAACCTTCATTGCCTATTTATCGGCAAAGTCCGGGATGAACGTGAATCTAATGTCTCGAGGCGGCGGATTCGGCTACATAGGTGCATCTTTGACCTCCGTTATTTACGCTACAAATTTTATTATGTACTGTGCACTAGAAGGGATGATCCTGGTAGCAGCTGTACATGAATTCCTTCCCGTTATCCCCGAATGGGCTTTAATTCTATTCTTCGGAACCATTGTCATTCCATTAAATTGGTTTGGAATCAAGCAATTGGATAAATTGCAAAAATGGTCATTGCCTCTGTTCGGCATTTTTTTAATTGCGGCAATTGTTATGGCTGCTCTCACTCCTTCCGTTTATAATGGAACGTTTTGGACGTATATGCCAGAAAACGTCCAGGTTGGAGGAACCGCCTTATTGCTTTGTATTGGAATGCAGCACGGAATCATGGGTTTAACCCCTCTGCTTGCTTCCGATTACGCACGTTTCTTAAAGCCAAAAGACATGAAAATTGGTATATTCGCCATCGGATTCATCCCGCAAATTTTTTGTTTTGGAGTCATGGGGGGTCTTGGAATTTGGTTCGGCGTCCGTCTCGGAGAGCCAAATCCCGGAGTATACATGGTGATGCTTCTTGGCATGTGGGGAGCTTTATTTACGATGATTACGCAAGTACGCATTAATGTTACAAACATTTACAGCGGTTCGTTGTCCCTATCAAACTTTTTCGAGAATATATTCAACTTTAAACCAGGGAGACGTGTTTGGGTTGTCGTGACCGGAGTGTCAGCAATCATCCTGATGCTTGGAGGCATCGTCAATCACCTTGAAACGGCTCTGGTTTTCCAAGGGGTATTCTTATTATCTTGGGCAGCCATTTTAGTGACAGACGCTGTTTTCGTCAAGAGATTCCTGAAGATAGGTCCCTGCTATTATGAAGCAAGGCAGGAGTATCTGCATAAGTGGAATCCAGTCGGTGTCTGGTCCCTGGTGATTTCATGCATTCTCGGAACGGTTGCCGCCTTAGGGTTTATGGGAACCTTCCTGCAGAGTACAGCCGCCTTCTTTGCCGCGATTCTTGCATCGATTCTGACCGTCATCTTGGCCATCGCCACAAAAGGAAAATACTATATTAAAGAAGAAGCCAACGATATTGAAAGAGAAGAATATATCGCTTAATGAAGCGTAGGTAAAAAAAGGTTATATACAAAGACTAGGGGAGAGAAGCAATTTGTGTTCTCTCCCTTTCCCTTTTATGATACCTGCTCCCGAAAGGCTTTACAGAATTGTAAAACTGAACGAATGGATTAAGAAAGGTGGCAACAGCTTTAACAATCAACTGCCGTTAGAGATGATGCGGAAAACTTATTGAAAAATAAGGAAACACTGTCTATTCTTAATAGTCTCAACTTGATGACCATATACTTGATCTGTGCAGTCAATCCATTTATAATTCCTGATTTTCCTCTCTAGCTTTTCGTTTATTTCATCTTCAATTTCGTGCATCAATTTAACGGTTTCATCTAAAGAGAGATTAAAGCGATTACCTGCCTGGTGGTAAGGTGATTGCTCTCTAAGAAGGGTTAAAAATTGTTCCTTCGTCTCCGATTGCTGCGCCAAACGATCTTCAATGCCTTCAATAAATTGATAAATTCTCCTTTTACTCATTGGCAGAGAATCCACAATATTCCTCGCGAAAATCTCCATTATTTTCTCATTCATTACAAACGACCTTCTTTCCCTTCGTTTTCAAAATCATTTGTAGCCAACCCTTGCTGGGCCTTTTACCAGCTTGATTTTTTAACCCCTGGAATCTGCCCCTTATGTGCGAATTCACGGAAAGCGATACGTGACATTTTAAACTTTCTTAAGTAGCCTCTGGGTCTTCCAGTAACTTGACAACGGTTGTGAAGTCTTGAAGGTGCAGAATCGCGAGGAAGCTTACTTAATGCAGCATAATCGCCTTTCTCTTTGAGCTCCTTTCTCAATGCCGCATACTTTTCTACCATCCTTTGTCTCTTAAGCTCTTTTACAACTTTTGATTTTTTGGCCACTTATGTTCCTCCTGAATTTTCTTAAATAGTGATGAAATATCCTACTCTTTAAAGTAAAACAACTGAACTAGCTAAGTGAATGTTTTACTCATAATCAGAATCATTACGTTTTATTGTGAATTTCCTATTTTGTTTCACGATGTAAGGTATGTCTTTTTAAACGCGGACTATATTTTTTCAATTCCAGGCGGTCTGGGTTTGTACGTTTATTTTTCGTCGTAATATAATTTTTATCTCCCGTTTCTGTGCATGCTAATGTAATTTTTACTCTCATTATTAAATCCTCCCTTTTTTAATCAAGCTTCTACTTCAAACTGGGGAAGAGGGTCTTTAAATGAAGACCAGTCTTCCTTAAGTTCTTCCTCTGTTAGCAGACAGGCATCCAACGATCGTTCGATGTTAGCCTGCTTCATGCCAATTCCAATCATGACAAGTTCTGTCATCCGGTCCCCAAATTCAGGATCCCATCTTTCAAGCAGTTCCGGTTCATCCTTTAGGATTTGCTCCCTTTCCTGGTCAGGATAAGCAGCAATCCATTCCCCTGCACCCTGCAGAACGATTGAAGGACCAGCCTGGGACAGTAATCCTGTTATATTGTTTCGAGTTGCAAGCCAAAAGAAGCCTTTTGCCCTGACAATATCTACAGGCCAATCTTCAAGCCACTGTCTCCAGCGTTCAGGATGAAAAGGTCTCTTTCTTCGATAAACAAAAGAAGAAATTCCGTACTCTTCGGTCTCCGGAGTATGCTCCTCGTTCAATTCCTTGATCCAGCCTGCTCCTTGGCTTGCTTCTTCAAGATCGAATAGAGATGTATCCAAAATCTCATTTAAGTTGATTTCGGAATGGGAACTTTCAATCACGTTAGCGCTAGGATTCAGCTTTTGTAATACTGCTTTTAGCTCACGAGCAGCTTCTTTATCCACTAAATCGATTTTGTTTAAGACTATAACATTGGCAAACTCAATTTGGTCGATGAGTAAGTCGACTACTTCGCGGGTATCCGACTCATCCGTTCCTTGCTTACGATCAAGCAGAGTCTCTCCTGAAGCAAAATCATGCCAAAAGCGGTTCGCATCCACCACGGTTGCCATCGTGTCAAGCCTGCAATAGTCGGATAAGTTGATCCCCAGACTTTCGTCTACATAGGTAAAGGTTTGGGCCACTGGGATTGGTTCCGAAATCCCCGAAGATTCAATCAGGATATAGTCGATATCCCCTGCTTGAACCAATTTTTCCACTTCAATCATTAAGTCTTCTCTCAATGTACAGCAAATACAGCCGTTTTGAAGCTCCACCAATTTTTCATCGGTTCGGGAGAATCCTCCTTTTTTAACCATGGAGGCATCAATGTTGACTTCACTCATATCATTGACAATCACAGCAATTTTTTTATTTTCCCGATTTTTTAATACATGGTTCAATAAAGTTGTTTTCCCTGCACCTAAGTATCCGCTTAAAACCGTTACAGGTATTTTTTCAGTCATTTCGTTTCACCTCTAATTGATAATAGAAATCATTACGATTTAAATTCTATAGACTATTGACGATTCTTTCTGCAGCATGCCTCGCTCCAGAGATGTTTCTTGCGATTGGACCCACTTCCAGCTCAGCCAGCGGACCGGAAACATATAAATGGGGACACCACTGCAAGGATTTATCAATAATTGGATAGCCACATTTTGCGCACGATAACTTAAGGTCTATTATCAATTGATTGAGCCAGTTCTTCCCTGGAAGGGATGGTGAAAATCCGGTTGCTAATAGGATAGTATGTACCTTTATTGCTCTTTCTCCAACAATCAGCGTAATCTGATTTCCGGCAGAAAACATTGATTCAACCTCACCGTCTATAATCTGTATCTTTTTTTCCCTCTCAAGCCTTTTCAATTTGTAAAAGAGGTCTCTGGTTAAAGACCCTTTATTTCTAGCCTGTTTAATCTTCATACGGCGTTCTTCATAGTTCGTCACTTTATGGTATGAGGTCAAATTTTTTGGACCTAACCACCCCGGGTCACTATCAAAATCATGGATTCGAAAAGGATGCCGCTTTAGTAAAATTACCTTTCCAGGAAACATACCGGACAATTTAATCGTAAGGTGTGCCGAAGTAATCCCTCCCCCAATAATAACAATTGGAGGTTGTAAGGATGATGGATGAACCATCCTATCCTCAAAAATGTGAAAAACTTGAGCTGGAAAGTCAGATTTAAGTTCCTCCGCCCAATCAGGTATATTTAATTGATTGTTTAGGCCGATGGATAATACAATATTTTGCGCTTTAACGGCCTCTCCTTTCTCCGTGGTGACCTTCCAAAATCCTTGTTCCTTTTCAATGGAATGGACAAAGCCCTTTTGCCAGGATCGTTGTAACCCAACCTCATTTACAATGGATTCACTGTGTTCATTAAAAATGTTAAGTGATGGCCGTCTGTAGTTTCCATAAAAATGGCGTCGTTCCCAATTTTCCTTTCGAGCATATTTCTGAAGGCTAAGCGGGTCTACATCAATGTGATGGACAAATGGCGAACGTAAATACTCCATTCCAATTGTATCGGTGTTTTTCTTCCAGCTATACATTGGTTCATCGTGAGGGTCAATAATACAAAGCCTTTCAACCTTTACTTTTTCTTTTTTAAGTAAGAATGAGGCTATGGTACAACCATGAATCCCTCCCCCAACTACAAGCCAGTCATACAACAATTCCACCTCCTGAACAAATCGAAATGATTACGATTTGTATTTTATAAATATTCTTCCTGATAGTCAAGTTTTATAAAAAATTAATGGTTTTTAAAAGCTGATAAAAAAGGATCCTCTAATTGTTCATACAATTATTCAGTTAAGTTTGTCAATATCGGATAAATATATGGTTCGGAAGGCTCTGCAATTACTTCCCACTTATTTGCTTTAATGAGCGGAATTTCTACACCATTGAATACAGTTACACCTATAGTCCCTTCCATCTCAAGCCATGTGTCTTGTTTAAATTCACCAGCTTCCTTAAACTCGGCAAGCAATCCGATTATACTGGCATCCGCGACGCAATGGGTAATGAGAAACCTGGATAGAACAAGTTGGTTCCCGTCAAGTCCCTCTTCTTTATAGACAAACCCGCTAACCTTTATTTTTCTTCCGATATACTCTTTTGGGTCCATACTAATAGCTTCAAAATAAGCGGAATATATATCGTTTTCCATTTGAATGACATCCAATCCCTCTAGCTTTTTCATTTCTTCATCATATTTCTCTTTTGAAAAAAAGTTATTGTTAGGCAAAACAGCTTCATTATCCTGTATAAGGTTTGGATCCGTTTCAGCGGCAGATCCCTGGCTTTCTCTATCCTCTCCTATTCTTTTATTGCCAACTCCATTAGCTTGAGGAAGAACGGTTCCTTTTTTTGCTGCAATCGAAGAATCTAATAGTGCAGGTGATAACCCATAACCAGTCATCAACGGAAATAGAATAATGCTGTAATTGACTAATTTTTTTGCCCATGAAGCGGAATAGCCATGATCATGGGTACACCCCGGAGGACAGTGGGTATGCTGATCATGGTTATTCTCAAATGTCCGAAAAAGCTGAACGAAGAAAAAAAGAATAAAAACAACCGCAGCAATCTGACTCATCAAATTGTACTTGGGATTGATATACTTTGTTATTTCACCGGTGTAATGCAGTTGGATAAAAAAAACAGCAAAAGCCGCCAAAACGACCGCCCTTATAAATTGTTGAAAATGCACACGTACCATCTTCGCTCACCGTCCTAAAAGAGGCCTGATAGGTTGACAGATAAAAACACAATCAAAGTAATTAAAACAAGTAACGTAAACACAAACTTTGCCTTAAAGACACTTAACAACATGATTGTGTTTTTCAAATCAATCATAGGACCGTATACTAAAAAGGCTAATATGGATGTGCTAGGAACTAAATTTCTAAATGAAGCCCCTATAAAGGCATCCGCTTCCGAACACAAAGATAAGAAATAAGCTAGTCCCATCATAACAATGGTAGATCCTAAGACACCCTCGCCGAAAACGAACAGTGATTTTGCGGATATATAACTTTGGACAAATGCAGCAATCAAAGCACCAATGATCAAATATTTTCCCATATCAAAAAATTCATCGATGGAATGTTTAATCATTCCTTCTATTCGTTGCACAAGTGACTCATTTCTTATGGTCCCATCCGTTGAGTGAGTAAATTCTGATGCAGAATGTTTCAATTGGCTCGACTTAAATAAATAGCTAATTAAAAGGGCTATTAACATTGCTGCTGCAAAACCAATTCCCATCCTTAACCCTGCTATCTTACTGTCATTCCCAAATGCCATATAAGTGGATAAAATGACAATAGGGTTAATTAATGGACCTGTCAAAAGAAAGCCGATTCCTGCGTGTAATGGTACCCCTTTTGATACTAACCTTCGGATGATGGGCACAATTCCGCATTCACAGGCAGGAAAAAGGGCCCCCACAACACAACTCATCGCTACGGCTAGAAATCTATTTTGCGGAATCAAACGACGAATATGGTCTTCCGTGATGAATATTTGAATAAATCCTGCAATGAGAACTCCAATTAAAACAAATGGAATGGCCTCAATTAAAATACTCAGAAAAATGGTATTCATTTGCATAAAAGAATCAGATACATGAATGGATAACTCTTTTCCAATGAATTGACTGATTGCAATAAAATAAATGACCATACTAAAGGCTATTAAGCTGGTAAAATCAATAAGATAGGAGTGGAACCAACGAATCATTCAGATCATTCCTTCGTCTATTACTTTTTTAATAGCACTTATTTTATTTGTATGTTTATTCAAAAATGTAATAGCCTATCCTATTTTTCTTTAACACTTTAAATTTTTTGCAAATCGTAATGACACCTGATTATGTTTTAGTCTATTAAGAATGGAAACTTTTATTACCTATTTTATTGAACTTTCATTTTCACTTTAATAAATGCATATTTTTGCAAATAAAACGTAATGATTACTGTTTACAAATCGTAATCATTACGATATTATAGGGAGCAAATAATTTCTCACGGGAAGAGGTATAGTCACTATGAAATTTAAGTATATGGCATTGGGATTTATCTTCGTTATATCAATTTTTCTGGCAGGTTGTAACTCTCAAAAACCAAATGCTTCAATATCTACTGAAACGGATCAACAGGAAGCTGCCAATCAATTAAAAATCTTTACTACAATTTACCCATTGAAAGATTTCACAGAAAAAATTGGCGGAGAAGATGTCACAGTTGAAAGTATCATGCCTCCTGGTGCTGATGCCCATACATTCGAACCAACGACTAAACAAATGACGAATATTGCAGAAGCCGATGCATTTATTTACAACGGCTTAGGTTTGGAACCTTTTGCGGAGAAAATGGGGAATGCTCTTAAAAATCAAAAAGTAAAATTCGTGGAAGCTGCACATGGAATTGAGACCCTTGCTCATGAGCACGACGACCATTATGAAAAAGAAGAGAATGGACACGGCGAAGAGCACTCCGAATCGGATGAGCACGGACATGCCGAAGAGCACTCTGAAACCGATGGGGACGGACATGACCACGGAGACCTCGACCCTCATGTATGGCTAGATCCTTACCAAGCTATCACTCTAGCTGAAGGTATTAAAAATACCTTTGTTGAGTTAAAGCCAGATGCAAAGGAAAAGTTCCAAAAAAATTACGAATCATTGAAAGACGAACTTGAAAAGCTGGACGAGGAATTTCATCATTTAGCAGAATCTAAGGAAAATCCTGAGATGGTCGTTTCACATGCTGCCTACGGTTATTGGGAAGAAAGTTACGGCATCCAGCAAATTCCTGTCGCTGGTCTTTCTCCTACTGATGAACCATCCCAAAAAGCCCTTCAAAATATCATTGAACTGGCACGTGATAAACAAATTAAATACATTCTGTTTGAACAAAATGTTGCTCCAAAAGTAGCTGAGGTCATTCGCAAAGAAATTAACGCAGAGCCTCTTTACTTACACAATTTATCTGTTATAACAGAGGAAGATATCCAAAATGGAGAAGATTACTTTAGTTTAATGAGAAAAAACATTGAAACATTGGATAAAGCTCTAAAATAAGAAATGAGGAAGTGTCCATATGACACTTCCTCATTTCTATTTTATAAAATTGATAGCCAGCTGTCTTTAGGGTTTAATAGATTTCTCCATTTTCCAGCTGACGATTCACCTTTTGACGGTTTTCCAACTCTCGTACGACTTTATCATACGTTTCGTCATCCAGGTTGTAGTATTTAATTTCGATCATGGCCAATACAAGTAAAATAATTGGTACAACAGTCGTTGTAATCAGGATTCCGGTTAGGGAGGTTTGGCTTTGAACCTGATTGGCCACATAGCCGAATTGGGTAAGGACTAAACCAGGAATGATTCCACCAAGTGCCATACCGAATTTGAAGAAAAAGCCCACGATGGCGTAAATGAGTCCCCCCATCCTTTTACCTGTCTTATATTCGCCGTATTCAATGGTTTCAGGAATCAGTGCCCACATAAAGCCACCAGCGGTCAGTGCTCCCGCTGCAGCAACCAAACGGAAAATCAAAATCAGCGCGGTCATCGTTGGAGGTGTTACCAGGATACCAACCAACCCGGCAATGGTCACCGCTAAGGAAACATAAAGCAGCTTTTTCTTCCCCAGCTTCTTATTCAGCCATGGGATAAATGGCAGAATGGCGAAGGCGGGAAGGGTACCGATTAAGCCGTACCATTTTACAAGATCCGGACTGTCCATATTGTACGTAACATAGTAAATTCCAACCGAGTTGATAATCGAATTCACACCAAAGATAATGATGAAAAAGATGCTTAAAACGACTAGTGGACGATTCACTTTCAACTGTTCAAAAATATCTGTCGGTTTGATTTTAACATTAGTCTGAACCACTTGGACACGTTCTTTTGTGGACCTGAAAGTGAACAGAATCAATAGAGTTCCAACCACTCCCATAATCCCCATCGTTATTTGCCAGCCAAGTGCTGTATCGTTCGTCATGTCTCCAATGGAGGAGGATAAAAACGGGACAAAGAAGGCGACAATCAATCCCCGATATTGGCAAAAATCATCCGGACGGATGTAAGACTCACCACTTCATCATTGTCACGCGTAATCGCCGATGTTAACGCACCATAAGGTACATTTATAAATGTATAAACAACGGTTAAAAGGGTGTAAGTAATATAAGCATAAACGAGCTTTCCCCACTCATTAAAATCAGGAGTCGTAAAGCAAAGAATTGCCAGGATGGCAAATGGAACCGCACTATACAGCAAGTATGGTCTAAATCTTCCATACCTTGTGTTGGTTCTGTCTACCAAACTCCCAATAATCGGGTCATTGATGGCATCAAAAATCCGAACGACCAGGAACATGGTCCCCGCTGCTGCGGCTGAAATGCCAAAAACATCTGTATAAAAGAACAATAAATAAGTGGAAACGGTCGCATAAATCAGGTTACAAGCCAAGTCCCCTGATGCGTACCCAACTTTTTCTACTATGCCTATTTTGGCACTAGCGTTCGATTCTGCCATTTCCGGACTTTCCATTTCTACTCTTTGTGCTTCTCCCATGATGCATCACCTTCCTAAATTGTATAGCCTTCAAACTGGTTGTCTACTTTTTTTCCATAACATAAAAACCAAACTACTATTCAACCTTTGGAATTGCTTACATTTCTGATTGATGGCGGTTACAGAAATCATAACACCTTATCTTAGTTCATCCATCGTACAAACTAATTTATATGAATGATATACCTCTTCTATTTTTTTGTCAACGTTTACAGAAGAGTCTTCCTTCATGGAAATTATAGTTTGGTACAAAAAAACCTACAAAGATGTCCTTGCAGGTCCACTTATTTTCTCATTTTTCACTTTATGCTGCTGGATATAAACATGGAGGCATCCTGTTTCATGAATATACGTTCTCCATGATAGAATGTCCTGATCTCGGTTGATGAAAATCCAACTTTGGATAATCGCGCCTTCAGTTCTTCATGCAAAAAACCATTATGGACTTTTGGATGATAAATTTGATCTTTTTTATCAAAATCAACAATAATGAGCTTGCCGCCATAATTTAAAATCTGGAACAATTTCTGTAAAATTTTTTCTGTATCCGGAATATGAAGAAGGACTAATGACATTAAAACGATGTCGGCCTCAAGGTCAGGAGTTTCTTGGGTAAAATCGGAACAAAGTACTTTCGCGTTGGCCAATCCTTTTCGGGAGATTTTAGCCTTGGCAACCTCCAGCATTTGTTTGGATGAATCGACCAACAGGATGGAATGAACGTCATCTGCTAATTCCAATCCAATTAGTCCAGTACCACTGCCATAGTCAATTAAAGATTTTGATGGACAATGTCCTACTTCTGCTTTTACTTCCTTAACGATGATTTTAGCCAATTCCATTCTCTCTTCGGTATCATACCTCTTTGCCATCTCTTCAAAAACGTTATCGTCCATATTCCACTCCCCTATTTATTCCAATTAGTGCTGCATGGCAGTCATTATAGCAAATGAAAGATGAAAAAGAAAAAGCAGAAACAACAAATCGTGTTTCTGCCTTTTCAACATAGTCATGCCCCTGCCAAGGACATTTATTATAGCATATGATGAGTGACGGGAAGCAACATTAAACAAAACAAAAGCCCCATTATATGATTTAGGGCTTTGGTATTAAAATCAAATTCTTTTTTAATCATCATACTCGACGTCAAGGACTTTTCCAGTTGCTGCATCAATCTCAACTTCTGCTTCTCCGCGCGCTGTTTTCAATTCTACTTCATATTTAATAAAACCGTCATCCTCATCTATTTTAATCTCAGTCATCTTTCCATTCACTGCCTTTTCAGCAATTACAATGGCATCAGTCTGGGAAATGATATCCTGCTGGTCCTGCCCACCGTTTTGACGATTGTCATCATCGTCATCCTCATCCCGGTCAACGGAGTAGATTTGACCAGTATAAGCATCAATATTCAAATGATAGTCGATATCATTTTCTTCAATCTCTACCTCATAAATGACTTTATCCGCCTCTTTCTCCAGTTCAATCTCTTCGATGACACCATTCACTTCTTGAAGGGCTATTGTTTCCACTTCATTTGTGCTGAGGATTGTTTTTCCATTCTTAACTCCATTGTCGACCTCATTGCCATCATCCTTCTTTGCAGCACTTACAGCAAACGTACCTCCAAAAACAAGCGTAGCTCCTAAAGCACCGATTAACACTTTTCTTTTCATTTAAATCTCCTCCTCATCATTTTCAATCTCATTTCTTATCCTTACTATATCCTCAGGGAATGAGAATAAGGGAAGGGAAAGATGAGAAAATGATGAGAAAATGAAAGGAGCTATCCTAAACTAGTTTTATAATTATCAATTTTTCAGCCTGTAGCATAATTGAACAACTCCAGAGGAAAACGTTCGTGTGTCAACATGTTCTAAGTTCACCCTCTGTTTTACATCAATAAACAATGGTTTTCCTTCTCCTAAAATAACAGGGTGAACAGATAATCTAAATTCATCGACAAGATTGTACTTGATAAAAGTTGTTATAAGGCTCGCTCCGCCGTAGAGCCAAATATCTTTACCGGGCTGATTCTTTAATTTAATAACTTCTTCAACCACGTTTCCATTAACGAAATGTGCTCCCGTTCCACTTCCCTGTTGGTTTCGGGAAAACACATACTTTTCTTTTTGGTGGATGATGTTCCACATGTCATCTTCCACATCATCGTTTTCCGCAGCATATTGGCCCCATAAATCATAGCTTTTTCTTCCGTATAATATCGTATCGATTCGATTCAGAAAATGGATAAAGTCCATCTCGGAGTCCATAATGCACCAGTCAATTTCCCCATTCTTCCCTTCTATAAATCCGTCCAAAGTAACGGCTAAATCTAAAAGAACTCTTCGTGGCCTCATTATCTCTGACATATTTTCCCCTCCATTTCAATTAATATTGATTATGTACCTGCTCGGTGTAATGTTGCTCCCTGGTAAGGACATCTGCTTAGAACACGATTAAACAAAAAAAAACTTAAATCAGAAAAAAGAATCCATTTTGATTAATCAAAACGGATTCTTTACTAGGTCATAAAATACGGATTCTGGATCAATCATTCCCTCTACTTACATTATACAACGATTTGCAAATCATTTATAGACTACTCTTTTAGCCATTCCAATACTATACTGTAATACACAAATTAAAAAATGGAGGGGTGTACTAGTATGAATGATAAAAAAGATGTCTTGGATCATGGTCCTTTTTTTCACGGTACGAAGGCAGGATTGAAAATTGGAGATTTATTAGAGCCGCAACACTTATCAAATTACCAAGATAAAAAATCGAACTATATCTACTTTACCGCCACATTGGATGCTGCTAAATGGGGTGCTGAATTAGCATCATCAACATCAAAAGAAAGAATCTTCATTGTAGAACCATTAGGTGATTTTGAAAATGATCCAAACTTAACTGACAAAAGATTCCCTGGAAACCCAACACGTTCATATAGGTCTAAATCTCCTTTGAAAATAGTCGCAGAATTAAGTTCATGGGAAAGACATTCCGATGAAGAAATAAATCATATGCGTGCATCCCTAAAAAAGTTACGTGAACAAGGGAAAGCTGTAATAGACGATTAAGCCTTAAAAAATATTAGGAAATGCATTTATTTAAGAGGGCCAAAAAATCAATTTTTTTCTTATTGCTTATAACCTTCGGCCTTGGCTTTTGCTTCCCAATGCATGCAAAAGCCGGGCTTGGAACGCTGCCAAATCCGTCAAAAAATGTGCCACATAAGATGACCAGGTGCAAAGTATAATTCATCCAAACGAAATATGAAGCCTTCAACTTAGCAACTAATAAACGCAATTTTTTTAATGAATGATTTTTTTCTTATTCTACTAAAGCACCCATTTAGTTAAGTATAAATCTTCACAATCTTTTTTAGGCAATAAAGAAGGCCCACTCAGTAGCCTGAATACCTCATACGATCTTATTACTTAGATATTCCCCGAAGCTGATTTTCCCCATTTTTCGAAAAGAATTTGTATTTTTCCCCTCGGAGATAGATTTGTACAGTTTTCCTGGAAAAGAAATGCTTAAAACTTTATTTGATTCCTTATTTTTTTTGATTTTGAGTTCAGCCATTTCTTTTAATGTCATAATATCTGGTCCACCAAAATCATCCGCTCTTCCTTGTGGATCTTTTTCCATTAAACTTATTAGATGACTGGCAAATTCACTAACATCAACACTTTGAAATTTAAAGTTTCCAGGGACAATATATCTTTTAAAGAGTGGTTTTGATATAAATAAATTTTCGACAAAATTGTGGAACTGAGTGGCACGTACAATTGTGTGAGGGATAGAACATTTATTTAACAATTCTTCTGCTTCATATTTGTGTTTATAATATTTAAATGGTATTTCATCTATCCCAACAATTGACGGATAAATAAAATGTTTTATGTGTTTCATTTTACCTAAAAACTCCTTAAAAGCTAAAACCTCGACCATTTTTGAATTTTTAATCGGACTTGTTGCTGCGTGTATAATTACATCTACATCTTTTACTGCTACTTCTAATCCTTCACCAGACGATAAATCGCTATAAACCCACTCGAAATGTCCTAATCCTTCAGGTTTTCTTCTAGAAGTTATTTTAACTTTATAATCAGAACCTTTTAGTTGCTTAACTAAAGTTGACCCTAGTTGTCCTGTTGAACCAGTAACCAATATCCTCAAAGTAAACACTCCCACTCTAATGAATTTCTC
>NZ_LAYY01000028.1 GCF_000986785.1 Mesobacillus campisalis | reverse complement strand
GTCCTCTCTTGATTTTTGGGTACTGAGAGCTACCGTCAGTGCCTTTTTTTGGGGATACTCTGGGTTTTTGGGTACTGAGAGAGCCTGTCAGTGCCTTTTTTTCCACCCTCTCTTGATTTTCGGGTATTGAGAGCTACCGCCAGCGCCTCTTTCCCCCCGCTCCTCCGTAAAACAACTAAAAAAGCACCCTCCCAAGCGGAAGGGTGCCCTCAATTATAGAAAAATTAGCTTTGTTGGCCGAATTGTCCAGCGTTTTGAGACTTTCTAGATTCAGCTTGCTGGTTTTGGCGGCGTACTTCTTGAGCGTTAGTTTGGCTTTCCATTCCGAACTCAGTGCCAAATTGGCCTGAACCAGAAGAAGAAGTCGGCTGTTGTGCTCCGCGGGAAGCAGCAGCGTTTTGCTGGCGTACTTGCTGAGCGTTTGTTTCACTAGCAAATTCAGTACCGAATTGGCCGGCACTTGCTCCTTGAGAAGCTTGAGCGTTTTGCTGGCGTACTTGCTGAATGTTTGTACCTGATTGAGTTTGGTTTTGTCTGTTTGCCATCGTTATCACCTCCACGAATATTAATATAACCAGCCCATGAAGGTGTTATCCGAACAAATAAAAACCAAAAACAGGAAGAATAATTCCCCATTAAACCAGTAAGGAAATTCCTCCATCAACGATGATGGTCTGGCCCCTGATCATGCCGGCTCCATCGCCAGTGAGGAACATGACTACATTGACAATATCCTCAAT
This sequence comes from Mesobacillus campisalis, assembly GCF_000986785.1. Lineage (GTDB taxonomy): Bacteria > Bacillota > Bacilli > Bacillales > Cytobacillaceae > Mesobacillus_B > Mesobacillus_B campisalis. The sequence continues at coordinate 48,336 of NZ_LAYY01000028.1, read as the reverse complement.
TTCCACCATTCTTCCTGCGGGTGTCTTCAGTCTCGCTTCTTCAAGCATCTCTTCCCTGTTTGGAAAATGGGCCAGTGCATCCGTATCAATGGCCCCGCCTGATACGGCATTGACAGCAATGTTTTTTGAAGCGAGTTCGACGGCGAGGTATCGGGTCAAGGCTTCCAGAGCTGCCTTTGAAACGCCGACCGCCGTATAATTTTCCAGGTAACGGATTGATCCAAGCGAGCTGATGCTGACAATCTTGCCCTCACCGTTTTTCTCCATCAGCCTGGCCGCTTCCTGGGCGCAAAACAAGAGAGCTTTGCTGTTGATGTTCATCGTCCAGTCCCAATGATTCTCCTGCAGCTCCATTGCAGGTCTCTGCACTCCGGAAGCTGCGTTATTGATAAAAACATCGAGACGTCCGAATTCGGCATCTATTTCTGCGAACATTCCTTTGATTTTCTCAACATCGCCAACATTTGCCCTGACTACAAGCGCCTTTCTTCCCATTGCCTCAATTTGTTCCGCTGTTTCCAGCGCTGCCTTTTTGCTCCGGGCATAGTTGATTACCAAGTCATAGCCTTCTTCCGCCAGCCTCAGGGCGATGGCCTTTCCTATTCCTCTGCTGCTTCCTGTAACAAGTGCCACTTTATTCGACATAATCAGTATCCCTTCTTTATCTATTTGTTTTCATTTTAGCCGGAACAGGTATAGATGACAATGCAGGAACAAAAACTACAATCATGCAGGTACGTTACAGAAAGGGTGAGAAACCATGTATGTAGGCCGGGACATGACGGAATTGTCAATGGTATCGAAAACCGAGTGGAAGGATAGTGAACTCGCTTTTTTCCATCATTCCATGCAGCAGGTTGTTCCTTATTTAAATGCCGAGGGGCAGTCCCTCCACCGGCAAATCATTGAAGAAATTGAAAGACGCGGCGGCCTGAACCGGAATGAAGCCGACTGGACGCACGGAACAAAGGTGACCTATGACTAAAAAAGAGGGCTGCATCAGCCCCCTTTTTTGCTCTCTTTGTATAGTGTAAGGATTTTTTGGTGGGACACCGGGAGAGCAAAGTTTCGGAGCTCCTCAAGATGGACCAGACGCAAATTTTTTTGTTCCTGAAGGCCTGCCCCCAGTTTTCCGGCAAAGACGTGAATGTTCCAGATCAAATGGGAAAATACGTGCTCCACTCGCCCCAGCATTTCGCCAAGCCTCGCCTGGGTGCCATATAAATCAGCAAAATCATTTTGAAACTGGTCTTTTTCACTGCCGAACTCCAAATGGACTTCTACGCTCGGAAATTCCCATAGGCTGGCCAGCAGCCCTTCTTCCGGTCTTTTACGGATAAGTACTCTTCCTTGACCGTCCTCCAGGATGGCCGCTGCGAGCTCTACAGGACGCTGTTTTTTCTTTTTCGTTTTAATCGGGAGCTCTGCCTGTACCCCTTCCGCCGCAGCCTGGCAGTGTTCCCTGACAGGGCAAAGCAGGCAGGACGGGGAAGTTGGGGTGCAAATGAGTGCACCCAATTCCATTAAGGCCTGGTTAAAATAGGAAGGATTTTCTTTCGAGATCAGTTCCCTTACCGCTTCTTCGAAGATTTTACGGGTGGCCGGCCTGGCAATATCCTCCCAGATAAAGAGGACTCTGGACAGCACTCTCATTACGTTTCCGTCGACTGCGGGCTCCGGTCTTCCATAAGCGATACTTAAAATCGCCCCGGCTGTATAAGGGCCGACTCCCTTCAATTTTGATATTTCCTCAAGGGTATCCGGAACTTTCCCGTCATATGTTGCTTCCACTTCCCTGACGGCCGATTGCAAATTACGTACTCGGGAATAATACCCAAGCCCCTCCCAGGCTTTTAAAACTTTTTCTTCATCGGCATTGGCCAAGTCAGCAATTGATGGAAATTCTTCTAAAAATCGATTAAAATAAGGTATGACCGTATCAACTCTTGTTTGCTGCAGCATGATTTCAGAAACCCACACCTTGTATGGATCCTGGTCTTTTCGCCAAGGCAGATTCCTCTGCTCCCTCTCAAACCAGCTGATAAGATCACTCCTGAATGCATCTTTTTCCACATTTTTCAAATTCTTCAAACTGTTACTGATCACTTTTGGGCCTCCACATGTTAAACAGTAGTTCCTTTTGGGAATATATATAATACCGTCAAATGGTTTCGGATTGTTTGACCATATTAACGTAAACTATTATCAATTATGTTACAAGGCAGCGTATAGGCAATTATACAATTTCCTGAAAAGGAGGGTTTTTCCTTGGATACAGGCACACATGTTGTGATGGGAATTGCTCTGGGAGGATTGGCCACCCTCGATCCTGTTGTTTCCAGCAGCAGCGCTACAGCCACGGCTGTTCTCGCTGCAACCGTCATTGGTTCACAAATCCCGGATATCGATACCGTGTTAAAACTGAGGAACAATGCTGTATATATCCGCAACCACCGGGGAATTACCCATTCCATCCCGGCCGTACTCCTGTGGCCGCTCCTGGTTACGGCTGCTGTTTATTTTTTTCAGCCGGAAGCCAACCTGTTCCATCTTTGGCTTTGGTCGTTCCTTGCAGTCATTCTGCATGTGTTTGTCGACATTTTCAATGCCTACGGGACCCAGGCATTACGGCCGTTCTCGGCTAAATGGCTGGCGTTGGGGGTAATCAATACTTTTGATCCATTCATTTTCGCCATCCATATAGGCGGCTTGTTTTTCTGGATTTTTGGAGCCCATCCCGGCTACACTTTCCTGGTGATTTACGGAGTGCTTGTCATTTACTATGTTCACCGCTTTATGTACAAGCGGAAGCTCCAGAAAATCGTGGAGGAAATGATCCCGGAAGCAACGGATATCATCATCGCCCCTACCATGAAAAACAGCGAATGGCGGGTTGCGGTCATGAATGAGCATCAGTTCTTTGTTGGCAGGGCCCACGGCCTGAAGGTGACGATTCTTGACCATTTTAACCGGGTGCCTGTGCCGGAAACACCTGTGCTCGAAGCAGCGAAAAAAGATGTCAACCTATCCGCTTTTCTTTCCTTCTCTCCGGTCTATCGCTGGGAAATGGATGAGTTTGAAGACCATTATGAGGTGCGCTTTATCGACTTGCGCTACCGCAGCAACGGCCACTATCCATTTGTCGCCGTGGTAAAGCTCGGACTCGATTTAAACATCCTTAGTTCCTATACTGGCTGGATTTACAGCGAAGAGAAATTGCAGAAAAAGCTGGAGTTCCTTCCAGGTTAAGGCTATCCCAAATAAACAGCGATGCCCTCATGGCATCGCTGTTTTAATGCATTTTTTTATCATCATCTTCGAGGAAATGCTTGTATTTAGGGTTTGTTGCCACAAATTCATGCAGCTTGTCTCCATAATGCTGAATCCACTGCGTGACGATTTTCTCGGTTAGCTCACTGCCCTTGTATTCTCTTCCAGCCTTGGCAGAAGTAGTCTCGAAATCATCCCATAGAAGTTCGACCCACGTCAGTGCCTGCTGACGTGAAATATGCTCGTTTTTTTCCATCAGGAGATCGGCAAGCCTTTTATGATAATCATTCATTTAGTTCACTCCCATGTGCAAATATTTCCGTTGTACTAAAGTCCCGTTTAATCACCAATACTAACAATGCGTGCATTTCCAATGGCACGCATTACCTTCAAGGAGGCCGCTATGCGAAATAAAGCCAGAAATTTCCCACATATGAACAGCAACCGTTTTGAAGGAGAGCCAAGAGCCAAGGCAGAATACAATTCCCGCCGGGCGGATGGCAGCATTAACACACACCCTCAGGAGAGAATGCACGCATCAAGCCATAGAGACAGCGATACACCTGACTTTTAATTGTAACCGGCTTCTCCTGCATTTTTCAGGTGCTGAGGCAAAATCAGGTTTATTCCTGGTTTTGCTCCAGCTTTTTCAGCAGGCTGATTGGCAGCGCTTCTTCTCGCCCGTCGCCATTGAGGCGATATCCCCACGCAAACACACCGTTCATATAATCAATTTTGAAGAAACTTCCATTATCCCCTTCGACTTCATAAATTTCTCCCGGTTTGAAGTCGTCCGGATTTATTAAATAGGCCTTTGCCATGGCCATCTTTCTTTCAAGCACGGCAAATTCATTCACCATTCCCATTTGTTCCGCCTTTTTAGCCTTTTCATTCAGGGTGGCGATTTCCTGTTTCAATTCGTATTCCGACAGTTCACTGTACCGTTTCTCACGCTGCATCGTATTCACTCCCCGAGTCGTTTCGGTTTAATCATAGCCGATTATTGGATATAAATAAAGAAGACTTCCCTCAGAGAGATATTTTCCATCACTGAGGGTTAGTCGCACTTATCACGCTACGCCTGACTGATTTTTCTAAGAGCTAAAGCTCTAAGAAAAATCTTGTCGGACCTTTAGGGGGCAGTTGACCCCTATATCTCTTTTGGTCCACGATAGCCCTGGCGGGGTCTTACTGCCCGTTAAGGTGGGATAAAGATATGAAGAAGGGGGGAGCCCGCATGAAAACGATCATTATAACCGGGGCCGGGACAGGTCTGGGAAAAGAACTTTCCCTTCTGCTCGCTAAACAGGGCTATCATACTGTCCTGATCGGGCGGAGCGAGGCCGCTCTCAATGAGGTTAAACAACAGATTGAACAAGATGAAGGGCATGCTTCCATTCTGAGTCTCGATATCAGGAACCCTGAGGATATCAAGGAGAAAATGCTTGTTCTAAATAAACATCATCATCTATATGGACTGATTAATAATGCGGGAATCGGCTGCTTTGGACCTTTCAGTCAAGCGATGGACCAGGAGGTCGAAGATACGTTTTCCACAAACGTATTAGGCACCATCCACATGACAAAGGCCGTCCTGCCTTATCTTGAAAACAACGAGGAAGGGCTGGTCTTGAATATCATTTCCACTGCGGGCCTGCGCGGGAAAAAGCATGAAGCGATTTACAGTGCCAGCAAATTCGCGATCAGGGGATTCACCGAATCCCTGCAAAAAGAATATGAAGGCTCGAACATCACATTCATCGCAGCGTATATGGGCGGCATGGATACTCCCTTCTGGGAGGGAAGCAACCATGTCGAAAATCCTGCAAAATTCAGGTCACCTCAGGAGGTAGCCAAGCTCATTCTCGAACAGCTTGACCAGGATACCATTATTATAGAGTCCAAAACGAAAGGGTAGGAAAAGCCCCCGCCTAAAAGTCCAAACGGGCGGGGGCATCCTTTTATCAGGTCAGCCAATTTTTTTAATCTTAACCATCCAGGTCTTCCATAAAGCGTTCAATCATATCCATTGGAAAGCCTTTCTGGTATAAGCCCTGCTTTATTTTTTGAGTGAACTCCGCCCCTGACAGCTTCGAATGCTTTCGGCAGAGTTTTTCGCCCTGATAAATCAGCGCATCCATTTCAAATTCTTCCTGTTTTTCGACGGTAACATCCTCCATCGCAATGGAAATAACCTGAAACGGGTAGCCTTTCCGGATTAGAAGCTGCTCGAGCTTTTGTTTTAAAATCCGGGATGAGTCCTTTTGGTTTTTTGCCGCATATTTCCGGCCAAGCTGAACGGCTTTTTCCACTTGAACGTCGAGCGGGTACTCCTTTAAGGCTCTCTCGATTATCGTTCCGCTGAGCCCCTTCTGCTTTAAATCCATTTTGACCACTTCCGGCCCTTTATCCGTAGTATTCATCTGGGTCCTGACAAATGCCAAGGCAAATTCCTCATCATTAAGAAAATTGAATTGATACAGTTTATCAACGGCTTCCTGAATGACCGGTTCGGAAATTTCTTTTTTTTGAAGGTATTCCCTCACTTCCCCCTCGGACCTCATCCGGTGCGATAGATAGTGAACCGCTGCATTGTACGCCTTGCGGATATCATCCTGAAAAAGCATATCAGCAACGGCGGACTCATCAAGTTCCATTCCTTTTTTTAACTGATATTTAATCAGCACATCTTCATCCACACTAAAGGCATACACTTCTCCTGCCCCGCTGTCTGTGAAAATGCTATAGCGTTCTTTATTATGCTTTTGGAGCACTATTTTGGATATAACGGGCATCTCTCTCACCTCTTTTTATAATTTACCATATTGCTTAAAGGATTTAGAGCGAATCACACGGAAAGTAGTTATAAGGTTGAATTTTGATGGGGGTGTAAAAAGTGAAAATTGTCATTGCAGGCGGGACAGGATTGATTGGCAGGCACCTGACCGGCCATCTTATTAAACAAGGACATGAAGTCATGATCCTAAGCAGGTCTCCAAAGAAGACCGGCAACTCCAGCCTGCATTATGTCCGCTGGCTCAATGAGGGAGACCAGCCTGACAAAGAACTGGAGGGTGCAGAGGCTTTTGTGAACCTGGCAGGCACAACCATCAACAGCCGCTGGACCAGCAAGGGAAAAGAAGCGATTGTTCAAAGCAGACTGAAGGCTGTCAGCGAAATCCACAGAATCATAAGCAAGCTTGCGCTCAAGCCTGCCGTATTAATAAATGCCAGTGCCATCGGTTATTATGGTACATCCGAGGAAGAGACCTTTACGGAAAACGCGGGAACTCCTGGGGTTGATTTCCTTGCTGATACCGTTATCCAATGGGAAGAGGCTGCTGCAAAAACAGAGCAGTTAGGTGTCAGAATTGTCCTTTGCCGCTTTGGCGTCGTCCTTGACCAAGCCGAAGGAGCATTGCCGAAAATGGTCACTCCATACAACATGTTTGCAGGAGGGACCATTGGGACAGGAAGACAATGGCTGTCATGGATCCATATTGAGGATGTATCCCGGGCATTGGGGTTTGTCCTTGAACAAGAAGCCATATCGGGCCCCGTAAACTTCACCGCTCCCCATCCTGTTCAAATGAAAACATTTGGAAAAGAGCTTGCATCTGTCCTAAACAAGCCGCACTGGCTTCCAGTTCCGGGTTTCGCACTTAAAATGCTGCTTGGAGAAATGAGCCTCCTTGTCCTGGAAGGCCAGCGTGTTCTGCCGGAAAAGCTGCTTGCTCATGGTTTTGAATTTAATTATCCAACCTTGCATGGAGCACTCACTGAAATTTTTAAAAAATGACCCTGTTTAATCCCTCCTTATATGGAAATAATTTTAAGGATATGAAAAGGAAGGGTGATTAACAGTGGCAGGAGAAAGAAAGCGAAAAGAAAAACGGAGACACACACTTTCCAGCATGCAGGAAGTAACTTACAACCATGAATTTAGAGCGGCAGACAGGGCTGGCGGTTTTGCCAACAAAAAGCGCGATCAATAATTCCCATTTATAACTCCCTGAAAATTAGCACAAGATAAAGGTACGGAAACATTGGTTTTCCGTACTTTTGTTTCATTTCCAGCTCTTATATCCGAAAGGGGAGTTTGACAATGGGACGTTCACGCGGGAATAAAAGCAGGGATAAGAATACCAATAAGCTTCCACAAGTGCCTAAGAACATGAAGTCTGACGGCCTTGATGTTGAATTTGACCGGGACCTTGCAGACCACGAGGATTTGGAAGCCATGGCGCGTTCAAAGGCAGCAGATGCCAGGGCAAAAGGACGCAAACGCTAACCTTTTTTCAATGAAGAAAAGATCTGGAAAGATAACAAAAAGCAGGACCATTACTGGTTGTGCTTTTTGTTCTGGGGGAGGGGATGTACAGTAATCATGGCAAGAGAATGGAAAGTTTGTGAAAACATTCACTAACTCTCGATAAGATAACTATACAATAAATTTCACTGTACAACAATGGTGTTCACAAGGATTTCACATAAGAGCCGTTTGCAGCACCGCAGGCAACAAACATATCCACAACGCTGTGGATAATGGGGATGAAAATTGTTAATACCTTTTAAATCCAGCGTTATCCCTTATCCCCTCCTTTTGTGGACAAATATAGGGGATAAACCCCAGTGTAGATGTGGATAATGTGGATAAACCTGTGGAGGATATTGTTGGCAAGTTTTATTATGTGAATAACTTTCTGGATAACCTTTAAGGGCACATCCCGATGCCATCTTCCAACTATTTGACAAATCTTTATCAATGAAGTATAATAACACAGTTCCCCAGTAATTTAGTAACTTGAAATCTACGTCAATAAACGAATGGCGTTCTGCTTAAAATTTTTTTAGTGTCAAACTTATTCACACTGGATCGGCTTCGGAGCCGTAAGGATGTAAGAGAGGTAGGGCTTACGTCGTTTAGGTTATAAAAATCACCAAGTGGAATAAATATACCGCGGCAGTTTATTCAATGTTCATCTTATACTTCTTGTGAAGACGCAAGTTACTAAAGCCTTTTTTTGTGGATAAAAAAGCGAACCGGATGGCCGGTTCGCTTTTTTCAATTTTACATACTTTCCACACCTTCAGGTTGTTTCCCACGTTGAAGCTTGCGCCCCTGAAGCAGGTAATAAACCCCGATGCCGGCCAGTACATAAATGGAACTGTAAAAATAGATTGTACCAATGCTCACTTTTGCAGCAAGCATTCCGATAAGGAAGGATCCGAGACCAATGCCGATATCGTATATTGACAGGAAAGTAGCGGTCGCCATTGCGCGCCGCTTTGGCGGAGCGGCCATAATGGCAATGGTTTGATAGCTGGGAAACAAGGTTCCCCACCCAAGCCCGATTAAGGCTGCAGCTGCAAGGAAAATCAGCGCTGAATGGGCCGATCCAAGAAGCAGCATGCCAACAGCAAACAAAGTGATGGCCGGATAGACAATGGCATTCGGGCTGTATAGGTCAAACCATTTTCCGGTGTATGGCCTAGAGACCAGCAGCACTGCCGCATAAACCACAAAGAAGTAGCTGGAAACACTATTAAGGCCCGCCTCATCGGCATAAATCGACACAAAGGACAGGATGGAAGAATAGACAATGGCAAAAAAGGCGCCTGTGAGGGCAATGGGAATGGCTTTTCCTTCAAAAAGTTCCCTGAAACTGAAGGAACCCTTTACCCTGCTTGAAGCGCTGCTCCCAGGCTCCCTTGGCACTGAAACAAATAAACCAGCGCAAAGGCCAATGAAAGATGATGCCAACCCCATTATCAGCATCGTCTTCATTCCCCACTCCTGCATGGCCGTCAAGCCAAGAAACGGTCCAAGTACCATGGCCAGATTGGAGGAAAGGACAAAGTAGCCCATCCCTTCCCCTCTCCTGGCATCAGGCACGATGCTGGCAACGATTCCTCCGGTAGCCGTTGTCGCCATGCCAAAGCCTATGCCATGAATAAATCGAACCACCATCAGCCCGGCAAGTGTATCAGTGAATAGATACAATGCTGAAGCTCCTGTAAAAAGAATCAAAGAAAAGAGCAGGATTTTCGCCCCTCCAGCCTTTTCCATCCATTTGCCCGCAAAGGGACGTATGATAATGGCGGAGAGCAGGAACACCGTCGTAACCAGTCCTGCTTCCGCCGGCTTTCCATCCATATCGCTCAGCACATACACTGGCAGAGTTACCAATAAAAAATAAAACGTCATAAATAAAAAGAAGTTACTGACAGAAATACTGATAAAGTTTCTGGTCCAAAGTCTCGGCTGCTGATCACTCATTGTTGTTTTCCCCTCCCTTTGCCTCTGGACTCTTGTTTAATCATCCCAAGCCATTCCGTAAGCAGCGCCTGAAGTTCCTCCTGTGATTGGCTCCCAAATGATTTCAGCAAAGTATGATTCGCCTCCATCACCACAGCTTCCCATTCCGGGAACTTCCCGATTGCCTTTTCGGTCAGCATGATATATTTTTTCCGCTTATCTGCTCCCTGGTGCTGTTCAACCAGTCCCTGCCTTGACAGTCTCTGGATGGTCCGCGTCATCGGCGGAGCTTCAACGGCAAGGTACTCACAAAGCTCTTTTTGTGTTAAAGTACCTTCCTGTTTTAACACAAACAGCACCGCCCATTGTGAACTGTACAGGCCAAAGGGCTCCAGCGCATCGTTCAAATGCTTCGACAGCTCCCTTGACAGCTGATGCACAGAGTGAAATAGCATATGGGTGTTTTGCATCGTCTTCAGCCTCCAATTGTTACCCAGGTAAATAATCAATATGAACATTATAACACAAATGATTACTTAGGTAAGTATTTTTTTTACAGAGCAGGGCTTAATATAATCTGCCTGATTAACCCGAGTAGTTTTTCGGGGATAATATTTATCGGCTTTAAAATTAAACGGAAAAAAACCGCTTATCTCAGGAAATACCAACATTTCCCGCAATTAAGCGGAGTTTTTCCGTGTATATGCATCTAAACCCTTAAATTTAGTCCTATATCAAGAGGTTAACCGGAATTTCTCCGCCTATGAATTCCTTGCCTGCACGGGTACCCTTGATATATAAAAATGCAGCCCATTTCAATTGCGAATTGGACTGCATCCTTTTGGATTTTGTACTCAAAACTGAACCATTTAAAGAACATCACCGGAAGCTTTAGAGGTATACCTTGACGGTTTTTTCGACCGCATAGTCGCCGAGCACTTCAAAGATGCTGGCACTGCGGTTTTGTCTGCGAAGAGCGGAAATTTCCTGCTCATTGGCCTGAAGAAAATAGCCGCTTTCAATCTCCGTGACAGATGAGGATGGAATTCTATGCAAGCTTACCTCCCCTTGAGGCATAATCAGCCAGTTTTGCACTCTGTTCTGATCCCTGGAGGCGTGCAGTGATCTCCTCCTGGTACCCTCTGCCTCTGGCAACTTTGTTTCAAGCACCGCATGAATCAGGTCTTCAATGACGGCACTGGCAGTTGGCAGCATGCCTGCCCCAGGACCTTGCAGTGTAATCCGTCCAACAATATCCCCTTCGATGGATACGGAATTCTCTACGCCTTCGATATTAAAAAGCGGATGAGATTCAGTGACCAGCGTGGGGCGTACAGAACCAATGACTTTTTCCCCATCCAGCTGGATGGAAGCAATCAGCTTGAACCGCAAGCCCAGGTTTTCCGCCTGGGTGATCTGCTCCTCCGTAATGGAAGAAATCCCTTCACGCGGCACGCTTTCCCAAACAGGCTTCTCCCCAAAGGCAATCTCGCTTAAAATCAACAGCTTGTAAAAAGCATCAAAGCCTTCAACATCATTTGTCGGATCAGCTTCTGCATAGCCTTTATCCTGTGCGGCTTTCAAAGCTTCCGGGAATGTCTGCCCATTCACCCGCATTTCGCTAAGGATGTAGTTGGAGGTTCCATTGAGGATGCCTTCAATTTTTTTAATTCGGTTAATATTCAACAGCTGCTGGATGGTCTGGATGACGGGTACGCCGCCGGCAACGGTTGCTTCAAAGCCAACGGATACGCGATGGGCTTCAGCCAGCTTTTTCAGTTCTTCTCCATGGTAAGCGAACATTTCCTTATTTGCCGTGATAACATGGCCCCCCTTTTGAATACTTCGCTGAAGGTATGTAAATGCTGGTTCGCGCCCTACTATCGCTTCGACGATAACGTCAAGCTGCGGAAGGTGCATGATTTCTTCAAAGTCGTCCGTAACCAGCACCTCATTGCCAATGCCGCGGTCTTTTTGTTTATTTTTAATCAGGATGGCTACAACTTCCACTTTTTTTCCCAAAACAGCTGCCAGTTCTTCCTGGTGGGTTTCCACCGTCCTGTAGACACCTTCACCTACAGTTCCAAATCCCAGTATCGCCACTTTAATTGAATTCATCTTATCCACTATCCTTTCATCATTTAGGTTCACAGTGTGAGAGGACAGCTTCAAAAACGAAGCGGGGCCCTCTTCATAAGAAGAGGACCCCGCTCCTCCTCTCATCTTTCAGGCACTTCTGCCTGCAGGAATTAGCACCTTTTCAAGGTTATTTCCTTGAAGGTTGCCGGGCTTCATCGGGCCATGTCCCTCCGCCGCTCTCGATAAGAGTATTTTGTATATTGTTATGCTTTGATTTTGCCATTAATTAGGATTGATTTTAGTACATCTTCTTCAAACTGTCAAACACTTTGAAAGATTTATTTTTTTCTATAAAGCTTTTGCTGTGTCCCGCTTAAATTGGTTTTTATACAAATCATGGTAGAAACCCTGTTTCTGAAGCAAGCTTTTATGAGTTCCTTTTTCAAGCAGCATCCCATTTTCAATGACCAGTATCTGATCCGCCTGGTGGATGGTATTAAGCCTGTGGGCAATGATAAATGTGGTCCTACCCTTCATCAGCTTTCCCAATGCCTCCTGGATTTTCAATTCCGTAATGGTATCAATGCTGCTTGTTGCTTCATCCAGAATTAAAATCGCCGGATCGGCGAGAATCGCACGCGCTATAGACAGAAGCTGCTTCTGTCCCTGGGAGATCCCCGCTCCTTCCTGGCTAAGAATTGTATCAAAGCCATCCGGAAGCCTTTTTATAAAGGAATACGCATTCGCAGCAGCCGCGGCTTCCTCTACTTCCTGGTCGCTTGCATCCAGGCGGCCGTAACGAATATTGTCCCTGATGGTCCCGGAAAATAAAAATGAATCCTGGAGTACAAATCCCATTTGCCTGCGCAGGCTCTCCCTCGTTATCGTTTTGCTGTCCCGTCCATCGATCAGGATGGTTCCGCTGTCCGGTTCATAAAACCTGGTTATCAGATTAATTATCGTGGATTTGCCGGCACCTGTTGGGCCAACAAGGGCGACACTTTCGCCTTGTCCTGCACGGAAGGAAAGGCTTCTTACTGTATCCCCATCCTTTTCATAGGAAAAAGAGACATCCTGGAACTGAACCTCCCCTTTTATCCCGGAAAGCCGGAGCGCCTCCTTCTCATCAGCACCCTCCTCTCCTTCATCAAGGATGTCAAATACCCTTTCTGCCCCTGCCACCGCAGACAGCAGTGTATTGAACTGGTTGGAGAGGTCATTGAGCGGCCGTGTGAACTGGCGTGCATATTCGGTAAAAATGACAATCGTTCCGATTGAAATCATTCCTTTTAAGGCAAATACCCCGCCTGCAGCTGCGACAAGCGTAAAGCTTAAATTGTTCAGCATGTTCATCAGCTTGGGGATAAACCCTGTATAAACCTGTGCCCAGTAGCCCGCCTGTTTCAAGTGATCGCTTTTCACCAGAAATTCCTGAATGACCTTTTCCTCCTGCGAAAAGGTTTTGATGATCTTTTGCCCGGAAACGGTCTCTTCAATAAAACCGTTCAAATCGCCGAGATTTCTTTGCTGTTCCTTATACAGCCTGCCAGTCCTGCTCGTAATCCATTTCATGCCCAGAAACATAATCGGCACAATCATCATGGTCACGAGGGTCAGCAATGGGCTTAGCCAGAGCATCACAGCCAGGGTGCCAGCCAGGGTAAGAACACTGGAGAAGATTTGGATAACTGAGCTGTTTAATGTAGAGCTGACATTTTCCATGTCATTCGTAACCCTGCTCATTAATTCCCCGTATTGCTTTTTATCAAAAAAACGGATTGGCAGTCTTTGCAGCTTGGTAAACAGTTCCGTCCTCATGGAAAACACCGTTTCCTGCGCGATCCCAATCATCCAGAAATTCTGCAGCCATAGGGAGACCGAATAGAACAAATAAACGATGGCCAGACCGGCGAGAACCAGGCCAAGGCCCTCCGTACTCCCCGCTGCAAGATGGGTATCAATCGTCCGGCCAATCAAAAATGGGCCGAGCAGCCCCAGAGCAGAGCTCAAAATGACCATTGCGAAAACACCGGTTAAAAGTGCTTTATGGAAGGAGAGATACACCCAGATTCTTTTAACTGTTCCAGCCATGCTGCTTTTGTTTTGCGCATTTTTCACCTGTATCACCTCTCCATGCCTCGTGTGCCCCGCCTTCAGCTAGTTTCTTCCAGGCCCAGCTGGGATTCGTATATCTCCTGATACAGCCTGGACCCTGCAAGCAATTCTTCATGCTTGCCTTGGGCGATGATTCGACCTTCCTCCATGAGAAGAATCTGGTCTGCCTCTTTGGCGGTGCTGATTTTTTGTGTAATAATCAGGGTTGTGCATTGATATTGCCTTATTGCTTTCAGCAATTTTGCCTCTGTTTTCAGGTCAAGGGCGCTGGTGCTGTCGTCCAAAAGCAGAATGCGCGGCTTTTTTATGAGCGCCCGGGCGATTGAAAGCCGCTGTTTCTGGCCGCCGGACAGATTCACCCCTTTTTGTCCAAGCAGTGTTTCATACTTGTCCGGAAGGGAATCAATCGTATCATGAATCTGCGCATCCTTTGCTGCCTTGACCATCTCTTCCTGGGAGGCATCGCTTTTGCCCCATGCCAGATTCTCCCTGATGCTTCCTGTAAACAGCAATGCCTCCTGAGGCACATAGCCTATCTGCTTTCGCAAATGGTCAAACTCAAGCTTCCTGACATCTTTGCCATCCACTGCCACATTCCCTTTTGTCGGGTCATACAACCTTGGAATCAGCTGGAACAGCGAACTCTTTCCGGAACCTGTCGCCCCAAGCACGGCTACCGTTTCGCCAGGATGGGCGGTGAAGCCAATATTCTTCAGCACTTCGACATTTGTATCAGGGTAGGAGAAAGAAACATGGTTGAATTCGATTTTTCCGCCAGAAGCTTCGGCCTTATCCAGTCTTTCCCCTCCCGAAGTCAAATCTGCCTCGGCGCCAAGCACATCTCCAATCCGGCCAGATGACGCCTGCGCCCGGGACAGAACCATAATGATCCATGAAAACATTGAGAAAGCCATCGTAATCCTTGCTGTATAGTTGACAATGGCGACAACCTCCCCGACGCTGACGGTGCCTGCAGCAATATCGATGTTCCCAAACCACAGGACAGCCAGCACGCTCAGATTCATGAAAAACAGCAGGATGGGAATGGCTGTTTCCGTAGCCCTTAAAGCATTTACCGTTTTGTCCATCAGCTCTTTATTGGATCTGCTGAACCTATCCGCTTCATAGGCCCCCCGCGAATACGCCCGGATCAGCCTGATTCCTGAGAGGTTCTCGCGCATGACGCCATTCACATGGTCAAGACGTTCCTGCACCATTTTGAACAGTCCGGCCGATTTTTTCATGATCCACACGAGGAACACCAGCAGCGGCGGAATCACCAGGATAAACGCCAGGGCGAGCTTGATATTTACAGCGACCGCCATCCCCACTCCGCCGAGTACAAGAAGCGGTGCCCTCAAAGCAATCCTGAGGCACATGAACAAGGTCATTTGCAGCTGGTTCACATCATTCGTCATCCTTGTGATCAGTGAAGCGGGAGGGAATTTATTAAAATTTGCAAAGGAAAAGCCCTGGACTTTTTCAAACAGGCTTTTTCGAAGGTCAAACCCGAAATTCTGGCTGGCATAAGCAGCAAAGAACGAATTAATAATTCCGGCGGCAAATGCGAGAAAGGAGATGCCAAGCATGAGCCCGCCAAGCCTCAGGACTGTTCCCTGGTCATTTTTCATGATTCCCTCATCTATAATCCGGGCCATCAGTAGCGGCTGCCATAATTCAACAGCCAGCTCGACCAGCATGAGCGACAGGGCAGCTGCCATGGGAATGCGATATGGTTTTAGAAATGATAGAACCTTCATAAGCAGCAGCCTCCAATCTTTTTTTAGTTATGTACCCTCTATAAATAGTATACTTCGATTTTCGAAATGATAACGCTGACATGTATTATACTACCATTCTTTAGAAAACTTTAATATTTTTCTCGTAAAAGTGACCAAGTCCGACTTCCGGAGGTCGAAAAGAAGCTTAATGCTGCGGTATCAGCTTGATTTGTAGCAAAAAACATCCAATTGAGTGGGAATTATATCAATTGCTGGGGTTATTGCATCGAGATTCCTCTAGTTATTGCATCAATTATTGAGGTTATTGCATCATTTATTTGATTTATTCGCCAAACCGGTGTCCAAATTGTGACGAAAGGTCTTCTTATAACAAATAAAAAAAACTGCAGCCAATTCGAGATTGACTGCAGCCTAAAACCCTCACTAAAGAGTGCCTTCCATCCTAGATCGCTATGAGATTTTTCCTTATTTCTTCAATTTGGCCGATATGGCGCTTTTCGTGGCCGCCGATGAATTCAATTGTCTGTTTCAGGTTCAGCCTGCCAAAGACCGGGTGCTTGGCGGATTTCTCTGACAGCACAGCCGGGTCTGTTCCATTTAAAAAGGCAATGACCTTTCCCCTGGAATGATTCAGCCTCGAGACAAGCTCTTCCCTTGATTTCGGTTCCGTTGGCGGGTCGATGGGCGATTTCGCTTTTACCGTTCGGTCCGGCACCTTGGACAGGTCAATATCTTTAACCGCTTCACTTGCCCCCTCCAATGCCTGTTGGGCAAGAGTGATAAAATACATCTCCACCTGATGGACGTGAAACAGTACCTGTGCAATGCTCCAGCCTCCAAAGGCAGGGATTTCATTCAGCTGCTGGTCTGACAGCCCTTCGATAGTGTCAAAAAGCTCGGAACGGATTTCCTGTAAATGAGACAATGCCATGCATCTAGCACCCCTTTTATTTTATTGGCCGCGGCCTCCAGCTTGGCGGACGTTTAAGACTTCTGGACAAGATGGTCCTTCAATTGGTCACGAAGCGCCCGCTTGAGGAATTTCCCGACTGAAGTTTTCGGAATTTCCTCCATAAAGACAATGTCATCCGGCAGCCACCACTTGGCAAACTGCGGAGCGAGGAAGTCGAGCAATTCCTGCTTGTCGACTTTTCCTTTGAATGGCTCCTTCAGCACCACGCAGGCGAGCGGCCGCTCCTGCCATTGATGGTGGGGAACAGCAATAACACTGGCTTCAAAAACAGCATCGTGCGCCATCAGGGCATTTTCAAGGTCGACCGATGAAATCCATTCCCCGCCGCTCTTGATTAGGTCCTTTGTCCTGTCGACAAGCTTGATGACTCCTTCCTCATCCACCGTTGCCACATCACCGGTATACAGCCAGCCATCACGGAAGGCATCCCGGGACCGTTCGTCGCGATAATATTCATCCGCAATCCATGGTCCGCGAATCAAAAGTTCCCCCATTTCCTCTCCATCCCACTTCACCTCGCCGCCTGCACCTATCACTTTCATTTCCAGGCCCGGAACGAGCAGTCCCTGTTTGGAGCGGATATCGAGCATCTCCTCTTCATCCAGGTCCTGCTGGTAGCTCTTCAGGCGGGAAACCGTCGCGAGCGGTGTCGTTTCCGTCATCCCGTAGGCATGGAGGAAGGGAATGCCGTATTTCGTTTCAAACGTTTTGATCATTCCGCGGGGCGCTGCGGAACCGCCGCAAACAACCGCACGGAGTGATGAGGTATCATAGCTTCCTGTTTCCAGTTCTTTCAGCAGGCCAAGCCAAATTGTAGGCACTCCGGCTGTCACGGTCACTTCCTCTTGCTGGATCAGCTCTGCCAGCAGCTTTGGCGTAAACTGCGGCCCCGGAAGAACCTGTGTTGAACCAAACCAGGTGGCCGCAAAAGGCATTCCCCAGGCATTGGCATGGAACATCGGAACAACAGGGAGACAGATGTCGCTTTCCGACAGGGCCGTTGTATCAGCAAGGCCCATTGCATAGCTGTGGAGCACGATTCCGCGATGGGAGTAGATCACGCCTTTCGGATTTCCCGTTGTTGCTGATGTATAGCACATTCCAGCCGGGGCATTTTCGTCGATATCCTTGACGAACTCAAAGCCAGGATCGCCCTCGGAAATCAGTTCCTCATAAGAATAGACCGGCGAGAGAGTTGTCTCGGGAAGGTCCTTCTTATCCGTCATGATCACATATGCTTTGACGGAAGCGAACTTCTCGTTGACGCGTTCAATCAAAGGCAGCAGGTCTTCATCGATAAACAGCACTCTGTCTTCGGCATTGTTGATGATATAGGAGATGTGCTCGGGTGACAGGCGGATGTTAATGGTATGAAGCACGGCGCCCATCCCCGGCGCTGCAAAGTAGATTTCCAGGTGGCGATGATGGTTCCAGGCAAAAGTGCCGACCCGGTCCCCTTGTTGGACTCCAAGTTTCTCCAGAGAACTGGCCAGCCTTCTTGTACGTTCCCCTGTCTCTTTATAAGTAAAGCGCTGGATCCCGGAAAGTGTCCTTGATACAACCATTTTTTTAGGAAAGAATTTTTCCGCCCGTTCCATCATTGAACCAACCGTCAATGGTACATTCATCATCAGCAATCATGCCCCTTCCATCTCACAATTTTAAGATCTATTGCTGTGCAGGCTCTCCAACTCTCTTAATATTTCATTCGCATGCTCTCCTTTTTGCGGCACTATTGATTGCAGGGAGCCTGGCAGGTCCCCATGCATCTTCACCTGTCTGCCGTCTGCCTCTCTGTCGGAGATGCTTCCCCTGTTTCTAAAATAAGGAAACCCGGCCAGTTCCCCGGCTTCAAGAACAGGCGCCATGCAGCAGTCGACTTCCTGCCCAAACTGTATCCACTCGGCGAGTGTCCGGCTCTTAAACAGAGAGAGCATCTCGCGGTAGACCTTATTATCCCAGGCTGCTTCCGTAAAGTGGGCCGGCAGCCAGTCCTCCCTTCCCGCTCCAAGGCAAAAGGCATTCCAGAATTTCGGTTCAAGCGCTCCCAGGCTTATATAGCGCCCGTCCTTTGTTTCATAAAGGTTATACGCAACGATTTTTCCACCCAGGACCGACACGCCATGCGGATAGCCGGTTTCGTTTTCAATCAGGACATGGTTGGCCATCAGCGACAGCATCGCATCTGTCAGCGATAGGCAGTGATAGCTGCCTTTCCCTGTTTTCCACCTGGAAACAAGGCCGGCGAGCAGCCGCTCGGAGGCGGCCATTCCGCCGATATAGTCGGCAAAGGTATTGGCGGGATGGACGGGCCTGCCATTTTCGTCTTTTAGTTGCGCCAGCACACCGCTTAGAGCCATATAATTCAAATCGTGGCTCCCAAGCTGTGCCATCTCGCCTTCTTTTCCGTATCCTGTAATGGAGACATAGACAATATCCGGCTTGATCCCAGCAGCCTCGCTGTACCCCAGCCCCAGCTTATCCATGACACCCGGGCGGAAGCTTTCAATGATCGCATCGGCGCCGGCAATCAGCCTGAGTGCTGTGTCCCTTCCGCTCTCTGATTTCAAATCCAGCACAATGCTTTTTTTTCCACGGTTATGGGCACGGAACACAGGCCCATCTTTCCCCTCCCCGGTTCTCCCGGTATTCCGTGCAGGATCTCCGGAAGGCGGCTCAACCTTGATGATTTCCGCCCCCATTTCCGCAAGTCTCAATGTTGCATACGGACCGGGAAGATAGTTGGTAAAATCAATGATTCTGATTCCTTCAAGCATAATTTCCACTCCTATTCCGCACCGCCCCTGCTCCTCGGTCAGCCAGGCTGTCCTTCCGAGGACAACTCTCCCATTCTTTTGCGGAGGATGAACTTTTGAATCTTTCCGCTCGCATTCCGCGGCAGTTCCTTCACGAAAATATAATGGCGTGGCCGCTTGTAATTGGCGAGCCTATCACTGTTTTTGCAATGGGCCTCCAGCTCTTCTTCGGTAACACTGGGACTTTTCAGGACAACGAATGCTGTCACTGCTTCGCCCCAGGTATCGTCCGGCTGGCCTATTACCGCCACATCAAACACTCCTTCATGCTCATAAAGAACATCTTCCACTTCCCGGGGATAAATGTTCTCTCCTCCGGAAATGATCATGTCATCGACCCTGTCCTTGACCCAAAGATAGCCGTCTTTATCCAGGTATCCGATGTCCCCCGAATGGTACCAGCCTTTGTACAGCGCCTTTTCGGTCGCTTCTTCCCGGTTGTAATAGCCTGTCATCATGCAAGGTCCTTTGACAATGATTTCGCCATTTTCTCCCGGCGGCAAAATTTCATCCGGCTCTGAGGGGGCGTCTTCCCGGGCCTTGACAATGCGGATTTCATGGTTGAGACATGCCTGCCCTGCCGACCCCGCCTTGGTGAGCTGGTCCTCCTCCGACAGGAACGTGATCGCTGGTCCCATTTCCGTCATGCCATATGCCTGGACGAGCGAAATGCCCAGCTGCTCCTTGCAGGCGCGCACAAGGGCCGGCGCCATCGGGGCAGCTCCATAGAGTCCCAGTTTCAGGCTCGTAAGATCATAGTCTTGCAGGTTTTCCTGGAGAAGCATGTTCCACATCGTTGGCGCTGCAAAAAACTTGCTGATATGTTCCGCCTGAATCAGCTCGAGAACTTTCCCAGGATTGAACTGGTGCAATATCACATTCTTCGCCCCGACATGGACACGAGGCAAAAGGGCGCAGTGGAGCTCGGCGCAGTGGAACATTGGTGCCGTCACCAGGCCGATGTCATTGCTGTGCAGCCTGGTCGAACTGATGACAATCAGGCTCTGCTCAGCCATATCACGATGCAGGTGCATGACACCTTTCGGACGGCCGGTCGTTCCGCTAGTATACATGATGGCGTACAAATCGCTCTCTTTGACCTCCACGTCTACCGGAGAGTCCGCAGCTTCTTTTACTTTGTCATGGTAACTGGCTGCATATTCCGGCGCTCCATCATCAATAAACCAGAATGCCGTCTGCGAAAATCGGGTTTGAATCGCCGAGACGACAGGCTCAAGTGCCTGTTCAAAAAGGACAACCTTCGGCGAAGCATCTGCCAGGATATAGGCAACCTCCTCAGCCATCAGGCGGAAATTGATCGGATTGAACACGGCCCCAATCCTGGCACAGGCAAAAAAGGCGGTAGCAAGCTCCTCTGTGTTGAAAAGGAAGGTGGAAACCAGGTCTCCCTTCCGCACCCCTTCCTGAATAAGGGCATTGGCCAGCCTGTTCACTTCCCGGTCCCACTGGCTGTACGTCATGCGCCGGTTTTTCCTGACATCATACACAGCCTCCTTATGGGGAAACTTTTTCACAGTCAGGTCAAAAATCCTGCCAATTGTTGTGGACATTCAGACTCCTCCCTTCCTTCGCTATTCCGTAATCCTCTCAATAATCGTGGCGTTCGCCATCCCATGTCCCTCGCACATCGTCTGCAGGCCATACCGTCCGCTTCTGCGTTCGAGCTCGTGAATCATGGAGACCATCAGCTTGGCTCCGCTTGCTCCCAGCGGATGGCCGAGGGCGATCGCTCCGCCATTCGGATTCAGTTTCTCCGGCTCTGCACCTGTCTCCTTCAGCCAGGCCAATGGCACAGGGGCAAATGCTTCGTTTACTTCAAATACATCAATATCATCAATCGTAAGCCCTGCCTTTTGCAGCGCTTTTTCAGTCGCCGGTATCGGGCCTGTCAGCATCATGGTCGGATCGGAGCCGACAACCACCCTTGTATGGACGCGGAAACGCGGCTTAAACCCAAGCTCCTCTGCCTTTTCACGGGACATCAGCAGCAGTGCTGCCGCCCCGTCGCTTATTTGGCTCGCATTGCCGGCATGGATGACGCCATCTTCCTTGAAGACCGTTTTCAAGCCGGACAGCACTTCAGCTGTTGTTCCTTCCCTTGGTCCGGAATCCTCCTTAATGACGACTGTTTCGCCGTTTTCAAGTTTCACCTTCAAGGGCATGATTTCCCTGTCAAAATAGCCTTCAGCCTGCGCTTTCAGGGCACGGCGATGGCTTTCGGCCGAATATTCATCCAGTTCACGGCGGGATAATCCATAAGCCTCTGCAATCCTTTCGGCAGAAAGCCCCTGATGGATCATTTCATATTTTTCCCGGAGCTCTTTGCTGAATGGCTTGGCATCTCCATAGTTGGAGCCCATCGGCACCCGAGACATGCTTTCGACACCGCCGGCAATGACAATATCCATATCGCCTGCCAGGATGGCCTGGGCAGCGAAATGGACAGCCTGCTGGCTTGAGCCGCACTGTCGGTCCACCGTCGTCCCCGGCACTTCGATCGGGAACCCGGCGGTCAGGGCGGCGACTCTTGCAATGTCGCCGGCTTGTTCTCCGGCCTGGGAAACACATCCAAGGATGACATCATCAACAAGGCCTGCATCCAATCCTGCCCTGCTCACCAATTCTTTTAATACTTCCGCTGCGAGGACATCAGGACGGATGTCCTTTAACACTCCATTTCTTCGTCCGACTGGAGTCCTTACACCTTCAACAATGACCACTTCACGCATGTTTTCATCATCCTTTCCATTTAACAGCAAGCTGCGTTTTTATAATCCAAGGTTTTTGGCTATGATGGTTTTCATGATTTCATTTGTTCCAGCATAGATGCTGGCGACTGGAATGTCGCGGAATCTTCTTGCAATCTCGTATTCTTCCATATAGCCATAGCCGCCGTGCAGCTGCATGCATTCGGCTGCAATCCTCTTTGCCGTGTCAGTAAGCTTCCACTTTGCCATGGAAACCTTAGTGACCACATCCCTGCCTTCAATATGTTCCGCTATCAGCTGGTCCAGGAAGGCCCTGCCCATTTCAATATCTGTAGCCATTTCAGCCAGTTTAAACTGCGTGTTCTGAAATTGGGCAACAGGCCTCCCGAACGCTTCCCGCGTCTTAACGTATTCCATCGTCTGCTTGAACATCACCTCGGCAGCGGTCTGGGCGGCAATCGCTACCAGAAGGCGTTCCTGCTGAAGCTTTTCCATCAGATAGAGGAACCCTTTTCCTTCCTCGCCAATCAGGTTTTCCTTTGGAACAAGGCAATCCTCGAAAATCAGCTCTGCTGTATCCTGTGAATGAAGGCCGACTTTATTCAGTTTTCTTCCCCTTGAAAAGCCTGGAGCATCCCGTTCAACGACCAGCAGGCTGACCCCCTTGTGCTTGGGAACGGCTTTTGGGTTGGTTTTGCAGGCCACCAGTACCAAGTCTGATTGAATCCCGTTGGTGATGAATGTTTTTTGGCCGTTCAGGATATAGTGGTCTCCATCAAGAATCGCCGTTGTTTGAATGTTCGCCAGGTCCGATCCTGTACCCGGCTCCGTCATCGCAATCGCCGTAATCATTTCCCCAGTCGTACAGCGGGGCAGCCAGCGTTTTTTTTGCTCAGCTGTTCCGTAGGAATTAATGTATGGAACGACAATGTCGTTATGAAGGCCCACTCCAACCAGGCTGGATCCGACGCGCTCAAGCTCTTCATTGATGACAACGGCGTAGCCCCAGTCGACATTGCTTCCGCCGTACTCTTCATCCAGGTCAGGGCAAAGATAGCCCTGCTCGCCCATCTTCTTCCAAAATGAGCGCGGAATCATCCGTTCCTCTTCCCACTTTTCATAGTAGGGGTATGCTTCCTTCTCCAAAAACTTCCGCAGTGACTTGCGGAACATCTCATGTTCATCTGTTAAATATGGATGCTTCATCTTCTTCTCCCCTTCCGCAACCGCTTACAAAATTCCTATGCCTGTATTTCTTTCAGGGCTTGGCGCAACTGAAATTTCAATATTTTTCCCGAACCATTCCGGGGCAGTTCCTTTTCAATGAAAATTCTTCGGGGAACTTTATAGCCTGCCAGTTTTTGGCGGCAGAAGGCCTTGATTTCCTGCGGGTCGGGCTCTGCTCCAGGCTTGGGGACAATGACGGCGCATACTGCCTCTCCCCAAACTTCGTCAGGCAGTCCGACGATGGCTGCTTCAAGGATGGAAGGATGCTCATAAAGGACCTCCTCCACTTCAATGGAGTAAACATTCTCGCCTCCGGAAATGATCATGTCCTTCTTCCTGTCCACAAGGGTGATGAAGCCCTCAGAATCCACTGTTGCCAGGTCTCCTGTGTGCAGCCAGCCATTTTTAATGGCTTTGGATGTTTCTTCAGGTTTTTTATAATACTCCTTCATGATGGTTTCACCCCGAAGGATAAATTCCCCTACCGCTCCAGGCCTCACCTCGATGCCTTCCTCGTTGACCACTTTCGCCTCGGTCATGAAAATCGGCTTTCCACCCTTGCCCAAATGTGTTTTATGATCTTCCGGCTCAAGCATGACTCCGCCCGGGCCCGCCTCAGTCAGGCCGCATAAGTTGAAAAATTGGTCTGTCCCAAACAGCTCCATACTTTTCCTGACCAGCTCCGGAGCCATCGGGGCGGCGCCATAGCCGCATCTTTTGATTGAAGACAGATCATATTCCGAAGTATTGGGGACTTGGAGGAGGAAATTATACATGGCCGGAACGCCAAAGAAATTCGTTATTTTATGCTTCTCAATCGCCTCAAGGGCCGATACCGGATGGAAATCGCGCTGGATAATATGGGTGGCGCCCAGCAAAACGCCAGAAACCAAAAATAAATTCAACTGGGCCGAATGAAATAAAGGC
Organism: Mesobacillus campisalis; assembly: GCF_000986785.1. Lineage (GTDB taxonomy): Bacteria > Bacillota > Bacilli > Bacillales > Cytobacillaceae > Mesobacillus_B > Mesobacillus_B campisalis. The sequence goes on along the minus strand of NZ_LAYY01000028.1, from coordinate 24,199 downwards.
GCAATATGCAGGAAGGTTTCCCGCGGCCTCAGTCCCATGCCGATTGTTGCAGCGAGCGCTACCTTAAAGATCCGTTCATGGTCGAAAAGCGCTCCCTTCGGCTTCCCTGTCGTTCCGGAGGTATACAGTATCTCAAGGTCATCGGCCAAAGAAACATCAATTGGCGGATTCTCCTTGTTGTCAATCAGTACATCTGTATAGGCATGATGTCCAAGTACCCCGGGGGAACCAATGGTGATGACATGCCTGACTGTCGTCCCTTCCCTGGCAGCAGCGACGGTCTGCTCAAATTCACTATCGCAAATGACAAGGGTGCTGTCGGATTGCTTAAGGATATAATGAACCTCGGGGGAAGTGAGCCTGAAATTGACAGGGACCACCACCGCGCCAATCTTCGCTGCAGCAAAGAATGAAAAGGCAAAGTGATCGGAGTTTTTCATCATCAGAGCAATTTTTTCGCCCTTTCTGATCCCCTGGCCGAACAAGCCATGGGCGAGCCTGTTGGATTCCTCATTGAACTGCTCGTATGTATATCTCCGCCCCTCGCACTCAATGGCCAGAATCTTGGGAAATTTCCTGGCATTATGGGCCAGCATCGATCCAATATCCATCTTCCAATCCTCCTTTGTAAAAGTCGCTGCATACAATTCATGCAATAGTTGTGCCAACCTTGGAAATCCATTGCTGACGGAGGTTGAAGGAGGGTGCAGCAAAAACGGCACCCCGAACTGTCCAAATTCCGGACACTTATATGACAGGTGTATTTAGACATTCAGCTCGTATTTCTTTAATTTTTCATAAAGCCCCGAACGGCTGATTCCAAGAATTCTCGCGGCTTTGGCTTTATTGCCCTGCGTTTGGGAAAGCGCCCGCAGGATTGCCACATGTTCTGCCTCCTCCACTGTGCTGATGCTCCCCTTGGCAGGAAAAGAGGGAATTTCCCCCAGCAGATAATCCGGCAAGTCTTCCAGCAGGATTTTCCCGTGCTCTGCAAAGGTCATCGCCCTCTCCATCACATTCCGCAGCTCGCGGACATTGCCCGGCCAGCTGTAGCCTAGCAAGGCTTCGTGTGCCTCATGTTCAATTCCTGTGATGCTTGTCCCTAGAAGCATGTTTAATTCTTTAATCAGCACACCCAGCAAAAAGCCGGTATCAGGGACCCTTTCCCTGAGCGGCGGGATATTCAGGGAAATCACATTCAGCCGGTAGTACAGGTCCTCACGAAACTGTCCCTGCCTTACCATCTCTTCCAGGTTTTGATTGGTGGCTGCGATGATCCGGACATCCACCTTGATTTTGGAAGTCCCGCCAACCCGGTAAAATTCCCTTTCCTGCAGGACCCTCAGGAGCTTCGCCTGAAGAGTCAACGACATATCGCCAATTTCATCCAGAAACAGCGTGCCGCCATTAGCCAGGTCGAATTTTCCGATTTTCCCACGCTGCCTGGCTCCTGTGAACGAACCTTCCTCGTAGCCGAAGAATTCCGATTCCAGCAAGTCCTCCGGAATCGCAGCACAGTTCACAACGACAAATTTTCCATTCCTGCGGGCGCTGCTATTATGGATGGCATGTGCAAACAGTTCTTTGCCGGTGCCGCTTTCGCCGCGGATAAGAATAGTGGACCTTCCTCTTGCTGCCTTGGCCGCGCTTTTTTTCAGCTTCTCCATCTGCGGATCAATGGTGAAAATATGCTCCCACGTATACCGGGCAGATTCTGTCTTTTCAAGCTGCTGGTGATAAAACTTCGCTTTGCTCTCCGCCTTTTGCCATTTCCTGAACAGCTCATTCACTTCATTGAGCTGCCTGAAGGTAATTTTTCCTAGAGCACCAACCAATTGGCCGTCTTCCATAATCGGAATTCGGTGAACAAGATATTTTATGCCATTGCTTTCCTTGAAATCACTTATTTCCGCCAGTTCTGTTTGATACACTTTCGAAAGCTTTATCTGGGGCAAAACTTCATCCACTTTCCTGTGAAGCACATCTTCTTTCTTCAGGCCAAAAAAATCAAGCAAGGAGGGATTTGCCATCTGGATGAGCTGATGCTGATCCGCCATTAGAATGCCGTCATAAGCATGTTCAAGAGCCGTTTCGAGTGTGGCCTGCAATTTTTTTACCGTTTCCAGCTCTTTAAGGGCATCTGCTGTTCGCAAAAGCGCCATAACCATATCAGTCTTGGTAAATAGCCCGGCCACCTTCCCTTCCTTATTGAGTACAACCCCTGTGCCCACATCGCTTTTGCCGACGAGCTGCTCAATTTTTTCATACGGGGTATCAATGGAAACTGCTTTTGCATCTTTTTTTATGTAATCCTTAATCGGTGTGTGAAGCGGTTTTTCTTCCAAAAGCATGCCGTAAAGTCCGCTGCGGGTAAAAACGCCTTTCAAACAGCCTTCCTCATCCGTCACAGGAAGCAGGTTCCACTTTTTCTCCTTCAGCATTCCAATCGCCTGTTTTAAAGTCGTTTCCTCCGTCACCTTAAAATCCATCAGCGTAACCATATCCTTAAACTGTATCAACGATAAACGCCTCCTCCGATTGAGCTGATGCACTAATACCGCTTCTATTGTAACGGAAAAGCCAAATTATTTTTAGTAATTTCTGAAAATTTATCCGCAAAAAAGAAGACCCCGAGGGATCTTCCATGCTTGCTGTTATTTGGGCTGCATCCGGATGCCGCCGTCGAGCCGGATGGTTTCCCCGTTCAGCATCGGGTTTTCAATGATGCTTGTTGCCAGCTGGGCGTATTCTTCCGGGAAACCAAGGCGCGGCGGAAATGGTACCATCTTGCCAAGGGCCGTTCTTGCATCCTCCGGCAATGTATCAAACATCGGTGTATGGAAAAGGCCCGGGGCGATGGTCATTACCCTGATGCCATGCGCCGCCAGTTCGCGGGCGATTGGAAGCGTCATGCCGACGATGCCGCCTTTTGAGGCACTGTAGGCAGCCTGGCCAATCTGCCCCTCAAATGCGGCAACAGAAGCCGTGTTGATGATTACGCCCCTTTCCCCTTTATCATTCTCTTTATTTTGCATCATTTGCTGTGCTGCCAGGCGAATGACATTAAAGGTTCCAATCAGGTTGATTGAAATCACTTTTGTAAAAAGGGCAAGGTCATGCGCCCCTTTTTTGCTGACAACCTTGCTGGCGGCTCCAATTCCTGCGCAATTTACCGCCGCATTGACGGAACCGAAAGCAGACGCTGCCTTGCTGATTGCATCTTCCGCCGCTTCTTCACTTGTGACATCGCATTTGATGAATATTACATTTTCGCCCAGCTGCCGGCACAGCGCCATCGCACTTTCCTCAGCCAGATCGAGGATTGCCGCTTTTCCGCCGCTTTTGGCAATCCTTCTTACCGTTGCTTCACCAAGTCCTGAAGCCCCGCCGGTTATAATTGCTTTTACATCAGCCATTTTCACCCGTGATTCCCCCTTTTCAGTGCTCAACCTCACAGGAAGCAAGTTTCATGCCAAGGGAGAAGTTTTATTGAAGCGGCCTTTAACGGGGAAATGATGTCCGATAAATGGACGGTCTCTTCCTTAATGTCCGGTTATCGGACAGGTCATGCGGCCTGTTTACGAATCCGTCTTTTGAGCATCAGTTCTTCAAGGGCTCCGGAACCGAGGATGACCCCGCCAATGATAAAAACCATTCCTGACAAATGGGCAAATGTTATTGTTTCGCCCAGAAATAGGGCCGCTCCAATCAGGGAAAAAAACGTGCTCAAATTAAGGAAAATCGACGTTTCCGCTGGGCCTACCATTCCAACGGCATAATTGTAGAGCATATGCCCCGCTGCTGTTGCAATGACCGCGGAGCCTGCAAACAGCAGCCATAAAAGGGTGCTTCCACCGCCGAGGGTGCTCAGCCCTTCCGGTTCCTGCCAAAACCCGATCAGCATGGACACAGCCGACCCGAAGATCAGCATATAGCCGGTTAAAAGCCGCGGATCCATGCTCTTTGCCGCTTTTGAGATAATAATGAAGCTGCCAGCCTGTGCCAGGATCGAGATAAAGATATAGAAATCACCCAGATTCATCCCGCTTAATCCTTTTCCGCCTCCCAGTACAGTAAGGGTGATGCCGATGCCTCCAAGGATAAACCCCATCCCTTTTACAATCGTCATCCTTTTGCCCACAAACGGAATCGCCAGCAATGCCGTAAGCAGCGGGCCCATTCCCAAAATCAAACCGCTGTTCACTGCCGAAGTCCGCGCCAGGCCGATGCTGAGAAATAAATGATGGCAGGTAACATTCAGCAGGCCGCCAAAAAAGATAAACACATACTCTTCTTTTGCAGGTTTCCTGATTTTTTTCATCATGCCGAGAAGGATAAAAACTACTATTCCGGCAGTAAAGACTCTTAGCGAATTAATCGTCATCGGAGGAAAATGCTCCACAATCATTTTGACAGCAGAAACATTCATCCCCCAAATCATCATGACAACCGTAAGAATGACGTAGATTTTAAGGTTATTCAAAACAATACCTTCTTTCCTGATTTAAGGCACAACTCCATTATAGTACGGTAAACGAAATATTATTAGCCCTTTGTTTTGGGAAGGAGTAAATAAAACTAAAAAAAGAGAAGCAGCCATACTGCTTCCCTCATCTTTTCTTGATTTCCTTCAACAGTACCCGGAACCTGTCTTCCCGGTCGTCCTTTTTCCAAAAATCTTCCTCGGAAATCATCGCTAGCAGTTTGCTTCTTTCTCCCGGGTCCTCGAGCTCGGCAAGGATGGACTTCCGGCAGCGATGAAGAAAACCCACTGCTCCCTGATAGCTTTCATCATACTTCTGCTCAAGGTCCCGGCGAATTTTCCGGGCAAGAGTGGGGCTTGCCCCGGAAGTGGAGATGGCGATGGTCAATTTGCCTCTTTTAACATTTGACGGAATATGAAAATCGGAAGCATCCGGGGCGTCAGCAATGTTCACCAACTGGCCGTCCTTTGCAGCTGTTTTCACCTGGAGGTTGATTTCCCGCGAATTTGTGGCCGCAAACACCAGAAAGGCATTCATAAGATCCTCAGGCGAAAAAGTCTTTTGCACCCATGTTATTTGCCCTTCGTTGAGAAAGTGCTGCAGTTCAGGGGCAAGCGCCGGGCTGACCACGGTGATTTTGGCCCCTTCCTCAAGCAGGCCAGCCGCTTTCCTTGCGGCTACCTTCCCGCCGCCAATAATCACAGCGGAGCGCCCCTTCACATCAAGGAAAATCGGGTATGGCATGTCTTCACCTTCCAAACCATTTTTTCGATTGAGCCAAACTCGCCGCAAGGGATTCCTTATCGGCTTTATCCGATAATACATCTGCTTCATAGCCTTGCTCTCTCAAGGCAGACTGGGTTTTCACGCCAAGGCATGCCAGCTCTGCTTTCTCCAAAAGGTCCCGGAAACCGATAGAACCCGTATCTTCTTCCAATAATACTTTTACAGAGGCTGCTGACGGAAAAACGACGGTATTAATTTCGGCCTCCTCCAGCATTCTTTCAAGGATGCACGTGAACTGTCCATCGATTTCCTTTATGCTTGTTTCATAAAAGTCGCCATTCGGATATTCCTGCCGGACAGAGCGGTCGCCGACTACCAGCAAGCTAGAGTCTTCCCCTGTTTCTGCACCAAGTTTTTCAGCACTTTCTGCGAGAAGGCCTCTATCGGCCAAAGCTCTTACCGATTTGCTGGATCCGCCATACAATTTTGCCTTAAGCTGCCGGATATCCACAGATCGTTGAATCATGTCTTCAAAAAAGTCTGCTACGCTTTCAGGGGAGGTAAACAATACCTTTTCGTAGCTTGACAGATTATTTACTATCATCTCGTCCGGTCTTACTTTTATTCTCGTCCACCTAGGGAACTCAATGACATCTGCACCCTGGCTGCTCAGCTCCCTTGCAAGATCGCTCTCGTTAGTCCCTGTCCTGACAAGCAGGACCTGCCGTCCGAACAGCGGCTTTTTCTCGAACCAGTCCAGTTTTTTGCGAAGAGAAACAATGTCGCCGACCAGCGTGATGGCCGGGTTGGCAAACTTCACGTCCTTAGCCTGCTGGGCAATCGTCGCCAAGGTTCCTTCAAGGGTCTGCTGCCTTCCGAAAGTGCCCCAGCGAATAAGAATCACGGGAGTGGCCGCCGGTTTCCCATGCAGAATCAAGTTTTCACATATAAAAGGCAGATTGGCGATTCCCATGTAAAAGGCAATCGTATCAATTCCTTTTGCAAGGCTTTCCCATTGCAGATCCGGCTGGCCGTTTACCGATTTATCATGTGCGGTCACCATGGCAAAGCTCTCGCCAAACTCCCGGTGGGTAGCAGGGATCCCTGCATAAAGCGGGGCCGCCATGCCGGAAGTGATGCCCGGTACGATATCATAGGAAATTCCATGTTCACTGAGAGCCTGTGCTTCTTCGCCCACCCGGCCAAAGACGCCTGGATCGCCCCCTTTTAATCGCACCACCACTTTCCCTTCCAGCGCTTTTTCAACCAAAAGGCTGTTGATTGCTTCCTGGCGGAGAAAATGGCGGTCGGGAAGCTTGCCGCAATAAACCAGTTCGCAGCGGGCAGGAGCCTGCTCAAGAAGCCGCGGGTTGGCAAGCCTGTCATATAAAATTACGTCCGCCGACTTAACGGCTTCCATCCCTTTCACGGTAATCAGCCCAGCATCACCTGGCCCAGCGCCTACCAAAAACACATGTCCTTTGTTCATCGCCCTTTCATCCTTCCAGTTTTGCTATTTTAAAAAGAGAGAACATCTTGTTCTCTCTTTTGGCATTTTTCTTATTTTACGATAAAAACCTGTTCCCCGTCTCTCTCTACCTGAAAGATTTTTGCCTGGCCTTCATCAGGAGACTGAACTTTCCCATCAAGAAGGGAGATTTTCCAGTCGTAAACAGGACAGTAAACATAATGCCCGCTGACCAGACCTTCTCCAAGTGTTCCTCCTTTTGGATGCGGGCTCCTGTTTTCAACTGCAGCCAATGCCCCTGTCGACAGGCGGAAAAGGGCGACTTCTTCCCCCTTCACCCCAAACACCTGCCCGGTTCTTTCTGGAAGCAGATCATAATCGGTTAGATAATATCTTGCCATTTGCCTTCCCCCTCTTTTCCTTATACAAGCACAGGTGCTTCTGTACCCTTTTGTTTTTGATAGTACTTGTTCTGCACTTCTTTCTTTTCAATTGCCTCATTCCAAGGCTCGATGTACCTTTCAAGCGTTTTGTCCAGCCGTTCGTTCAAAGCTTTTCTTGTGCTTTCATCCGCAAGCACTTCCTTGACATGATCCAGGCCGACCCGCTCGATCCATTTGGAGGTCCGCTCCAGGTAATGAGCTGTTTCCCGGTAATATTGCATGAATGCACCGATCAGCTTGATAACCTCTTCTTTTGTTTTCACCGTTTGCAGCAGGTCTCCGGCGCGGAGGTCCGTGCCGCCGTTGCCGCCAACATAGATTTCCCAGCCGCCGTCGATCCCGACGATGCCGAAATCCTTGATGCCGGCTTCTGCACAGTTGCGCGGGCAGGCTGAAACGCCCATCTTCACTTTATGCGGGGTATCCAGGCGTTCAAATTTTTTCTCAAGTTCAATGCCGAGTCCCATGCTGTCCTGTGTGCCGAAGCGGCAGTGCTTGGCACCGACGCATGTTTTCACAGTGCGAAGGGTTTTACCATAAGCGTACCCGGACGGCATGCCAAGGTCTTCCCACATCGCCGGCAGGTCTTCCTTATTGACCCCGAATAGGCCAATCCGCTGTCCGCCAGTCAGCTTAACGAGAGGCACATTGTATTTCTCCGCGACCTCCGCGATCTTTTTCAAGTCTTCCGCTGTTGTCACGCCGCCATACATCCTTGGAACCACTGAGTATTTGCCATCCTTTTGGATATTGGCATGCATTTTTTCATTCACAAGGCGGGAGTCGCGGTCATCGATATATTGCTCCTGCAGGATCATTCCGAGGTAGTAGTTCAGCGCAGGACGGCACTTCGAGCAGCCTTCCTCCTGCTTCCACCCAAGAACGTTCATGACTTCCCTGACGGAAGTGAGTCCCTTTTCCTTTATTTCCGCTACCACTTCATCACGGCTGTAGCCGGTACATCCGCAAAGGGCATCTTTCTTTGCCGCTGTGTCATATTTATCGCCAAGAGTGTGGGCAAGAATGTCGGAAATCAACGATTTGCACCGGCCGCAGGAGCGTCCGGCATTGGTGCACCCGCCAACTTCATCGACTGTGGTCAGTTCCTTTGTCCGGATGGCTTCCACAATCGTCCCTTTTGTAACCCCATTGCATCCGCAGACGATTTCCTCGTCATCCATTGCCGCTGCATTTGATTCGGAGGCGCCGCCCCCGCAGCATCCCGATTCCAGGATGGAAACACTGGTCATGCCGCTGACATCCTCTTTTTTCAGCAGCATCCGGAACAGCCTTGAACTGTCCTTCGTATCCCCGTAAAGCACAATTCCTGCAACCCTGTTGTCACGAATGACAATTTTTTTATAAACTCCGTCAAACTCATTGTGGACAGTGATGGCTTTCGTTTCGTTGTCTTCGTCAATTTCACCGGCGGAAAACAGGTCGACTCCGGAAACCTTCAGTCCCGTTCCGACAATGGAGCCTTCATATGGCTTCGCTTCCGAACCGCAAAGGCTTGCCGCCAGCACTTTACCCTGTTCATACAAAGGTGCGACCAAACCATACACAATTTCCCTGTGCTCGGCGCATTCGCCCACGGCATAAACGTGGGGGACGCTCGTGTGCATGAAATCGTCGACAACAATCCCGCGGTTGACATAGATTCCGCTTTCCTTGGCGAGGCCTGTGTTTGGCCTGATTCCAACTGCCATGACGACAAGGTCTGTTTGTATTTCCGTGCCATCTGTAAAACGAAGCCCTGTTACCCGCTCTTCGCCAAGAATTTCAGCACTTTGTTTTTCCATCAAAAACTTCATGCCCTGGGATTCAAGTTCCCGCTTAAGCATTTTGGAAGCAGCAGCATCAAGCTGTCTTTCCATCAGATGAGGCATAAGGTGGATGACCTCCACCTCCATGCCGAGGTTCAATAACCCACGCGCGGCTTCAAGGCCCAGGAGTCCGCCGCCGATGACAGCTGCTTTTTTATACAGCCTCGCTGTCTCGATCATATCGTCGCAATCCTTGATATCGCGGAATCCAGTGACCCCCTTTTTGTCGGCGCCTGGCACTGGCAGGATGAAGGAGCTGGAGCCTGTGGCAATGATCAGCTCATCATAGCGGACCTCCCTGCCTTTATTGGAAAGAACCACTTTACTTGCACTATCTATTTTTACGATAGCCTCTCCGGCAAATAACTCAATATTGTTTTCCCTATACCATTCCCAGCTGTTCATAATAATGTCATCTACTTTGGTATCACCCTGCAGGACAGTGGAGAGCTGGATCCTATTATAATTTGGGTGGGGTTCATCCCCAAAAATCGTGATTTGAAATGCATCGGGATTTATTTTTAAAATTTCCTCTATAGTCCTGACACCGGCCATTCCATTTCCAATCATTACTAATTGTCTTTTTTCCATTATGGGTGCCTCCATTAGTCTCTTTTGTTAAAACTCTTGTTACCGTTTCAAAGTTGTTTTGTATACTTAAATTGTAATGGGAGGAAGAGGGTTTTTTACTACGAGAATTTGACAATATCCAAAACTTTGTTCATCATTTCACAAATCAGAGTTTAGGCAACTGAATGCCTTAAATTGTTATTCCTTCAGTCATAATGGGTAAAGTATTGGTAAAAGAACAAAGGAGGCAATTGCAGCATGATCATCGTTTATTTAAGCCTGGCCTTATTTATTGGTTCGGTTGCCTATCTGGGCTATTCAGTATTTAAGACGTTCAAGGACGCGAAGCCGGCCATCAACACCCTTAACGAAATGACTGGACGTTTTCAAGTAAAAGCAGATACCCTGAAAACGGAGACCGACAAGCTGAAAACCAGCCAGGAAGAGCTAATGAAGGATATAGAGGGAAAGAAAAAAGCAATTCAATCAGCGGTTTTTGCTGTTAAGCAGACACCAGTGATGTTTCAGCAGCTGCTTAAAGTTAAGCCGGTTGCAAAATTGGAAATGAAGCGCAAAGCACGCCGTTGGAACTTGAGGCATAACAGGGCATAAAATGAAACTTCGACCTGTATTAGTCAGGGATAAATTTTTTGACAAAATATAGGGCGATTTACCGGAAACGAGATTCGTTTCCGGTTTTTTCTGCTTCCATTCGACTAATTTCCTCTTCATCAGACGAAATGCATAACTTATTAATGACATAAAACGGTAAACATAGGAATATAGCACTATTGTAAATATTAGAGACTCTAATTAAAATACAAATATCGTATATTTATACATTCATACTATTTTACAATACATATTTGGAGGGGTTTCCTTGAAAAAGAAAAAAGTGATTTCCGGTCTGGTAGCAGTCAGCCTGCTGACTTCCGCACCTTGGACCACCGCACTTGCTGGGCCGGTGAAGTGGGAAAATGTCAATGTAAATGAAGAAAAAGATGGAAGCTTGTTCAATAGTGAAAACTATGACTTTATGAAATTCTCGCAGATTGGACAAAAACTGGACGAGATCAGCAAGCAGTCCAATCGTGTCAAAGTGGAAGTAACTGGAGTCTCTTCACAAGGTTATCCTCTTTATGTTGTAACCATCGCTTCCCCTGATTCACAAGGCAAGTTCGGGAAAATCCAGGCGCTCAGAAAGCAAATGTTCAAAAATCCGCAAAAAGCCCAGGACTGGATTGAACAGAACCCTGACTTTAAAGTGCCCGTAATGATCAATGGCTCCATTCACGGAACTGAATTTATCGGAACAGATGCCGTCATGCAGCTTATCGAGCGCTTTGCGACACAGAATGACGCTGAGACGAAGGAAATATTGGACAATAACATTCTTATCTTTAACGTCGTGCAAAACCCGGACGGCCGTGTGGACGCAACCCGCTTTAACGGCGAAGGCATTGACCTGAACCGTGACTTTATTACCCAGTCACAGCCGGAAACCCGCCAAATGGTCGATCTGCTGACAGAATGGAATCCAATGGTCTTCCTTGATACACATGGCTATGTGAAAAACTACGGACCGAACCTGCAAGGCTTGATTGAGCCTTGTACGCCTCCGCATAATCCGAATTATGAGTATGATTTATATGAAGATTGGGCCCTGAGCCAGGCTGAGGCAATGGAAGCTGAAATTATGGGTGATCAAGCAAATTTTAAAGGGAGCCTATATAAAGACCGGATGGAAGGAGCATATATCCCGCTGCGTGATGACGCGGCTGGCTGGGACGATTATCCGCCAATCTTCACGCCAATGTACGCGATGTACCACGGTGCCTACGGCTCTACTTTAGAAGCTCCGACAAATGATGAAGACGGCGTTCGCTGGATGTACAATGCCATCATGGGCGCACTAAAGCATTCAACGGAAAATAAAGAAGAGATGATTGCAAACCAGATTGAAGTATTCAAGCGCGGCATCAATTTTGATCATCCAACTCATAAGGAAGGCCATTTCCCGAATGCCTACATCCTGCCAGTGGATGAAAAAGATCCAACGGTTACCGAAAAAGCTGTCAATCATTTAATTAGAAACGACATTGAAGTTGTACAAGCTTCCAAAGCATTTACAGCAGGCGGAAAACCCTACGCCAAGGGGACCTATATTGTGAAAATGGATCAGGCGAAAGCAGGCCTGGCGAACACAATGCTTTGGGATGGAGAAGACATCTCCAATGATACGCCTGCCATGTACGATATTTCCGCATGGAGCCTGCCGGAACTGTGGGGCTTTGAAGCAAATCCAGTTCATGAAGAAGTGAAGGTTGTTGCTTCCAAGGTGAATCAGGTTGCTGGCCAGGGTGCTGTTTCCGGCAAAGGACCATTCCTGATTCCTAACAGCTCTGTTAAAGCAGTAGAGCTTGTGAACACGCTCTTGAAGCAGGGCGTTCCTGTAAAGCGTGATGCAGAAGGAAACTTCTACGCAGAAGCAGCGGCCAACAAGGTTTCAGCAGCTGTTAAAGCTTCCGGCCTTCAGATTGGAACAGCAAAGGTGCCGGCAGATGCAGTAAAACTATCCAGCTTGAAAGTAGCGATTTTGAAAGACGGCGGCATGGGTAAAGTCCAATCCCACTCAGGTACTAAGCTGGCACTGAAGCGCCTCGGCTTCAATGTGACGGAAGTAACGCCTGTGGAGGTAGCGACAACTGGTTTATTTGGATTTGATGTGTTTGTTTACAGCGGAACCAATGGGCTAATTGCGCCTGTACAAAACTCAGCAGGGAACAAAGAATTTGGATTTGCTAATCCAGGACAATTAGATACTTTTAAAGCAAATGTTAATGAGTTTTTAAATAAAGGTGGTAAGTATATCGCAGTTGGTGCAGGAGCTTCACTCGCTACTAAGACCCTTGGCCTAACAGACAATGTGATTAACACAGCGGGCTCCAACAGTAATGGGATTGTAAAAGTTTCCTATGAAGGCGAAGGCATCACCGCAGGTTACGATCAGGACGACCTTGGCTTCGTTTATCGTCCAGTTTGGTACACAGGCCTTACTGATGATGAAGTGGCTGCAACATTAGGTGACGAAAAAGACTTCTTTGTAGCCGGTCACTGGGCAGACAACTCCAGTTCACCACAAATGAATAAACAGAATGCACAAGGCCAGGCAGTCATCGTAAAAGAACAAGATAAGGACGTTACCCTTATCGGTCTTGAAGCAGGCTTCCGTGATCACACTGATTACCTGTTCCGCCTGCTATCCAACGCAATTTTCACGAAATAATACAATTAGAAAACCCGGCATGGAATGGATGCCGGGTTTTCTCCTATTCCTTGAGTACTTTTCCGCCGTTACTCTACGTTTTTCGGGATTTTCTCTACGATTTGGTCCATTTATTCTACAATGTTTCCTCTTTACTCTACGAAAACCGCCATTTACTCTACAAACACCAGTTATCCCCAAACCAGCCGCACATCTCCACCAAGAAAACTCTCCTTACATATACAATCCAGCCAAAAAGATGCCGAGCGCTTCTTCATAGATTTCATCAAACTGCGACAGCGGCAGCGGGTTGATTCCGAAGCCCAGTTCCACGGTGAAGCCCGGACGACGCCAATCCTGGATGAACCAGTCCTTGTACCCTGCATAGCTTTCAACCGTCTTGATTGGTTCGTAGCCGCTTACCCTGCCAAATTCGTTGACGATCTGTTCAGATTCTGGAGGCTCCATGTTCTCGAACCCCCAATAGATGACTTCACCTTGTGTATGGAAGGCAAGGACTCTTGCATAATCGCGCCTTCTTGTGAGGTCTGCCATCGCGATCGCTTCCGGCTCGCTCAACGGGCGCTCGCCCACATAGTCCCTCGGGCCAGGCCCCACCTGGTTCCGTTCTTTCTCCAGCTCCCATTGAGCCGGAAACTGGTCATTCAGGTCGACTCCCCTGATGTTCGCTTTCCATCCAGTAAAGTCGAGGCTTCCCCTGTTCAGTTCCACCACCCTGCTGCTGTAGGGCTCATCAGGCGGCGGGCCATTTAGCACCAGATTGACGCCGTCAGGATTGACCATCGGCACAACGGAAAGCATCGTCTCCCGGTAGAACCTTTGCGTGGACAGCCCGCGGATTGGAGTCTGGTTTGTTAACGACAGCAAGTAATCATTTAAAAATGTCATGATAACGGGAGTGGTGATCCACTCATTCGCGTGAAAGGAGCCGTTATAATGAACCCGTTTTGGGCCATCGCCAATAAGGACTTCAGGGATGCTGCGTCCGAGGACCGAATTGCCTATGCTCGGAAGACGCAGGAATGGGTATACTCGCTCAAGCCTGGCCAGATCATGCATCATGGTGCTGTAATCGTATTCCTGCCTGCCTTGGACCAGCCTCCAGGTGATCCGCTGCGGCACCTTGATATCCTGGCCAACCTGGAGCCTGTTGGGGTTGATACCGGGGTTCACCAGGAGTATGGTGTCTTGCCGCAGGCCGCGTCTTTGGGCAATGCTCCATATTGTATCACCGCGATTGATCCGGTAATCAACAGCAACAAAGCCTGGGATTCGCACGCTCTGGCCAATCGATAGGCTGTTTGGCTGGATGTTCCGGTTCGAATCGGTAATCAGCTGTACGGGAATGGCAAAAAGCTGGCTGTAATACCAGAGTGAGTCTCCGCTCCTTACAAATACATCCATTTCTGCTCCTCCTGTTTTTCAGAATCGCATCTGTATAAACTATGCGGGAAGAAGCAAAATTATATCCTGGTATTACCATGCCGGCTTCCGAGATTATTCACTTACGAAAACAGTAAAGAGCTGCTCTTCCTCCAGGTCGTCTTTCTTCACTCGCACATTGATTTTATGCATTCCGGCAGCCTCAAATACCTTGCTGGCTTTGTAAACCCCGTTTCCCGCTTCCTTACTGTCGATAGTATCATGTTCCTCCTGGCCTTCTGCCCAAATATCAAAGGTTACTGTTGCCCCTGTCACAGGCTCTCCCTTTTCCTCCACAAGGATGGCAATCTCTTCATTTTCGTTCACCTTTACTTCGTAGCCTGATTGAAGGTCAATGATGACATCGCCATCATGACTGTGGCCAGCGTGACCGTGGCCGCCATCGTCTTCCCCATGTTCTTCGTGGTCATCATAAGCGTCCTCCTCATGGCCGGCATGTTCATCCTCGCCTTCATTTCCCGAATCTTCACTGGCAGGAGATTCAACCGGCGTTTCATTCACCGTTTCCTTCTTAGGTGCAGTATCCTCCTTGTTCCCGCATGCCGCCAATAAAGCCATTAGAAAAATAGCTATAAAAACAATGATCTTTTTCATCAATTATCCCAACCTTAAATATTTTTTTACCTGCTTTAATGAGGCATAGCATAGGTGAAAAAAGAATGATATTTTCACCTATGCCTATAAGAATAACTTATCATTTTTCATTATAATTTTAAAATATTCGTTTGAACCTGTTCAAGCTAGAATGAAAGAGAAACAAGAAGGGGGAGAGCAGATGGCATTCATGTTGAAGGAGTTGGACCATGTCCAGTTGGCCGCACCGCCTGGTTCGGAGGATCTCTCGAGGAATTTTTATGGAGAATTGCTGGGAATGAAGGAAGTTGAAAAACCGGAAAGCCTGAAAAAGCGTGGAGGAGTCTGGTTCCAATTCGGCAGCTCCCAGCTGCATATTGGCATTGAAGAGCCTTTTACTCCTGCACGAAAGGCCCACCCAGCATTGGTGATTGAGAACCTTGACGAATTAAAGCTTCACTTAAAAGCCAATCAGGTTCCATTTAAAGAGGATAGCCTTTTGCCGGGAGCAGACCGTATTTACGTTGATGATCCATTCGGCAATAGACTGGAAATGCTTGAGTGGAAATAGTTTTGTTGAAATTTGGTCATATATGCCCGGAATTAGAACGCGGCCCAGCGGGACTGGGCTGCGTTTTTATGTTTTCCTTTTCCAATTCAGGGTAACGGACTACATAGATGGAGCAAAAATCGCCAAACTATGGTTAAAACTACATTGGATATGCGGGTGAAAATATGGAAGTGAAGCCGCTGCTTGAGGCTGAACAGCTGGCATTGAAAAAACGTAAAGTATTCCGCCAAAGCCGGACGAGATATTTGGCAAGGGCCGCACTGGCATCCATGTTCATTGGATTTGGTGTCATTGTCGCATTTAAGACCGGAAATTTCTTTTATCTTGAGCATTCGCCGTTCACCTACCCGATGGCCGCCCTCACCTTTGGGGCCGCAATCATTTTGATTGCCTATGGGGGTGGGGATCTTTTTACCGGCAACACGTTTTACTATACCTTCGCTGCCCTCCGAAAGAAAATGGGGTGGCCTGAAGTCTTCACCATGTGGCTGTACAGCTATGGAGGCAATATTCTCGGAGCCGCTGCCTTTGCGTTTTTAATCTATACAACGGGGCTGTTTAATGACGCTTCCGTTAATACCTTCTTGCTTAGTGTTGTGGAAAAAAAAATGACAGACCCCGCCAGTGAACTATTCTTCCGGGCCATTCTCTGTAATTGGCTTGTATGCATGGCCTTTTTCATCCCGATGGCTCTAAAAGGGGATGGTCCGAAGATGTTTGCGATGATTCTGTTTGTTTTTTGCTTTTTCATATCGGGCTATGAACACAGTATCGCCAATATGTGTACGTTTGCCATTGCCCTCGTTCTCAATCACCCGGGAACCATTTCAATGGAAGGAGTCATTCATAATCTGGTGCCTGTTACCATCGGCAACCTGATTGGCGGCAGCCTGATGATGGGATGGATGTACTATTATGCAAATAAGCCCTTCCTCGATGACGAACAGTCCCAATTTTTTCCATAGATAGCAAAAAGGAAGGCCGGAGTTGGCCTTCCTTTTTGCTATGATCAACCTCCCTGTTTCCCGGCTGCTGTCATCCATTCATACTGTCGGAGCCGGACTTCGAACAAATTAAGGGGGTCCCTGTAAACCTCTGGCTTGACCCTCATTTTTTCAAGGGCCTTCTGGCTTGTTTCAATTTCATGGCCCGATTCTTTAACGGCTTCTTCGAGCACATGAAGCGGCTGCCTGAAGAACAGCCCTATATCCCGTTCAATCGACTTCTCAAACATTTCAAACTGCTTGAAAAATCTCTTTGCAATAGAGCGTGCGCTTTCGCTGTAATCTTCATTTTCCACATAAGATTTGTATTTATTATAAAGCATCGCATTGTTCTGCGGGAGTACACTTAACAGCATGCCGGCACTCTTCAGCAGGAACTGCGCCGGGCTGCGCAGGAAGTTTATCTTTTCCAGCTGGATTCCGCTGGTCATCCGGTCTGCATCACGCTTCCAGTCATCGAGCACCTTAAAGTCGCATTGCTGCACGATTCGCTCTTCCCCGAACATGGCATTGAAGCCTTGGCTCATCTCATCAAGCTTGAACTGCGCCTGTTCGAACTCGTCCTTTGAAAGAGAAATCCAATCCTGCAACGAGCTGTAGTAGCTGCGAAGAATCTTTGTATCCAGATATTCCTGGACGCGGTCGTTCATTTCGTCATTAAGCTTGGCATGCAGATTTCCAAAATCGCTGTCTTCCTTGATAATATCGGAGGTCCGCCTCAGGATATTTGGAATTTCCTTCAGCATTTCCGCCCGGATCTCTTCCTTGATTTTCAAATAATCTTCTTTGATGTACTTTTTCTTCTCTTCTTCAAGGTCCTGCACCTGGTGGATGGCCCCCTTCAGCTTGGACACCATCTCCTCATTCCACCGTACGCTTTCGACCAGATCATTTTCCATTTCAATACGTTTATCGAGCAAATAATGGATGGCAATCCTTGTGTAATGCTGAAGCTTCAGGATGCGCTCTTCCCCTGGATTGCCGATTCCCTCCCGAAGGAACTTTGCCAGCTCCCTTTTTTGGGCCTCGCCTGCATAGCTTTCCGAAAACATGAACAGCCTGGCATTAGGATAGAAAACCTGGATCCGCGAAAGGATGTCAACTGCCTCCTGTTCATCCTGGAAAGGCTGATGGCGGCAGACCAGGAAATGAACCTGAAGATCCGGTGCCAGGCGGCTTATCTCCATAAGGACCTCCTGTTCAAGCTCCGTCAACGGATTCTCCTGGTTCAGGACAAACAGCATCCTGTCGGCAAAGTTTACATACTGATACAACGGGTTTACATTCATATTATCAGGACTGATGTCGGGCGTATCTACAAGGGTCAGACCATTTGTCTCCAAGAATTCATTGGGAATCCTGACATCGATGATTTTTTCCCGTTTATAATTTTGGCGCCTGATTCCAGCTGCTTCCTGGAACTCTTCGTAATTCGCAATCAGGCTGATTTCTTCATCGGAAATCTCCCGGATTTGCGGCTCATCCCCCGGCTTGAAAGCAACAACTGCGGAAGTCTGGCCTGCCAAAAGTTCCTCATCCAGCAGCTGGTTGACCAAACCTGCTTTGCCGCTGCCCGAAACACCGGCAAGGACGATATGCTGGGTATCGTCAGTCGCTAGTTCCTCCATCAGCCATTGAATTCGATTGCCCGCTTCAATTCCATTTTTATCCGACCATACAAGCAGCATTTCAAACAGCTCAAGGGTGTCTTCTTTTGCAGACGGATATTTCCTTGCATTCAGGATCAAATCCTCCGCGTCCCGTACAGTTTCGGAGGGAATGCTTGATGGGAACATTTCGCTCCATGCCATAACCGATGACGAGGCGAACAAAGAGGAAGCTGGATTTGTGATCTTCAGCCAGTTGGTCAGATGGACCGGAATCAGCGGTGAAAGCTCCCTGACTAGTCTCGTTCCATTGATAAGCTCAAAATACGCCTCCTGGTAGACAGCGGATAAATCCCGCCATCCTTCACTGCGGGAAGCATCCAGGTCAAAAAAGAGCGTATTGAAGTTTTTGACCCAGGCGATGAACTCAGGCTGATTGCGGTATTGGCTCCATAACGATACAGCAAGCTTTTCAAACCGCTTCCGATCAATATCGAACAACGCCTTCAGCGCTTCATTAAAGTAATCTGGCAGATTGCCATCTGTATAGCCTGCGTCCACATAGGTATTCAGGCGGTCAAACCATTGGGTTTCCCTTGTGCGGATTCCCTCCTCCATCGCCAGCTTGACGGCACGTTCCCAATTCTTGTTTTCTTCGTAAAAGGAACGGGCAATTTCGGTAATCTCGGGATAATCAGGTTTGAGGGCCACTGCTGCACTGACAATCTCGGTCGCTCTCTCAAGCTTTCCCTGTTCCATGTAAATCGACAGCAGCTGCAGGCCCGTTTCAATCTTTAGCGTGATGCTTTCGGTATCAATGGACAGATAGATGCCTTCCGCCGTCCCTGGAAGCCCCAGTTCAAGATAGGCATCCGCCATGTTTTTCTTTGCCCAGCCCTCAAGTTCGTTTTGGATATTCTCCCATTTGAAAATGGCCGTTTCGTAATCTTTGTGATGAAAATATACCTCTCCCTGGGCAAAACGGAGATAGGATAGATCAGGGATCTCTTTCCTGCCCTCTTCAAGACTGAGCTCGCCGAGTATCAGTACTGGATGCTCCTCGGAGCCCTCGATATACTTCTCAAAGTACGCCTTTTTAATTAATTGTTCATCCATTGTCATATGGCATCCTCCGATTTGCTTATTTACAATGTAAGTTTAGTAGTTAATGTTTTTATATATTCCGGTTAAATAGATTTAATTCCGCAAATTTCGGCATATTAAACCTTATCTCCTTATTTTAACATGCTTTTTTCTCGCAGCGTGTCTGTTTGCTTTCAGTTTTACAACAAACACCACGGAATTCTGTAATAAAAGAGCCAGAAACCGGGAATCGCCATAGTATTCGGGACCCATCACCTTTTTACGGGCGTCAAGGGAGATTATGTTTGTCCCGGCGGAGAGAAGGTCATATTATTATAGATAGAAGCATCTGCTGATGGGAAGGAAGAAGGGACATTATGCTTAAACTGATTTTAAGAGGGCTTGAAAAGGAACAAGTCGAATCCCGGCACATTAAGGGGAACGCCGTTTTTTACCATGAAAGGACTCTTGCAGCCATCCAATATAACGAAAATGATGAAGTGATCTTCCTGATTGATCCGCAATTGGAAATGAGCCAATATGAAGTTATTAGAGAGGTCATCCTGGAAATAACCGCCGGAAAGGACATAACGATTGATGAAAGTGAATGCCAGCTGGGATATCTGCAAAATGGCGAGAGTGCCCATTTGATCAGGAACTGGGAGCCATGGAAGGAGTTCCTCATGAAAGCCAGGCTTCGGACACTGGAAGGCCAGAATGTCATTGTTAAAAACGAAGAAGGCGAAGACTTGGATAACGGTCTGCTTGCAGAATATGCGACAGCAGAAAATCCCTTCCGGATCACCTCCTGCACCGTGATAACCATCTTTGGCGAACGGAAATATGAGGGGGAATCCCTCGCTGTCGAACCGACAAATAGTTTTAGCTAAACAACAAAAATCGGGGATAAGCCCCGACTTTTTATTTTCTATTATCTAATTCGTCAATCAGCTGCCTGGTTCGTTTCGCATTGCCTTCGGCGAAATTTTGCAGGCGATTTTTCAGCTCGTCATCGTCATGGATGCGCTCAGCGGTTATGATATACGTCCGCATCAAATCTTCTTCTGTCTCCAGGGAATTCTTTAATATTGTTTCAATGCTTTCCTTGCGGGGATCATGATTGAATCGGGAGTCCATGGAAACCCTCCTTTTTCTATATAATCTACCCGCCGGTTACTTCTTATACTCCTCTTTTCTCCAGATAAAAAACGCAGCCGTTGCTAGCGCAGTCGATAGGAGGGAGACAAACATGAACGTATATACATGGCCATATTCCCTGCCATAGTATCCTTCAATCACTTGTACCAGGGAGACGACATTTATGGCCAGGAACACGAAAATCGATAGGAATGAGAGCTTTTTTTTATCCATGCCTGTACTCCCTTCCGACGGCGTACACTTTGCCGCCCTGTACTTCGACAAGGATTTTCGGGAGCTCCCGCTGTGGCGGACCGGCAACCGGATGGCCATTATTCACATCAAAGTAGCCTTTATGGCAAGGGCATAAAAGGATGTCCTCCTTATGCTCATAGAACACCGGGCATTGCAGGTGGGTGCATTTATTGTTGTAGGCCACATATTTGTCATCTTTTGTCCGTACGAGAATAGCTGTATCGCCTTCTTTAGGATAAACGAAGTTTTTTGACTCTCCAACTGCCAACTCGTCCGCTTCGGCGATTTCGACCCGTTCGCCGTCGTTATGGCCATCGCGCATGACAGATAATACTCCAAATGGGGTTGTCGCCAGACCGAGGGCGACTGTTGTTCCGAAGGTAGCTTTCAAAAAGGCCCGCCTGTTGAGGTTTACGTCTTCCTTCCTGTTGAGGTTGTCGACAAGCTTCATCATATCCTGGTCATCAGATTGATGGTTTTTATTCTTTTTATCATCCGTCATAACTGAATCCTCCAGTTTCAAGTTATTCTTCAAAGCTAGATGCTAGCTAAACCTGGCATCAATCTTTTCGGCAAGCTTCATATACTCTTCCTGAAGCGGAGTGTCCGCAAAAGCAATCGCCGGGGTTTCCGAGTTCTCATCATGTTCCTGGATTGGAAGCTGGGTGAGCAGGTCGACCCCAAGCTGGGATGCGAGTTCTTCGCCGCCTCCCTTTCCGAAGATATGGTATCTGTCATTCGTTCCCGGAGGGGTGAAATAAGACATATTCTCCACAACGCCAATGACTTCATGATTGCTCTTGATTGCCATTGAGCCTGCCCGTTCTGCAACATAAGCAGCCGCCTTATGAGGGGTCGTTACCACAATCTCCTTGCTTTCAGGAATCATCAAATGCATGTCAAGGGCCACATCGCCTGTACCTGGAGGCATATCAAGAATAAAGTAATCCAATTCTCCCCAAAGAACATCCTTTGTAAAATGCTCGATCATTTTGCCGAGCATCGGTCCGCGCCATACAATCGGGTCATTCCCTTTGACAAGGAAGCCCATGGACATGACCTTGATTCCATGTGTCTCCACCGGAATGATTTTTCCATTGAAGGTTTTTGGTTTAAAATCTATGTTTAGAATTTTCGGAATGCTGAACCCGTATATATCCAAATCAATAATCGCTGCGGATTTCCCAAGCTTTTGAAGGGCTAGCGCCAAATTGACAGATAAGGATGATTTCCCTACTCCCCCTTTTCCGCTTGTCACAGCGAGAACATTTCCTTTTAACATCGTGCCGCACCCCTTTTTTTGTATTGAAGAACGGAAAAGTACTTTCTTACCCTTTTCCCAATTATGGTTATTATAAGCCTTTCAAGTTCATTAACCCCTTTTCAGGAAGAATGAGGCCCACTCCCGGCCCTGCAAAAAAGAAGCTGGCCCTGCTCCTTGCCTGGACCAGCTTTCCTGGCTATCATTGAGAGTCTGTATAGACACCGAAGAATTCCGGAACGTAGTCCCATTTGTTTCCTTCTTGCGGTTTCTTGCCTTCTACAAGGTTCATTTGCGTACGGCGCCTTCTCAGCTGCTGCATTTCGTCAAAGTCAATGAAGCGAATGGCTTCACTTGGACAGACAGATGCACACATTGGCGGAATATCGTCCCTTGTTCTGTCATAGCACATATCGCATTTATACATTTTGTTCGTTTCGAAATCGAACTTCGGAATCCCGAATGGGCACCCAAACGTACAGTTGCGGCAGCCGATGCACTTCTCTTCCATTGCGGAAAGGACAACGCCTTCCTCAGTGATCTGGATGGCATTGGCCGGACAAACCCGGGCACAAGCAGGGTCTTTGCACTGCATGCAGAGCATTGGGAATGTCTGCCTTGATTCCGCAAAGTCGACATATTCTACATAGTTCCGTTCCTTTGCATCATGGTCACCGCATTCACGGCATGCTGCCTGACAGGCACGGCATCCGATGCAGCGTTCAAATTCAAGATACATGATTTTATTCATTTTTAGCCGCTCCTTTTTAAGAAAGTTTTTCAAGCTTTACAGCACAAACTTTGAATTCAGGCATCCGTGAAATCGGATCCAATGCAGGACTGGTCAACTGGTTGACGGATAGGTCTTTGCCCCAATGGTAAGGAACAAACAGGGTATCTTTCCTAATGGCTTTTGTGATGCGCACTGGTGCAACCATGTCACCGCGCGGAGTAATTAATTTTACTTTTTCACCGTTCTGGACCTGGTACTCACTTGCTAGTTCAGGGTGGATTTCCACAAATGGCTCAGGACATTGTTCCATCAGGAATCCCACGCGTCTTGTCTGGTTCCCCGACAGATAGTGGAATACGACACGCCCTGTTGTCAGCCATAATGGATATTTGTTATCAGGCACCTCGGCTGGGTCGTTCCAATCAATGACGGCAAGATTGGCTTTCCCATCTTCGGTTGCAAATTTTTCTTTGAATACGGAAGGCGTTCCCTTATGGTCTTCGGCAGGAGCCGGCCAAAATACGCCATCCTGTTCATCGATCTTTTCGTATGTGACACCAAAGTAGTCGGCCTTTCCGCCTTTTGATGCAAGGCGCAGTTCGTCAAAGATTTCTCTCGCCTCGCTGTAAGGGAAGTACTTTCCTTTGCCCATCCGTTCGGCAATCAGTTTGATGATCTCCCAGTCTGTCTTTGATTCGCCTAGCGGTTCCACGACCTTGCGGATGCGGATGACGCGGCCTTCGATATTTGTGGTTGTGCCTTCATCCTCTGCCCAGGTTGTCGCAGGCAGAACAACATCTGCCAGTTCCGCCGTTTCCGACATGAAGAAGTCATTCACAACAAGGAAGTCAAGGCTTTTGAACGCTTTATAGACATGATTGATATTTGGTGAAGAAACAACCGGGTTCGAACAGATTACATGCATGGCACGGATGGTCTTGTTCACCATCAGATCGAACATCTCGTAGGCAGAAACACCTTCCTTTGGCATTTCCTCTGGCTGAATGCCCCAAACACCTGCAATGTACTCGACATCCTTCGGGTTGGCAATCTTGCGGTAGCCCGGAAGCGCATCGGCTTTCTGGCCATGCTCGCGTCCTCCCTGCCCATTTCCCTGACCGGTAAATGTAGCGACACCTGAAGCGAATTTTCCAATCTGGCCGCGAAGCAGCGCCATGGAAGTATACAGGCTGACATTGTCAACGCCTTTTGTCTGCTGCTCGGCACCGCGGGCAAACATAACAACCGAACGAGGGGATTTTCCGAAAATATGGGCTGCTTTCACGATTTTCTCGACTGTTACACCGGTAATCTTCGATGTATATTCTGGCGTGAATTTTGCGGTCATCTCTTTTAATTCCGCAAAATTATTGCAGCGTTCCCGGACATATTCATGATCGACATAGTCATGTTTGATCAATAAATGCATGATTCCATTAGCCAATGCAGAATCTGTTCCTGGAAGAAGGTCAAGATGGACATCGGCCACACGCGCTGTTGCTGTCTCGCGAGGATCGGCCACAATCAGTTTCGCGCCTTTATCCTTTGCTTTCCAGAACCACTGGATGCTCGTAGGATGGCATTCCGCAGTGTTGGTGCCGGACATGAAGAAGCAGTCTGTATGCTCAAGCTCTGTCCACGGAAGCGTGGATCCGCGGTCCATGCCGAGCGTCTTGTTGAATCCCCCGGCAGCCGAGCTCATGCAATAGCGGCCATTATAATCGATATA
>NZ_LAYY01000027.1 GCF_000986785.1 Mesobacillus campisalis | reverse complement strand
TAGTGAGAGGCCGTATTTTGGGTACTGATGGGGGTTGTCAGTGCCTGTTTTTTGTTGAGAGGCCGTATTTTGGGTACTGATGGGGGTTGTCAGTGCCTGTTTTTGGTTGGGAGGTGGTATTTTGGTCACTGATAGGGTGTGTCAGTGTCTGTTTTTTGGTGAGAGTGCATATTTTGGGCACTGAGGAGAGCTGTCAGTGCCCTTTTTTAATAGAAAGGTCATATTCTGGGTCTTGAGACGCTCTTTCAGCTTGCCGGCTATATTTTAAAAAAGAATTCTACTAGCTATTAAACTATTTGGCCAATCCTCCGATATAAATAATGAAAGGATTTCCAAACGGACTTGGTGTCCTCTCAAACTAAAAAACTTTTATTACACGGAGGTAGTTTTACATGATTATCAACAACAATATCCCGGCACTCAACACGTATCGGATGCTGAACTCAGCAGCAACCGGCCAAGCTTCATCCATGGAGAAGCTTTCATCCGGCCAGCGCATTAACAAAGCGGCAGATGATGCAGCAGGTCTGGCAATCTCTGAAAAAATGCGCGGACAAATCCGTGGTCTGGAAATGGCGCAGAAAAACGCGCAAGACGGCGTATCCTTGCTGCAAACAGCAGAAGGTGCATTGAATGAAACACACTCGATCCTTCAGCGTATGCGTGAACTGGCTGTTCAGTCCTCGAACGACACGAACACAACTTCTGACCGTGAAAAAATTCAAGGTGAAATTGATGCGCTCGCAGAAGAAGTTGCACGTATTGGATCTTCCACTGAGTTCAACGGTAAAAAGCTGCTAAATGGTTCTTTTGATGGAACATTCCAAATTGGTGCAAATGAAAACCAAAACGTTAGCATCAAGCTTGGAGATGCGCAATCATTTAGTTTAGGTGTAACAGGAGGAGTTAAGTTAGAGGTTACTTCTGCTTATACAGCTGGAACAGGTACAACAGGTGATACTCTAGTTGCAGGCACATACAGCGTTTCTGAAAATGCTGCTGGCACTTATGAAATGAAGGATGATAACGGAAAAGTTGTCGCAACAAGTGCCGACGGTATGAGTTACACCACTAAAGCATTTGATGGTGGAGCAGGGGATGACACCTTTACATTTAGCCAGGCTGTTACATCAGGCACTGTAACGTATGATGGTTCAACAGATGCGGCCAATACTAGTGCTGTAAAAGCTAATGCTGAATTTGCAAATACGGGCCTTCAAGCTGGCACCTATACTTTTGATGGTACAGACGGTGTTCTTAAAGATGTCAACGGAGATGTAGTAGCACGGTTGGATGCAAATGGAACAACTTTTAAAGGAGCAGATGGTACTGCAGTATTCTCTTCTACAGTTGGCCTAACAGATGGTGATACCCTTAAAGTTGGCGGAATCGATATCTCTTCACAAGAGAGTGCGAATACAGCGATTTCCAAAATCAACTCAGCGATTGAAACAGTTTCTGCTGAACGTTCTAAAATGGGGGCAGTACAAAACCGTCTTCAATTCACAACAAACAGCTTAAGCACAACTGCTGAAAACTTAACAGCTGCAGAGTCCCGTATCCGTGACGTTGACATGGCGAAAGAAATGATGGACTTTACGAAGAACAATATCCTGTCTCAAGCCGCTCAATCGATGCTTGCACAAGCAAACCAACAGCCTCAAGCTGTTCTTCAGTTACTTCGTTAATTATTAGAAAGATAAGAAAGGGATCGGGATCTATGATTCTTAGATCCCTTTTATTTATTAAGGAGGCTATGTCTATGAAAAGAATGGGCAAATTGCCATTGTTTTTGAGTGTTTTATTAGTTGCTCAGCTCCTTTTCCCTTTCATTGGTGTGTTTGCAGCAGACTTGCAAGCACCGGCCAATTTAAAAGGTTATGAGCGTTATCCAGGAAATGTGGCATTAGAGTGGGATGCTGTTCCATCTGTTGCAAGTTATAAAGTTTATAAGCTAGATGGGGAAAACAAGACTCTATTGACTCAAGTATCAAGTAACAAAGCTTTTGTAAACGTACAAGAAGGTACCCATACGTTTGCGGTTTCCGCGATTGCGAATGGAGCAGAATCGCCACTTTCCAGCCTGTTCACATTGGAAATTAAATTCCCGGAAATGCAGCCGCCTAAAAATTTAAAGGCATCCATTGCGAGGTACTATGATTTAACCTTAAGCTGGGATACCGCTGATTATGTGAGCTATTATAAAATCTATAAAGTAACAAATGGAAAAAGGGAGCTAGTATTAACGACGCCTAATACAAACTTTACCTTTACCTCATTACCTGAAGGGAACCATTTGTATGAAGTGACTTCTTATAGTACTAGATTTGGAGAATCGGCAGAGGCTTCACAAATTGGGGCAACGATCGTTTATCCAGAAATGCATCCACCGACTAATTTAACCTATGCTATCCAAAATGGCAGTGATGTATCTCTTGCATGGAAGAGTGCCCAATTTGCCAATCGATACAATGTATATAAAGTGGTCGATGGAAAAAGAGAGCTAGTTGGTTCCACAAGTAATTTAAATATTGTATTTAGCAATGTTCCGGAAGGTGAACAGACATATGAAATAACATCCTATAGCCTTGCCTACAAAAAGGAATCAGAAACATCGTCTCAAGTGAAAGTTAATGTAACTTATCCCAAAATGAACGCACCAACCAATCTGACCCTTTCGATTTTAAATGGAAATGATGGAGTCTTAACTTGGGATAAAGCTGACTTTGTTGATGTTTACAAGGTTTATCAAGTGATCAATGGAGAAAAGGTCTTACTAAAACAAACGCCAAATCGACAGATGTCGTTCGATTATATGCCTGAAGGCAATTATGTCTATGAAGTTAGTGTATACAGCAACCGCTTCGGGGAATCGCCGGCTTCACGCATTGAGCAAAATCTTGTCCATCCAGAAATGCATGCGCCTGCAGGGGTGGAAAGCTATGTGTTAAATGTCAACAACATATATTTGAAATGGAATAAGGCCGATTACGCGATTGGATATAAGGTTTATCAAGTGGTTGATGGAGAGCGTAAATTAGTCGGAGATACGGCCAACACATTCCTTTCAATGGCAAGCTTGCCTGAGGGTCCATATGAATATGAAATCACATCTTATAGTGACCGCTTTGGTGAATCTGCAATTGCTTCCCAGGCTAAAGCAGAAATTGTCTTTCCTGAAATCAACGCACCACAAAATCTGCAAGCTGCCGTTAACCAAGATTATAAGTCAATTGCGATATGGTGGGATGAAGTAGAATATGCAAATTCCTATAATGTGTATCGGGTAGTGGATGGAGAATATGAATTCATCGCCAATACCCCTAACAATCGTACACAATTTAGAAACCTGCCGGAGGGTGAATATGTATATGTGGTGCAAGCGTTAAGTAAATACGGAGATTCCCCATATTCTAAACAAGTTACTGCCTTTATAGAACCCGACCTGGAAGCACCATCTGCTCCAGTTGCTTCAATTGAAGGAGATGATATCAAGCTTTCTTGGGAACCTGTACAGGGAGCGGACTCCTATAATGTGTATGAAATTGTTGATGGTGAACGTGTACTGGTTGGAAATACGAACGACACATCCTTAACATTAGAGAATCTT
Organism: Mesobacillus campisalis; assembly: GCF_000986785.1. Classification (GTDB taxonomy): domain Bacteria; phylum Bacillota; class Bacilli; order Bacillales; family Cytobacillaceae; genus Mesobacillus_B; species Mesobacillus_B campisalis. The sequence continues at coordinate 38,095 of NZ_LAYY01000027.1, read as the reverse complement.
GAGCCAGGAAATCATGAGTACGAAATTTTCCCTGTTACGGAATCAGGCGTTGAAGGGAAAGAATCTACTACTATCACAGTGACCGCAGAAGACTTTGACACCACACCGCCAGTTACACAATCCAACGTAACCGACGAATGGCTAAAAGACGACTTCACTGTCCAGTTAACAGCAACCGATGATAAGAGCGGGGTAGACAAAACCTTCTATTCCATAAATGGTGCTGAATATAGTGAAGGTACCGAATTTACGATCGCCGAAGAGGGTATTCAAGAGGTTTCCTTCTACAGCGTCGACATAGCAGGCAATGTTGAAGAAGCCAAAACGGTCGAAGTCAAAATCGACAAAAACGCACCAGAAACGGCATCAAACGTAACCGATGAGTGGTTAAATCAAGCCTTCACCGTTGAACTAACCGCAACCGACGATCTAAGCGGCGTAGCCAAGACGTTTTACTCTGTAAACGATGGAGAGTATACAGAGGGCACTAGCTTTGAGTTGAGTGAAGCAGGCAACCACAAGGTTTCCTACTACAGCATCGACAAAGCAGGCAATGTTGAAGAAACCAAAACCGTAGAAGTAAAAATCGACAAGACGGCACCGGAAACCACTTCAAATGTAACGGATGAGTGGTTAAGTGAAGCCTTTACCGTGGAGTTAACCGCAACGGATGACCAAAGCGGCGCAGCGAAAACGTATTACTCCATCAACAATGGAGAGTATGCAGAAGGCACAAGCTTCGAGTTAAGCGAAGCAGGCGTGCACAAAGTATCCTTCTACAGCGTGAACCGTGCAGGAAACGTTGAAGAACCCAAAACGGTCGAAGTCAAAATCGACAAAACCGCACCTGAAACGTTGTCAAACGTAACAGAAGTCTGGTTAAATCAAGCCTTTACCGTTGAACTAACCACAACCGATGAACAAAGCGGAGTAGAAAAGACGTATTACTCCGTAAACGATGCAGAATTCGCTGAAGGAACAAGCTTTGGGCTAACAGAAGCAGGCATCCACCAAGTTTCCTTCTACAGCATCGACAAAGCAGGCAATGTAGAAGAAACTAAAACCGTCGAAGTCAAAATCGACCAAACCGCACCAGAAACAGCATCAAACTTAACCGGTGCGTGGTTAAATCAAGCCTTCACAGTTGAATTAACCGCAACCGATGACCTAAGCGGCACAGCGAAAACGTATTATTCCATCAACAATGGAGAATATGCAGAGGGCACGAGTTTTGAACTTAGCGAAGAGGGAATCCACCAGGTTTCCTTCTACAGTGTGGATCATGCAGGCAACGTCGAAGAGGCACAAACCGTCGAAGTCAAAATCGACAAAACCGCACCTGAAGTTTCCTGGAATCTCGAAGAAGAATATGCTTCAGGAACCAAGCTGGATATCGCCTATGACGCGACAGACTCCCTTTCCGGCATTGCCGCTGAAAACGTAAGTGTTAATGGGGAGGCTGTTTCAAAAGGGGACGGCATTTCCTTCGACCAGCCTGGTGAATACAGCATCCAGTTAACCGTAACCGACCATGCAGGCTTGAAAACAACCTTGGAAAAGAAAGTCGCTGTCTACATCCCGGGTAATCTGGAAATCACACCTGGAACGATTAAAATCAATAAAGGCGTGTTTACCGCAAGAGTCACCTTGCCTGAAGGATTCGAACCAAACTTCGACCTTTCAAGTGTGACCCTGAATGGGGAAGCAGCTGTTGTGGACAAAGGAAAAGGTTCCGCACAGCAGGCATCTAAGGGAATGTTTAAATTCAACCGTGAGGATTTTGACTGGAACAAAGGAGAAGTTTTAGTCGAGCTCCGCGGCACAGTGAATGGACAGCTTGTGGTTGCGAGAACAAGTGTTACCGTGAAATAATCACAAAAACACCGTTGATGGCATCATCAACGGTGTTTTTTAAAATAAAAAAATATCCCGTACATCGCTAAATAAACCGGCCAATCATCCCGATATATATACTAGAGATCAAACAGCACAGCCGAATCTTACAGGACCAAGGTGTTTTCACGGTATAAATCATAAAATTAAAAGCAGGTGTAACCATTGAATTTGCCTCCTATCGGAACGGGGACATCCCTCTGGATGGATGCCGTCCAAAAAAATCCTAAATTGATTGAGCAGCTAATCCCGACCATCGTAAATGAGCCGATCTTTTTTGAACTTTTTCGGGGGCTTTTGGAACAGGCCAAAACGTCGGCAGGAGGTCCAACTCCTGAACCAATCCTTCCAGCACCGCGAGAGGATGTGCCTGCGCCGACTCCTGTATCGGTCAATCTCAAGCCGGCCAATCGCCATCAGCCTGATATGAGTGAGATTAACACCGCCATCCAGGAAGCCTCCGCCAAGCACGGTGTGCCGGTTCCGCTTATCCGTTCCGTCATTGATGCGGAAAGCAGCTTCAATCCGCTGGCCCAATCCCGGGCAGGGGCGCAGGGACTGATGCAGCTTATGCCAGCCACAGCCAGGTCTTTGGGGGTTAGCGATCCTTTTGATATTAAGCAGAATATTGATGGCGGCGTCCGTTATCTAAAACAGATGCTCGATCGCTACAATAAGGTCCCATTGGCCTTGGCTGCCTATAACGCCGGGCCGGGGAATGTCGATAAATATGCCGGCATCCCTCCTTTTAAGGAGACACAAAACTATGTGCAAAAGATCATGAAGCGATTGTCGCCGTATGCCTAAAAAACCCTTTTCTTCCGGAAAAGGGTTTTTGCTTCATGGGGGACTATTGCTGCATGCTCTCTGTAATTTCAATCGAGGAGCCGATTGCTTCCACTGTTTTTCCTTCTTTTTTTATTGAACGCAAGGAAGTGAGAAACCGGACCCCGTTTACCTCCAATTCGCACTGGACAGGATCTTCGCCATTCCAGGCCATTTTATAATTTTGAAGGCTTGCCTCCGCCAAATGTCCTGGGAGGAAGTCATGCAATGTCCGTCCGATGACCTGTCCGGGGGAGAGGTTGATTTTATATAGCAATTCACCATCGCACAGGGTGTGAATAAATTGCCCGTTCAGCTTAACGAATTTAAAAATCATCCCTTGCTGCTGCCTCATTGTCGCCTGCCATTCCTGCCTTGCCGCTTCCAGCGCGGCTTCGAGCTGCTGCTGCCTGTTGAGCTCCTCGGGTATTCCTTCCTGTTCGAATAATTGTTCCACCTTCACAAACATTTTCTCGAATTTATCCGGGGGCAACGGCTTGCTGACCAGATATCCCTGGCATAGATCGCAAAGGTTTTGCTGAAGAAAAATCAATTGTTCCTTTCCTTCCACACCTTCCGCCACCACTTTCATATCCAGTTCGTGCGCCATTTTAATGATCGTTTTCACAATGGTCGCATCTTTATGGTCCTTCATACACGTCCGCACAAAGGATTGGTCAATTTTGAGTTTATCAATCGGAAATTCCTTTAAATAATAAAGGGAACTATAGCCTGTCCCAAAATCGTCGAGACTGATTGAGACCCCTAGCCGCTTTAGCTTTCTTATGATAGGGAGGACACACTGGACATCCATCAAAATGCCTTCGGTAATTTCAAGCTCCAAATATTCAGGCGCGAGTTTGGTTTCTTTCAATATCTGTTTGATTTTATCAATCAGCTGGGGCTGAAAAAGCTGGCGGGCGGACAAATTTACGCTCATGATCATTGGCGGCAGTCCAGCCTCCTGCCATGCCTTGTTTTGAAGGCAGGCCGTCCGCAGGACCCATTCTCCAATAGGCAAAATCAATCCGGTTTGTTCTGTAATAGGGATGAACTCTGCAGGAGGCACAAGCCCTCTCTCGGGGTGCTCCCAGCGAATCAAGGCCTCGGCGCCGATTATTTTCCCTGTAACCAGGTCAATATTCGGCTGGTAGTGAAGGCGGAATTCCTTTTTTATATGGGCCATCCATAGTGTGTTTTCCAGTTCTAATGTTTCACGATAATGTTCCATGTTCAACATGCTACCACTCCCGAATACAAAGTCAATCAATACGCAATTTTCCAATAGAGTAAAAGCGGCTTGTTTTTGGATGGAATCATGGATCGGGGTTCATTTCTTTACAGGCTCCACGACAATTGCCTGGGAACCCATTTGCTGCCAGGACTTAAGAAAATTTGCTTTGTTCACTTGCTGATTTTTTATGCCATATGGATTGTTGAGATAAATGTTTTTGTGATCATAGCCTGTAATGACGGCACTATGCATGTTGTAGGTAATTTCTACAGAACCTTGCGGCGTTGTCCATGATTGAATAGTCGGCACGGGTGAAAAGTTCGATGTCGTAATCACCCAGACTGGGAGTCCTTCATTCAATTTCTCAATGATGGTATCAAAAGGGTGATTCGTTAAATCCGTCACCTTTAGGTTTGCGGGAAGGTAGGGTTGTGCCAGTTCAAATACTGGTCCATGGTAAACGCCCAATCCTGGACCGTCCTCCATATTGCCGACAAATCCTGTGTTTGGATTGCCGTTTTTGCCGTCGCTGTACTTCAAGGGAACCCGGGGGATTTTTTCAGCCAGTTCGTTTTTGGAAACCTGGATTCCCCAAAATTGAAGCAGCATGGCCAGGCTTGTGACTTCACAGCCATTATACAGTCTTGGGGCATCCATCTGGTTGATCAATGGCACATCCATCATGATTTCTTTGGCAATGGCAGGCTTCTGGTAGGGAGCCGGAATGGCTTGATTTTTATCAGGAGCTTTTCCAATATCTATTAATACACCAAAAAGGATGATGATTATACTTAAGAAATATTTCAACAGGACGTTCATTTCTGCACCTCGTAAACTCGTCTTACTGAAAGGAGATTTCACTCCTTATTTACATCGGTAAAAGTGCAAAAAAGTTTAGTGTAAATCTATGGAGAGCATTCTCCTTTTATAAGGGATAGTAAGCTCGCAAAATAAAAATATTGTAAAAACTGTAAAGGAAGTTGAAATTAATACCGTTAAAGTAGGTAAGGGCGAGCGCAGGCTTGATTGGTGTCATTGGAAAGATTTATAGACCGAAGGCATCCTTGCTGATAACAACATTGATTACTAGGAGAGAGAAGTTGTGATTTCTTATGATAATTTCACTGTTAAGGAGAAGGGAATTGGAGTTCAGGATATATGGAAGGCTTTGGCAGGCGGGCATTTTATTACTTATTACCAGCCGATCGTGGAGACGGAAACAGGCAGATTGGCCGGTGCGGAGGCGCTGGTTAGATGGAGACATCATGAGCTTGGAATTATTCCGCCTTCCCAATTCATCAAAATAGCCGAAGAAACCGGCCTGATCATCCACATTGGCAAAAGGGTTATAAGGAAGGTCTGTGAGCAGCTGATGTTATGGCGGAAAGAGGGCATGCCGCTTATCCCGGTCAGCATTAACATTAGCGCCCAGCAGTTTTCCCAAAAGGATTTCGTCCGTGAGGTAAGGCTGCTGCTGAATGAATACCAATTGCAGGGCAGACTGCTGATCTTTGAAATTGCCGAAACTTCCTTAATAAGAGACGAGGCCATTGCGGCAAGTAACCTGAATGAATTAAAAAGGATTGGAATAAAAATTTATTCCGATCGTTTTGGGACCGGCCATTCTTCCCTTTCTTATTTAAATTCCTTTCCTCTTGATGGGATAAAAATTGACCGTTCCTTTATTGAAAATATCTCCCGGGAACATGATAATGCGGTGATTACTTCCGGTTTAATCGGAATGAGCCGGAATCTGGGTATTAACGTCATTGCAGAAGGCGTGGAAACAGAGGAAGAACTGCAGTTCCTAAGAGGACAAAATTGCCCGCAGGTGCAAGGATTCCTTTTCGGCCAGCCATGTTCAGCCGAAGAATTCAAACCTCTTCTTTTAAAAGAAGTCGTGACTCCGGTGAAAAGAGAGAAGGTTCATCCGGAAACACATACATATGACATTAAAATTCGTTACCCATTCCGGTGCGAAATGACCCTTACCGGGTATCCGGGAGAAAGCGTACAACAAGAGCCAATCGCCATCGAAATCGAAAACATGGGACCTGGCGGATTGCGGTTCGTATCCAATCTGGAATTATCCGTCGGGCAGGAAATGCTTTACACTTTTAAGCCAGAAGAATTAGAGGGGGAAATTCAGGTAGCCGGAGTTGTCATCTGGAGTGAAGAATTGACCAGCGGAAACCGCCAATATGGCGTGCACTTCAACCTCAGCAGCGACCAGCGCCACTATCTGGCCCCGCTGCTCAAACAATACTCGAAAATCTACTTTTAAAACAAGGGGACGGTTCTCCTGCATCATTTTTCCAAAATGACGCAGGAGAACCGTCCCCTTGCCTCGAATTTTGAATTGAAAATAAAGACAAGGTGCGGTGAGTTTATCTATGAATCCTTTATTGATGGAGTTTCCAACTGAATTTTATACGGAAAGATTAGTGATACGAATGCCGAAGCCAGGTGACGGAAAAGCGGTTTATGAGGCGATTCAGAACTCCTTGGAGGAGCTGAAGCCCTGGATGCCTTTTGCGCAAAATGGGCAGTCGGAGGAAGAGACTGAAAGTAATATTAGAGAATCGCATGCCAGTTTTATAAAACGCGAGGATTTGAGGCTGCTGATTTTTCATAAGGAAACAGGTGAGTTTATTGCTTCGTCCGGCCTGCACCGAATCGATTGGTCCATTCCCAAATTTGAAATCGGCTACTGGATTGATACCCGGCATAGCGGAAAGGGCTACATAACAGAGGCCGTTCAGGGAATTTCCGACTTTGCCTTCACTGAGCTAAAGGCGCGCAGGGTGGAAATCAGATGTGACTCCAAAAACGTCAAAAGCCGGAGAATTCCTGAAGCATTAGGGTTCACCCTGGAAGGCATCCTCAAAAATGAGGGCCTGTCAGCGGATGGGAAAGAACCAAGGGATACGTGCGTTTATTCAATGGTGAAGTAAGGTGTAAAACACGGGGACGGTTCTTCTGCCTGATGAAGCAGAAGAACCGTCCCCATGCTCTAGCGAAAAATAAACGGAAAAATTCCGCTTAAATTGGGAAATACCAACATTTCCCGGAATATAACGGGAGGTTTTCCGTTTATATTCATTTAATCCTAAGATTTAGCCCTATTTTAAGAAGGTAATCGGAAAAAATCCGCTTATTTGTGCTTCTTAAGCCTCTTCTAAATGCATTAACCGGAATTTCTCCGTCTATAAATTCCTTGGCTCTTCGGAAAATCGGCAATGAAGGAGATTTCTTAGGAGACGCCATATGCAAAAGGGACAGTTCATTCACAAACTGCCCCTTTTGCTGTGGATTTCCTCCCGGGAGAGGGCATTAAAACAAGGGGACGGCTCTATCCCTGGAGGAAGAATTGCGATTGTTCGTAGTTGTAGGAGACTTTGGAGAAGTCGAATGGCTTTCCGTTTGTGAGGTGGAAGATGGTTTCCACGTAAAGCTTCGGATCCCCTTTTTCAAGCTGCAAATAGCGGGCCTCTTCCTCTGTCAGTTTGCCGATATGCAGGTACAAGTCGGAAAAGCCGACCTTTAAGCCCAGCGCATCCTTAATGTAGTCAAAAATCGAATCCTGGACAATCTCCGCATTCAAGTAGGGAACAATCGATTTGTTATAAAAGGATTCTTCCAGGCATAAAGGCTGGCCGTTTATATATCGGACTCGTTTCACATAATAAACATCCTCGTCAAACTCCATATTTAAATTGAGGGCAGCCTCTTCTGTTGGTTTTCTTGCCTCTAATTGAATGATTTCGGAAGATAGTTGATACTCCTCCAAGTCCCTTTTGAATCCCTTGTTTGAAAGGAGGCTGATGTAGCCTTTTCGTTTATGCCTCCGGACAAATATGCCGCTTCCCCTTACCTGGAAAATGGCGCCCTTTCTTTCCAATAAGTCCAAGGATTTCGTAATGGTGCTTTTGCTTACCTCGAATCGGGCCATTAATGATTCCAGCACCGGCAGCTTATCTCCTTGCTGTAGGCCATGGTCTTCAATATATTTTTCGATTTCATCGGCAACTTGCTGATACTTTAACATATACATTCCTCTTTGCGTTTTATTCCATACTAGATTATAGCATGTTCAGGATGCCAAACCATAAACATTAAAATTATAGATTGATAAAAATATTAGTTAGCATTTGATAAATTATACATGCACAATTATAATTAATATGTACAAAACGAAGGAGCAAAGGGGACAACACTGCTTCAAGGAGGAGTTCATCATGGGAAAATTACCGAAGGAATTTTTATGGGGCGGCGCATTGGCAGCCCATCAGTTTGAAGGCGGCTGGAATGCTGGCGGGAAAGGCCCGAGTGTCGTCGATGTGATGACAGCTGGCGCCCATGGTCTGCCGCGGCAGATTACGGAAACGATTGAAGAAGATAGATTTTATCCAAACCATGAAGCAATTGATTTCTATCATCGCTATAAAGAAGATATCGCCCTGTTTGCAGAGATGGGACTAAAATGCTTAAGAACATCGATTGCCTGGAGCAGGATTTTCCCGAAAGGGGACGAGGCGGAACCGAATGAAGCAGGATTGCAATTTTATGATGATGTGTTCGATGAATTGCTGAAGCATGGAATACAGCCGGTCATCACGCTGTCCCACTTTGAAATTCCGCTTCATCTGGCAAAGGAATACGGCGGATTCAGAAACAGAAAGCTTGTTGACTTTTTTGTGAAGTTTGCCGAGGTTTGTTTCAACCGCTATAAAGACAAAGTGAAATACTGGATGACCTTCAATGAAATCAACAACCAGATGGATGTCAGCAATCCGATTTTTTTATGGACAAATTCAGGTGTCAAGGTGGGGGAAAACGAAAACGCCAGGGAAGTGATGTTCCAAACCGCCCATCATGAATTAGTGGCCAGTGCACTGGCGGTCGCAAAAGGAAAGGAAATCAATCCGGAGTTCCAGATCGGCGCAATGGTTGCCCACATCCCGATTTATCCTTACTCATCGAATCCGGAAGACGTCATGCTGGCGGAAGTGCTAATGAGGGAACGCTACTTCTTCCCGGATATCCAGGTGCGCGGGTATTACCCAAGTTACGCTCTTAAAGAATTTGAGAAAGAAGGATACAACATCAAGTTCGAAGCTGGCGACGAAGAAATCCTGCAGAATGGAACCGTCGACTATCTTGGTTTCAGCTATTATATGTCCAATACAGTCAGGAGCGGGGCACAGGAAAAATATACGGAGGATATCGTGAATGGAGCCGTGCCAAACAGCGTCGCCAACCCTTACATCCAATCAAGCGACTGGGGCTGGGGAATTGATCCGACAGGACTCCGTTATACATTGAATCGTTTGTATGACCGCTACCAGATTCCTTTATTCATTGTTGAAAATGGCTATGGCGCGGTCGATACACTGGAAGAGGACGGCACGATTCACGATCCGGAAAGAATTGAGTACCTAAGGTCCCACATCAAGGCGCTGGAAACAGCTGTCATTGAAGATGGCGTTGACTTGATCGGCTACACGCCATGGGGCATTATCGATATCGTGTCCTTCACAACAGGCGAAATGAAAAAGCGCTACGGAATGATCTATGTAGACCGTGACAATGAAGGAAACGGCACGATGAAACGCTACAAAAAAGACTCATTCAACTGGTACAAAAAAGTCATCGAAAGCAGCGGGGAAGAGCTGTAGGAAGGGGATTTCTGCAATAATGGAATGCTAGTTTTACCGGGATAGAAAAATAAACGGAGAAATTCCGCTTAAATTGGGAAATACCATCATTTCCCGAAATATAAGGGGAGCTTTTCCGTTTATATTCATCTAATCCTAAGATTTAGCCCTATTTTTAGAAGTTAGTCGGAATAAATCCGCTTATTTCGGCTTCTTAAGCCTCTTCTACCTGCATTAAACGGAATTTCTCCGCCTAAGGATGCCCTTGGCTTCACGAAAATCAGCTGCCGCATCACCAGGAGACGCCATACGCAAAAGGGACAGTTCATTCACGAACTGTCCCTTTTGCTGTGCCTCCTAATCCTTCTTCAGGCGGGCGGCTAGGCGGTTGCCGGCTGATTGCAATCCCTGCACAAGGATAATCAGAAGGATGACGGTGATATACATGACATCCACTTCATAACGAAGATGGCCGTAGCGGTAGGCAAGGTCGCCAAGCCCTCCGCCGCCGACGAGTCCGGCCATGGCGCTTGCGCCGATCAATCCGATGGTCGCAATGGTCAGCCCGAGGATGATCGATGAACGTGACTCCCGGATCAACACATGCCAAATGATATGCCTTGTCTTGATGCCCATTGCTTCATAAGCTTCGAGGACCCCGCGGTCGACTTCCAGCAAGGCGGATTCCATCAGTCTCGCAATATAAGGAGCTGTGTAGACAACCAGTGGAACAATAACGCCTTTCACACCGATCGATGTACCCACAATCATCTTTGTGAACGGAAGGATGAAGAACAATAAGATGATGAATGGAACGGAACGAATGATATTAATGAAAGCATTCAACACCTGGTAAAAGAACTTATTGCCCAAGGCTTTCCCCGGGCGGGTAAGGACAAGCAAAACGCCTAAAGGCAATCCGATCAGGATGGAAAAGGCCAATGAAATTCCTACCATCTGGAAGGTCTGGATGGTCGATTCCCAAAGGTCGGTGCCCCATAACTCAAGAAATTCGTTTATTTTTGCTCTCATCCAGAACCACTCCTTCCACCTGTACCTGTTGCTGTCTTAAAAAGGCCAGGGCTTTTTCAATTTCCGCAAATTCACCTTTTAAATGAATGACAAGCTGCCCGAACGATTCTTCCTTCAATTGGGCAATGCTGCCTGACAGGATGTTTGGATACACATCGAACTTTTTGCTGACAAGGGCAAGGGCCGGTTCTCCCGAAGCTTTTCCAAAGAAGGAAAGCGAGACCACATGGCCTGTTTTATTCAGCTCCGTAAGCATTTGATCCGGGATTTGATGCGAGAACAGGGTGTTCACAAACTTTTTCGTTGTAGTGTGCTTTGGAGCCGTGAAGATGTCTTTTGTGATTCCTTCTTCAATCACCTCGCCGTTTTCCATCACCGCGACACGGTCGCAAATCCGCTGGATCACATTCATCTCATGGGTGATAAGCAGAATCGTAATGCCCAGTTCCCGGTTGATTTTCAGCAGCAGATCGAGAATGGCCTCTGTTGTATCAGGGTCAAGGGCGCTTGTCGCTTCGTCACTCAGGAGCACCTCGGGCTCATGTGCAAGCGCACGCGCGATGGCCACTCGTTGCTTTTGTCCGCCGGAAAGCTCGGAAGGGTAGGCGTGATGCTTTTCCTCAAGTCCGACAATCTTCAGGTATTTCGTTACCCTTTCTGCTGTTTCCTGTTTGCTTAAACCGGTCAGCTTTAACGGAAGGGCAATATTTTCATAGACAGTAGCGGTTTTCAATAGGTTGAAACCCTGGAAGATCATCCCGATTTTGCTTCGGGCTTCCCTGAGTTTTCCGGGCGATAATTTTGTTAAGTCGACCCCATTCATTACAACGGCCCCTGTATCAGGCTTTTCCAGCAGGTTGACGCAGCGGATCAAAGTGCTTTTTCCTGCACCGCTATACCCGATCACACCGTATATTTCGCCTTTTTTTACCGAGAGGGATACATTCTTCAAGGCGTGGATCGACCCTTTTTTACCTGTAAAACTTTTCGAGATTCCCTTAAGTTCAATCATGGCTGTACACTCCTTCCTTTTAACCACCTAATAGCATGAGGTGGAGCAAAATATGAAACATCGCCCCACCTCTGTGTTGAATCCTTACCAGGAAGGGATGATGGACCCTTCGTAGGTTTCTTCAATGAATTTGCTTACTTCTTCAGAATGGTAGATATCAAGGAATTTCTGGATCGCTTCATCGTCTTTGTTTTCCGTGCGCACTGCTACAAGGTTCACATAAGGAGAATCCTTGGTCTCCATGAAGATGGCATCCTTTGAAGGGGTGAATCCTGCTTCCATGGCAAAGTTGGTGTTGATGGCCGCAGCGTCAAGCTCTTCCAGCTGACGGGCGATCTGTGCGGAATCAAGCTCGATGAATTCGTAGTTGCCGTTGTTTTCTTCGATATCCCTAACGGTTGCATCAATGCCGGCATCTTCTTTTAGCTTAAGCAAGCCTGCTTTTTCAAATAAAAGAAGGGCGCGACCGCTGTTTGTCGGGTCACTTGGCAATCCGATTTTGGCTCCGTCTTTCAGGTCCTTGATATCCTTTGCTGTCAGCGAGTAAATTCCCATTGGGAACGTAACAGTTTCGCCTACTTTGATCAGGTCCAGGTTGCGGTCTTCGTTCATGGCATCAAAGAAAGGCTCTGTCTGGAAGCTGTTCATATCCAGCTCTTTTTCCGATAACGCAACGTTTGGCATTACATAGTCCGTGAATACTTTAAGCTCGATTTCCAAGCCTTCCTCTGCAGCAAGTTCCTTTACTTTTCCGGTAATTTCTTCATGTGGCCCTGCTGTTACCCCGATGACCAATTTGTCGTCGCTCAGCAAGCCTTCCGCCTCTTGTGACGCAGAGCTGTCGCTGCTTCCGCAAGCCGATAGAATGGAGATAATGAGTGCAGTTGAAATAGCCAATAATGATTTTTTCATGTGAGTTCCTCTTTCCTGATGTATTATTTTTTATTTACCTTTATCTGCTATTGCATAATGGGTGTTCTCAAGCTTATGAATAGCGGATAGTAGCTTTTCCTCTGATATGGCTGAATCCATGAAGTGGATGGATTCCTGGGGCAGGGTGGCCCTTTGCGCGATTTTTCCTAAAAGTTCATGGTTCTCGTGGTGGATTCCCAAGTCTTTCAAGCTGGCCGGGAATCCCCACTCCCTGTAAAAATGCAGCAGCTTGTTCAGTTCATCATCCTTTTCTTCCAGAGCCAGCTGGACGAGGATTCCGTAGGCAACCAGTTCCCCGTGCAGGAAGCTTTTGGCTTCCTTTGCGAGTGTCAGCCCATTGTGAACGGAGTGGGCGCCGGCAATTCTTCCTGCTTTGCCGCCAAAGCCGCCTACCATTCCGCCGGTCAGGATGATCGCTTCGATGACGGAAACGAGTTCCTTCGTGACATTTTGTCGTTCAACGGACTGGATTGCTTCTGTAGTATCCTTCAGCAGGACGTCCCTGCATATGGATGCCGAGAACCTGGATACCTTCAGCCAAACCGGGAGCTCCTCATCTTTGTAAAAGGCCGAAATCAACGCTTCCGCCTCATAATATTTAGCGAGCGTATCTCCAATGCCGGCGAGCAGGTACCTTATCGGTGCTGCCGCGATGATCGCCGGCTCGATGAGGACAAGGGTATTGGCAACAGGAAACTCGGTATAATGCGTAAACGCGCCATTGTCATCGTAAAACACGCTGAGCGGGGTCCAGGCTGAACAGGTAGAGGCAATGGTGGGGACGAGGACGGATTTAACCCCGGCCTTTGCTGCGGCAGCTTTCGCCAAATCCAAAGCGGTTCCGCCGCCAATGCCAATGACCGCGTCGGCGGAAGACGCTGACAAGGCTTCTGCGATTTCCTCAACGGCCGCCAGTGTGCAATGGCCTTCCACAAATGTGAAAGAATTGCCGGCACACCTGGTGATTTCCTCCGGCCAGTATGGCTGCACGGCCTCCCATGCTTTTCTTCCGCAAACGATGTGTATTTTCTTAATATTGAGCTCCAATAATTGCGGTGCCAGCTCTTTCAGCGCTCCTTCGCCAATCCTGTAATGGCCCGGGGCCCCTTTTACAATCGCAATCGACATAACTTTCCTCCTTTTCTGTGTTTTTAGGAAATAAAAAAACCTCTCATCAAGAGAGGTCTGCACACTTAAACAAAGTATAAATACCTCTCCTATCTTTCAAAATACCTCCGTATTTTGCAGGATTTAGCACCTGTTCATAAAAATGAATGGTTGCCGGGCTTCATCGGGCCAGTCCCTCTGCCACTCTCGATAAGAGAATAACTAACTATTTAATTTAATGTTCTGATAATATCCCTTCCCCAGCAATAAGTCAACCCCTTTTTTTGAAGCAGGGGGACGGTTCTGCTGCCTCACTGAGGCAGCAGAACCGTCCCCGTGCCTCACCAAGCTTCCTGGATAAATTGGCGGAAGGTGTGGATGTTGGGTTCTTCTGAGCGTACTTTCAGGTGGATGGCGGAGGTGATGACTGGATCGGATACGGGCTGGAGGATGGTGATGGAGCCTTCTTCCAGTTCGTTTTTGATGACATTTTCGCCCAGTATGGCGTAGCCGTTGCCGTTTAGGACGGCGCGTTTGATGGTTTCGTCACTGCCGCCGACAACAATCATCGATTGGGGCTGCTGCTCGCTTTTCTTGAAATAGCGGTCAATGATGGTGCTGAAGCTGCAATCCCGGTCATAGGAGAGAAAGGGATACTGGCTGTAAATCTCCTCGATGCTGCGCTCTTTGCAAAGCCTGGAGGATGCGACCAGGAAGGTTTGCTCTTCTTCTAAAAAGGTTTGCATCATATCGGCTTCTTTAAAATGGCTCGCAATGATGGCGATGTCGGCAACATGGTCCTTTACACTTTGGATGGCGTGTACGCTGTTCAGCGGCAGAAGGCTTACCCGAACAGCGGGGTACATGCCCATATAAGCCGAAATCAGGGAGGTAAGATGGTGCCTGATGTAAAATTCCGATGCGGCAATCGTCAGGATGCCGGCCGGTCCGTGCAGCTCTTCCATATCCTTTTCCATTTCTTCGATCTGTGAGAAAAGCTTGTCCACATGGTCTTTCAGCTTTTTGCCGGCTGCCGTCAATTGTGTCTTTTTGCCAATCCGCGTCAACAGGGTATGATTCAGCTCTTTTTCAAGAGACTGTATTTGCAGGGTGAGAGTGGGCTGAGTGTATCCCAATTTTTTGGCCGCTTTTGTGAGATTCAGTTCCTCTGCCACCACCTGAAAGGTTTTTAAATTCCGCAGTTCCATGAGATCCCTCTTTTCTTTCCGGTTATGATGACTCATGCAGCCCTTGCCAGTATAATCGCCGAGCTGGAGTAATTTTTTATAATTATACACAATAATCCATATCCATTCATAATTTTTTTCAATACTAAAATGTGAAAGAGGGCGGTAATTATAGGATGCTTTGACAAAGAAAGCCCTTTTTTATAAGAAGGAGAAGTTCTTCCTGGCAGAAACCCATCCTGCTGTGCCACTTGTGGAACTTTTTAACTATTAAAATTCCCTATGGTTAGAAGTTGACCGTTCCTGTATAACGTGGGAAATTAATAAATATTCGCAAAAGTAGGAGAGGTAGTTATGATAGATTGGAACAGCATTAACGATGAAGGCCTGCTGGCACCGACGATGGCGAAAGATTTCCCGAATCTGCCGGTCGTAAAATCGGAAGGGCTCTTTTATATAGGCGTGGACGGTAAAAAATATCTTGATTTCACATCGGGGATTGCGACCGAAAACACGGGGCACCGTCATCCGAAGGTGGTGGCAGCCATCAAGGACCAGGTGGACCATCTGGTGCACGGACCGATTGGGATCATCAATTACGAGTCGATCCTGACATTGGCCAGAAAGTTGAGGACGGTTTTGCCTGCACCGCTGGACTGCTTTTTCTTTGGAAACAGCGGAGCGGAAGCGATTGAAGGGGCGGTGAAACTCGCGAGGCATGTGACGAAAAGGCCTTATGTGGTTTCCTTCCTCGGAGGCTTTCACGGAAGAACGATGGGCGCGCTCAGCCTTACCACATCCAAAAGCAAATATAGACGAAGTTTGCCTGTAGGCGCAGGGATGACGTACCAGCTGCCATATGCGCAGGTGAGCGAAACACCGGAAGGGGCCGACCCGGAGGTGTATTGGTCGCAGCATATTGAGAAGGATTTTGAACGTTTGTTCAATCATCAGGCCGCTCCCGATGAAATTGCGGCGGTGATTCTCGAACCAGTGCTTGGCGAAGGCGGCTATGTGGTTCCGCCTAGGGCCTGGCTGGAGAAAATCCGCGCAATCTGTGACCAGCACGGCATTTTGCTGATTTTTGACGAGGTTCAGACCGGATTTGGCCGTACGGGAGACTGGTTTGCCGCGAATTCCTTTGGAGTGACCCCTGATATTATGGCGATTGCCAAGGGGATTGCTAGTGGACTGCCGCTAAGTGCGACGGTCGCTTCGAAAGAGCTGATGGAGCAGTGGGCGGTTGGCAGCCATAGCACCACCTTTGGCGGGAACCCGATTGCCTGTGCGGCAGCTTGTGCCACGATTGATGTGATGAAGGAAGAGGGTTTGGTTGAAAACGCCAGAAGCATGGGGGAATATGCTTTAAGCCAGCTTTCCGCCATTAAGGAAAAGCATCCTGTGATCGGAAATGTCCGCGGCATCGGCTTGATGCTGGGAATCGAAATCGTCCAGCCGGATTCCGGGGAGCCGAACGGGGAAGGCTTGATGAACATCTTGGAAAAATGCCTGCATAAAGGCGTCATTTTTTACCTGAGCGGCAATAAAGGCGAGGTCATCCGCATGATGCCGCCGCTGACGGTCGATAAGGAGCATCTGGATTTGGGCATTTCATTGCTTGATGAAGCGATTGCGGAGTATGAGGCGGAGCTCGGAATCCGCCAAAAGGTCTCCGTTGAATAACAAAGGATTTTATAAAAGGGGGGATAAGGGTGAAGGCACAAGCAAGAATTGAGCCGCAGCAAAAGGTTGCGGCCGAATATTTAAAGTTTCTCATTCCATCATTGATCGGGGTGCTGCTGTTTTTGGTCCCAGTGAAATTCAACGGGGAAATCACCATTGGTGTAGGAATTCTGGCTTCCATCCTGAAGAATGCTTTTGGCGACTATCTGCCAGCGTTCATTGTTTTTCTTTTGGGGTTATCGGCGGGGATGTCGATCCTCACGAAATTGCTGAAGCCGGGTTTTGTTATGAACAACCAGTTTTTAAAAGGATTATTTGATATCGGGAAGTTCGGCATCGTTGCAAGAGTGTTCGGGTTCCTGGTTGGAATTCTGACGATTTTCGAAGTGGGGCCGGAGGTGATTTCGTCCCGGAATACGGGAGGCGTCGTTCTTTATGACCTGGCTCCGGTGCTTCTGACCTGGTTTTTATTCGCCGGGATTTTGCTTCCGCTCCTAGTCGAGTTTGGTCTGATGGAATTTATCGGGGCGCTTGTCCAGAAGGTGATGAGGCCGCTGTTTACGCTTCCTGGCCGTTCTTCGATTGACACGCTCGCTTCCTGGATGGGAGCGGGAACCGTTGGAGTGCTGGTTACATCCAAGCAATACGATCAAGGCTACTATACGAAAAGAGAAGCGGCAGTAATCGCCACCACCTTCTCCATCGCATCAATTGCCTTTAGCCTGGTGGTCGCCAATGTCGTCGGCCTGGGGCATCTGTTCATTCCTTTCTACCTGACTGTTGCCTTTGCCTGTGTGGTGGCCGCGATCATCATGCCAAGGATCCCGCCGCTCTCAAGGAAGCCGGACACCTATTATGAGCCGGTCGGCCAGCAGATTGATGAAACCATTCCGGCGGGGGTTTCGAAGCTGAAGTGGGGCTGGCAGCAGGCGCTGAATAAGGCCAAGCATGCGCCAAGTCCAGGCAAATTGGTTTCCAATGGGGTCGAAACTGTCCTCGATATCTGGCTCGGATTGATTCCGCTCGTGATGAGCCTGGGAACAGCCGCCTTGATTGTCGCGGAATATACGCCTGTCTTCCAGTTCATCTCGTATCCGTTTGTTCCATTGCTTGAATGGATGCAAGTCCCTGAAGCAGATGCCGCAGCGAAAACGATGCTTGTCGGGTTTGCCGACATGTTCCTGCCGGCCGTCATCGGAAGCGGAATCGAAAGCGAACTGACCCGGTTTATCGTGGCCGGACTTTCACTGACGCAATTGGTCTATATGTCGGAGATCGGAATCCTGATCCTCCGTTCCAACATACCATTAAGCATCCTGGAATTATTCATTATCTTCATCCAAAGAACAATCATCACATTGCCAATCATCGTAGTCATTGCGCATTTGCTAGTGTTTTAGAGCATGGGGGCGGTTCTCCTGCCTCATTTTTTAGGGGACAGGCACTAAGTTCCGTCTGTTTTGGGGAAGCATGGGGACGTATCCGTGCTTCCTTTTGCTATAATGATAGAAATCAAAATAAGAAGAAAGAAGGCCGTTTTAGATGACAGTTGCAAACCGGGATATTTTATTGAAGAACATTAGCAAAGAAACGGATTTTCCGCTCTCTTTTGAGGAATGGGAGCAAAAAGCGGTTGAAAACATGCTGCCGGGCGGTTATGGCTATGCCAGCAGCGGTGCAGGGAATGAAGAAACAGCGAAGCGGAATGTCGAGGCTTTCTCCAAGTGGGCGATCGTCCCGAGGATGCTGAACGATGTTTCCAGTGTGGATATGAGTATTTCCATTTTTGGCCGCCGCTATCGCAGCCCATTTTTCCTTGCGCCTGTCGGCATGCAGGGGCTTGCCCACGAGGATGGTGAGAAAGCCACGGCCAAGGCCGCTCAGTCGATGGAGGTTCCCTTGATCGTCAGCACCGTTTCGACCTATTCCCTTGAAGAGATTGCGGCGGCAGCTCCTGGGGGGCCAAAGTGGTTCCAGCTGTATTTTTCAGGCTGTAATCCTGCCCTGTCCTACAGCATGGTCGAAAGAGCCGAAAAAGCGGGCTATGAAGCGATTGTGATTACCGTTGATACGGTGATGGTCGGCTGGCGTGAAACCGATATGCGCAATCAGTTTTCACCGCTTTCGCAAGGATATGGAACCGGGAACTATATTCATGATCCCGTGTTTATGGATTCCTTGCCAAACCATGACCAGGACACGATCATTGCCGGAATCCTGGAAAACGTCCAGCATCCAACGCTCACCTGGAAAGAGGTTGCGGAGGTGAAGAAGCGGACGCGCCTGCCTGTTTTGCTAAAAGGCATCCTGCATCCGGAAGACGCGGAAATGGCTTTGGAATGCGGAGTCGACGGGATTATCGTCTCCAATCATGGCGGCCGCCAGCTTGATGGGGTCATTGCTTCCATCGATACGCTGCCAGCCATTGCCGAGAAAGTGAAAGGGAACATTCCCATCTTGCTGGACAGCGGGGTGCGGCGCGGGATTGATGCGGTGAAAGCCCTAGGGCTTGGAGCGACTGGCGTCTTGATTGGAAGGCCGTTCCTATACGGTTTGGCTGCGGCCGGGCAGCCGGGAGTCGAAAAAGTCATCGAGCGGTTCATCCAGGAAACGGAAGTCTCCCTGGCATTATCGGGAATAGCAGACCTGACGCAAATGTCCAAGCTGAAGATGGTTAGAGAGTAGTAGTCCAATAGGGAGCGTTTCTTTTGCTTTTTGCAGAAGGAACGTCCCTTTTATTATTGATCGCATGCTGTGGAATGCGGACGGGGTCTGGTGCCCGTTTGCGACAGGTTCATTGTCCCTAATCCTTACCGGGACAATGAACCTGTTTCCCCATCACCCACATATTGCACGGAATAGATATGGGTCTTGGATAAATCGATGATCTGGTCAATGAATTCTTCTTGTGTTTCTTTAAAGCCGCTGCTGATCCAATTCTGGATAAGGCCGTAGAAGCCATAGGCGGTATAGCGTTTGAAATAATCCATATTGACGGGGATATGATTGATGGTTTCGAAGATGAATTTTTCCTGATAGATTTTTAAAATCGTCTGGGGGAATTGGGTGTGAATTCCCGGCAATGTGTCATCATAGTTGATGAGCTCAAAAAAATGCCGATGCCTGTATATGTAGGAAATAAGATTAAATGATGGTTTATTAAGCATTGTTGTGTACACTTTCTGCCCTGGCATATACGGCTCCCCAGCTGCATCCTCCAAACCTTTGAGCATCGATGTGAGCAAATCCTCTGCCAATTGAATTTTATCCTGGTAATGGATATAGAAGGTGCTGCGATTATAGGCAGCCTGACCGACAATGTCTTTTACGGTGACGGAATGGTAACCTTTTTCTTTGATAAGTTCGATGAGGGCGAACTTCAAATGTGCTTCGGTCCGATTTTGTTGTGGGGATTTTGTCTTTTGTTCATTTTTCATGAAAAAACCTCCCAGGTAGTAGACAGTCTTTTCTAAAGTGTCTATCAAATAGACACTTAATGATATCTTAATGATTGTTAAAAGTGAATAAAGGGGTAAAATTAAATTGTGAAAAAAAAAGCACAATTACTCATATTGTCTAGTATTTCTTACTGGAATGTGCTTTAAGCCTATCACTGTTGAGACGGAGGGAATGGACCATGAAATTACAAGATAAGGTGGCTCTGATTACCGGTGGAGCATCCGGAATTGGAGCGGAAACGGCACGCTTATTTGTTTCAGAAGGAGCAAAGGTTGTGTTGGTTGACCTGAATGAAGAAAAGGGGAAAGCCTTTGAAGCAGAGTTGAAAGCGCTTAATGCAGAGGCTCTGTTTGTTAAAGCCAATATTACGAGTGAAGAAGACGTCGCGGCTTCCTTCAGGCAAGCGATTGAAGCCTTCGGAAAAGTGGACATTGTGTTCAACAATGCTGGAATCGGACGTGTTCAGCCATCACATGAATTAGAGTACGCTGAATGGCGCCATACTGTAAATGTGGATCTGGATGGGGTGTTCTTAGTTGCACGCGAAGCCATCCGCGAAATGTTAAAAGCGGGCGGCGGTACAATTGTGAATACAGCCTCCATGTACGGCTGGGTTGGATCGCCTGGTTCAGCGGCCTACAATGCAGCAAAAGGCGGTGTCGTCAATCTGACTCGTTCTCTTGCTCTTGAATATGCAGAACAAAACATTCGCATCAATGCTTTATGCCCAGGCTTTATTGATACGCCGATCATCCCTGAAGAAAGCAAGCAGGCGTTGTCCGCTGCGACACCAATGAAACGCCTTGGAAAAGCAGAAGAAATGGCAAAAGCTGTTCTATTTTTGGCTTCTGATGACTCTTCCTTCATGACAGGGAACAGTTTAATCGTGGATGGCGGATATACGGCTCAATAAAAAGAAACGGAAGTTAGCCAGCCATTAGCGGATCATTCTTTTTATTTATATTTAAATAGAGATACATGAATTAAAAGCATTTAGGGTATGTTTATTGAGAATTCCCTATGGTATTAAAAAAGGAGGAATGGATCGTGAGCAATCGTTTTGATGGAAAAGTTGTATTGATTACTGGTGCAGCGTCCGGTTTGGGACAGGCCACTGCTTTGCAGGTGGCGAAGGAAGGAGCCAAGCTTTCGCTGGTGGATTTGAATTCCGGGGCGCTGGAAGAAACGAAAAGCAAAATAGCAGAAGCGGCGCCGAATGCGGAAGTCATCCTGATCACAGCGAATGTGGCCGATGAAAAAGCGGTGGAGAGCTATGTGAATGAAACCGTCGAAAAGTTTGGCAGAATCGATGGATTCTTCAACAATGCAGGAATCGAAGGAAAGCAAAATCCAACAGAAGATTATGGCATCGAGGAGTTCCAGAAGGTTGTCGACATCAACTTGAACGGTGTTTTCTATGGGATGAAATATGTATTGAAAGTCATGAAGGAACAAGGTTCGGGTTCCATTGTCAACACGGCTTCCGTAGGCGGCATCCGCGGTGTAGGAAACCAATCCGGCTATGCGGCAAGCAAGCACGGTGTGGTCGGCTTAACGAGAAACTCTGGAATTGAATACGGTCAGTACGGAGTCAGTATCAAAGCCATCGCACCTGGTGCAATCATGACCCCGATGGTGGAAGGTTCCCTAAAACAAATGGACCCGGACAACTGGGAAGAAGTCGGCAAACAATTTGTTGAACCAAACCCAATGAAGCGCTTCGGAAAACCAGAAGAAGTAGGCTACCTGGCCGCTTTCCTTCTTTCCGACCAAGCCAACTTCATCAACGCCACTGTGATTCCAATTGATGGCGGACAGTCTTACAAATACTAAATGAGTCTCGGGAACATGAGAACAAGCCAAGCACCCCTGAACAAGGAGTGCTTGGCTTTTTTGCGTTTCTGGATTATTGAGGCAGCAGAACCGTCCCCCTGCCTCGAATTTTTTAGCGGCTTAGTAACCCCACCAAGACGCTCCAATGATGATAAGAAGAATAAACAATACAACTAATAGGGCGAAACCGCCACCATAGCCTCCTCCGCTCATATCTATCACCTCCATGCTATTTAGAATAGTCTATGTGAGGTCACTGTCTTTGGCATGGATAAAATCCCAATTTTTGTCTTTTGGGCTATATTTGAAAACACCCAAACTTCCGCATGGGAAAGGAACTGTTTCCCAGCATAAAAAAGGATAGCACCGGCACCCTGCGGATGCTTATGCTACCCTTCCTGTCCGTATGGATTAAGCTTCTACCAAATGCTTCAGCACAAACTCTTCGACAACCTTGGCTACGCCATCATTCATATTGGTGTCTGTGACATGATCGGCGATTTCCTTAATATCATCAGGTGCATTTCCCATCGCAACGCCAAGGCCGGCGAATTCAATCATGGCCTGATCGTTGTAGCTGTCGCCCATGGCAATCACTTCTTCGCGTTTGATCCCGCAATCCTGGATCAGCTGGTTCAGGCTTGTCCCTTTTGTTACGCCTTTTTCGGTGAACTCCAGAAAGAAAGGCTTGGAACGCATGACACTGAACTCTTCCGCCAGTTCCACCTGGAGCTTTGCCTCGACAGTCTTCATTTTATCAGGGTCCCCGACCATCAGCACTTTCACGACTTCCTCCTCGACACCCTCAACAAAATCATCCACCAGTTTGACCGGCAGCCCTGTGAGCTGTGATTCGATTCTAGTGTAGGGATTATCGGTTTCGGCAATAATTTCGTGACCCACGTACGTATGGAGGTCCACACCTTCGCGCTGGCTCAGCTCATAAAGCTTTTTAACCTGTGGCAAAGACAATGTACTGCTGAACATTTCCTCTTTAGTAGAATAATTGATGATTTTTCCTCCGTTAAAAGAAAGGATGAAGCTTCCGTATTGCTCCAGGGATAGCTCGTCGGCAATGTGCAGCATCCCAGGGGTAGGGCGGCCAGAGGCTAGAACGACCTTTACTCCTTGTTCCTGCGCCTTCATCAAGGCCTCTTTCGTGCGCTCCGAAATCGAATGGTCATCACGAAGCAGCGTATCATCCAAATCCAAAACAATCATTTTATAAGACATTTAAATTAGCTCCTTCTCGTTGCAACATTGCCTCCTATTTTACTACCGCTTGGCGGGACTGTCACTACCTGGTTTAGAGCACGGGGACGGTTCTCCTGCTTCGTTTTGTTGAGGTGGTTTGAGGCAGAAGAACCCACCGTCGATACGGAAAAAGGCATTATCAAGCCAGACTACAAAGAAAGTATTGAGAATCCAGTAAGAAGAGGACAGGTCCGCCTGTCCTTTTTGTAATTGGATTTTTGAACTATGTAAACCCATCTTATTGACGCAAAAAAACGGAGGGAAGGTCGAGAAAATTGCGCCAATCGAGTCTATTGACGCAAAAAAGAGGAGGGAACGCGAGAAATTTGCGCCAATCGTGTCTATTGACGCAAAAAAACGGAGGGAACGTCGAGAATTTGCGCCAATCGCACCTATTGACGCAAAAAAGAGGAAGGAATGTTGAGAATTTACGCTAATCGCCCTTATTGACGCTAAAAAGGAAAGTATTGTGAATACATCATTGGTTATCCACCGCAAAAATGTCCTTATGTTCCCTTCGATAAAATTTTTTGTTTGTAAATTAGTGGGGAGATTTTTCGGTGATTATGAACCGTCCCCTTGCATCTTTACATGATTTTTACGTGGGCTTAACCTTTTTTGCTTGGCATCAAGTTATCTTTAAAGAAAGGTGAAGGAGGGAACGTGGATGAAGGTGGAGCTGCATTGTCATACCAATATTTCTGATTGTCCATTGAGCGTGGATGAGGTCTTGTCGCTGGCGCTTGAGCAGGGGGTGACGCATTTGGCGGTCACGAATCACGATACCACGATGGGACTAGAAGAAGCCGTAGAAGCAGGGAAAAAGTTTGGGATTGAGGTCATCCCGGGGATTGAGATATCAGGTTTTGATTTCGAGCGGGGGCGCCGGGTCCATATTCTTGGCTATTATGTTGAGCCGGGGCATAGGGCGATCGAGGCAGTTTGTCAGCCGCTTGTCGAACTAAGGCACAAAATCTCGGAGGAGATGGTCCGCCGTCTTGTTGCCGGGGGCTACGAGATTACATGGGAGCACTGCCTGGAGCTTGCGCATGGCGGTACCGGGGTGTACAAACAGCATATTATGCATGCTCTGATTGAGGCGGGATATACAGATACGATTTATGGTCCCCTCTATAAAAAACTCTTCAACCGGGGCCATAATGGAGAACCACCTGGAATCGCTTATATCTCTATGAAATACATGGACGCCAAAACGGCTGTCGAGGCGATACGCCGCGCCGGCGGAGTTCCGGTCCTTGCCCATCCGGGGCAGTATGGCAATTTTGAAATGGTGCCTGAGCTTGTTGAGGCAGGCTTGCAGGGCATTGAGGTTTGGCATCCCCTGCATGACAGCATGCATGAACAGGCAGCCAAAGAGCTTGCTGATGAATACAACCTGATCATGACAGGAGGTTCCGATTTTCACGGTGGCTATGGGGAGGAGCCTGTCCTAATCGGAAGCAAAAGTCCGGGAGTGGGCATCATCGAAGAAATTAAAGCAAGAAGAGAAAAGGCTGCAAGGGAGCTGAAGGCCTGAATGACGCTAATCTACCAGCCGAAAGCTGAACGGAAATTATCGAAAGCCCCAAGCATCGACCCAACCAGCCTGGTCCTTAGCAGCCATGCAGGGGAATGGACCTCAATTGGTTCCCATAATAAAATCATCGAAAGCTCATTCGGGGATTACACCTACACAATGGACGATGTGACTGTCAATTATACGGAAATCGGGAAGTTTTGCAGCATTGCCTCCCATGTTTGCATCAATCCGGTCCAGCATCCGATGGACCGGGTCACGCAGCATCATATGACCTACCGGAAGATCATGTATAATTTTGCGGAGAGCGATGATGACGCCTTTTTTGACTGGAGACGGACACATAAGGTGAAAATCAGCCATGATGTGTGGATTGGCCATGGTGCGATTATCATGAAAGATGTACGGATTGGGACAGGAGCGGTCATCGCTTCGGGCGCGGTCGTCACAAAGGATGTCGAGCCCTACACCATCGTCGCCGGTGTGCCAGCCAAGACGATAAAAAGAAGATTTTCCAGCGAAACCGCCGAACGCCTGCTTTCGATTGCCTGGTGGGACTGGCCAAGAGAAAAGCTTGAACAGCATTTTGATGAACTGAATGATGTTGAAAGTTTTATCGAAAAGCATGAATGAGGGGTAACGAATCCTGGTGTTTGGCGCTTGAAGGCTGGCCCATGCTTTTTGCGGGGGCTTTTCCAATTGAAAAATTCACATTCTCTTCATCTGGATTTTAAATTAGGAAGGTATACTGCATTTAGAATGGGACTCGA
Organism: Mesobacillus campisalis; assembly: GCF_000986785.1. Taxonomy (GTDB): domain Bacteria; phylum Bacillota; class Bacilli; order Bacillales; family Cytobacillaceae; genus Mesobacillus_B; species Mesobacillus_B campisalis. The sequence continues at coordinate 12,679 of NZ_LAYY01000027.1, read as the reverse complement.
AAGGAGCATCGTCTGATGGCAGAGAAAGCATTGCTGGTCGACCGCATGATTTCGGACATAAGGGAAGGAAAATATAAACCTAATGAAAAATTGCCTTCGGAAAATGAATTGGCAGATGAATATAAGCTCCCAAGAATGGTAATTCGAAAAGTATACGAACGTTTGCAGGAGCTAGGCTATATTTTTTCGAAGCAAGGAAAAGGCAGCTATGTGCAAAACCGGAAGCTGCAAATTCCCCTGATTTTGACTGGAGATGTCTCCTTCAGTGAAAAAATGCAAGAGCTGAAGCATGACTTCAGAACCATCACACTTGCCTGTGAAGAGATTGACTATGATTCGGCGGTTTACCATGCGTTGCATGCGGACATTGGAGAAGCCGTTTATAAGGTCAGCCGGCTGCGGATCGTGGATGACTGCCCGATCGCCTTGCATACCTCGTTTCTGCCTAAGTCTGTTTTTAACAATATTGAAAACGAGGGACAGCAGATTACCTCCATTTTTCAGTATTACCGGCAGCAAGGTTATACCGAATTCGAGCCGATGCGCAGCCAGCTGAGCATCGTTTTTCCAAACCAGGTGGAACGGGAGCTGCTGAAGTGCCCGAGCCTTGTGCCGCTTTTGCATCTGGAATCCGGCTGCCTGGATAAAAAAACCGGCACGGTCCTGGAATATTCCAGGATCCATTATCGTAGCGACTGTTTTACTTATGTGATATAAGAGTGCAGATTATAAAAATAAAGGCCCGCCTGATTGGTTCTTTAAAAAAGCACGGGGAGAAAGCAACTTGTTTTCTCTCCGTGCTTTTTTGTGTTCGTTTTACTTAAAGATCAAAAGCAGCTGCTTTCTGGATACGGGTAGGGTATTCAGACAGGGGAAGCGGTTTTCCAGCAATCCGACCAATGAGCCTTCTTGGTGACCGAGGAGAGGAACAAAAGGTAGTGAGCGGTAACCAATGAGCCTTCTTGGTGACCGAGGAGAGGAACAAAGGGTAATGAGCGGTAACCAAAGGGCCCTCTTGGTGACCGAGGAAGCGGTTACCCGGTAATCCGAGTCCGAATGAAGGCGGTATTCGGACAGCCCAAGCGGGTTTCCCTCAATCCGAGTCTGAATAGGACCGTGATTCATCCAGCCCTGACTAATTCTACAGTTCCTCCAAAGCCCCACCCCTCCCTTCACGCCCCCTTTACAAAACCTGTACAAACTTCATCGTTTTTTTACGTTCGCCAGCTTGGCAACAAGATAGATTTAATGTGTAGAACAAAGACATGCGGAGGTCTTTTTATGAAGAGAAGAAGGAGAACGGAAATCTTGATCCACGGCTCTCAAAAGCTATCATCCCAGCTGGCCGAAAACATCAGGCAAAACTACCGGATCGAGGTGATCCAGTCCCCGGAAAACGGGCTGGTCATGATAAAAATGCGCGAAACCTCGCAAAAAAGCCTGTTTTATCCGGGAGAGGTATTTGTTACAGAATGCAAGGTGCAAATTGGAGAAACCATCGGAATCGGCATCGTGGCTGGAGATCACCCAGAGCTGGCCGAAAATCTCGCCGTCATTGACGCTGCCTTTGAAGCAGAGCTACCGGAAACAGGCAGCTGGGCCGGACTCCTTGAACAAGAGGAGCAAAACATTCGCCAGCAAAGAGACGGTGCCAGACAGGCCATTTTAAAAACAAAAGTCGATTTTGAAAGTATGGACGTGCAGTAGCCATCAGGCCGCAGCTAGCATTCTGACAAGCTGCCAAAACTGCACCAAAACCACACAAGGAGGAAAAGACAATGAAGCTGGATGCCGTTCATTATCTTCAAGCTGTCTATCGCAAAATGGTGGACTCTGCTTCGAGGCCAGGCCATATTTCAGATTTAAGGAAGGAAGCCGGATTGGCTGGAACAATCACAGGCTGCTCCCCTTCTTTGCTAGTCATGGCGCTGACCTTATTGGACCAGGAGGTAACGTTCAGCGTTATTTCCAATCAGGCCGATAAAGTTTCAAAACTCATCAATCAACTGACGTATGCCAAACAAACGGAAACGGCGTACGCGGACTATATCTTCATCCTGGGGGATGCCAGTAGGGGAGCGCTCGCGGAGGCGATCGAAAAGGCGAAACCCGGGACACTAAAAAACCCGCATGGATCTGGGACGATTATTGCGGAAGTGGATTCTGTCATCAGCGGCGATCCGCTGTTTTTGACCGGACCGGGCATCGAAGAAACCGAAACGGTCTTCATGAATGTTAGAGACAGCTGGGTGGAAGCCCGCCGGGATAAAAATAGGGAATTTCCGCTCGGAGTGGATTTGATGTTCATCGATCAGCATCACCAGCTTTTATACTTGCCGAGAACAACGCAAATTACCGAAAGCCAGGTGGTGGCCTAAATGGGATATGTAGCGGTTAAAGGCGGAACGATTGCAATTGAAGAGTCCATCAAGCGGCTGAAATATGAACGAATCCAGCAGGGACAGGCCATTGAAGTTGAAAAGATCCAGGCTGGCATGCGGGGGCTGATTGACCAGGTGATGTCTGAAAGCAGCCTCTACAATGAAGGTCTTGCTGCACTTGCGATCAAGCAGGCGGAAGGAAATCCGGAAGAAGCGGTATTTCTGCTAAGAGCGTTCAGATCGACCGTGCCGCGGAAGCATTACTCACGTGTCATCGAGTCCGGCGAAATGCACGTCGAGCGCAGAATCTCGGCAAGCTTCAAAGACATTCCGGGGGGCCAGATTCTTGGGGCGACCACCGATTATACCCACAGGCTGCTGGACTTCAGCTTATTAAAAGAAACGGACAAAATCGTACAGGAGTGGCTTCATCATTATCATAACGAAGGCGCGGGGGGTGAAACCGGTCCGCAGGTTTTGCCGAAGGTAGTGGACTATTTGCGTCAGGAAGGGCTGATTCCTCCTTGTGAAAACAACGACTCCGAGCCCGATGATGTCACAAGGGAGAGCCTTGAGTTTCCATCAAGCAGAAGCCAGAGGCTCCAGATTTTGACTAGGGGAGAGACCGGTGCGGTGACTTCGCTGGCGTATGCGGTCATCCGCGGCTACGGCGCCCTGCATCCGACGGTCGGCGAACTCCGCGTGGGGACTTTGCCGGTCAGCATTGACCATCCGGCAGGCCAGGGCAATAACGACGAAGATGCCTTTTATATTGGAGAAGTGAAGGTCACTGAAGTGGAAATGCTGATGCCGGTAACGGTTGAAAAGGAATACGGCAAAAAGGAGCTGGAGTTTGAAATCGGCTACGGCCTCTGCTTTGGGCAAAACGAAACAAAGGCGATAGCGATGGGAATCCTCGATAACTGCCTTGAACATCCAAACAATGAGTTCCCAAGCCACAATGAAGAGTTCGTGCTCTTCCATATTGATTCAGTTGAATCGACCGGCTTTATCTCGCATTTGAAGATGCCTCATTATGTGACATTCCAATCGAAGCTGGACAGTGTGCGGAAGACGAAAAAAGAGGAAAAACAAGAGGTGACCACTGGATGAACACAGCCTATAACTTTGCCTTCTTTGACGAAGGCTCAAAACGGGAGATTCGCAGAGCGACGCTGAAGGCGATCGCCATTCCCGGCTACCAGGTTCCATTCGCTTCAAGGGAAATGCCGATTGGACGCGGCTGGGGAACCGGCGGCCTGCAGCTGACTCTGTCCCTGATCGGCCGAAATGACGTGCTGAAGGTCATCGACCAGGGATCGGACGAATCGGTCAATGCTGTCAACATTAAAAAGCTTGTCTGTGATACGACGGGAGTGGAAACAACGGAGCATACGGAAGAGGCCACGCTGATCCAGTCGCGGCACCGGATTCCCGAAGTTCCGTTAAGGAAAGGCCAGATCCTCGTTCTCCAGGTGCCGCTTCCCGAGCCGCTCCGCTATTATGAGCCAAGCGAATCACAGACCAAAAAGCTTCATGCGGAAAAGGAATACAGCGGGGCCTGGCTGATGCTGTTTGAACAGATTATGAAATATGGAAGCATGACAACCGGGGCCGACCATCCAGTGCTCGTGAACGGCCGCTATGTGATGGCGCCAAGCCCGATCCCGCGCTACGATAACCCGAAAATGCAGCAAAATGATGCGCTTATCCTCCTCGGGGCAGGCCGGGAAAAGAAGGTATACGCCGTTCCGCCTTACACAAAGGTTGTGTCGCTCGATTTTGATGATTATCATTTCCAGCCGGAAAGCTTTGAAGGCAAGCATTGCCGATTATGCGGCTCAACCGGCGTGTTTCTGGATGAGCTTGTCGATGAGGCGGCGAATAAGACGGTCTACCAATGCAATGACACAAGCTATTGCCTTGAAAAGTTAAATGAAGTCGAAAAAGTTGGAGTGAACTAAATGGCTGTATTCGAAGTCCCAGTTTTATCGATAAAAAACCTGAACAAGCAATATGGGCCTGGATGTTCCCAGTGCAAAGGCGGGGAATCGGCTTACCTTGTTAAAAATTACTGCCAGGTTTGCGGAACGGTGTATGCGTGCCGTGATGTCTCCTTTGATGTGTTTCCGGGCGAGGTACTGGGGATTGTCGGCGAAAGCGGCAGCGGGAAATCGACCTTGATGCAGTGCCTTTATTTTGACCAGGAAGTAAGCGCAGGCGAGGCGTATCTGGCAGACTATGAAAATGGCATGAAGAATCTGTTCCAGGAGTCTTCCCAGCAGCAGCGCTATATTCGCAACCATGTGATGGGCAAGGTCTATCAAAACCCGATCCTTGGGCTGAAAATGAACTTCTCCTCAATCGGCAATATTGCCGAGAATCTGATTGCGGCCGGAAGCCGGGATGTCGGCATGATGGAAGGCAAAGGGACCGCCCTTTTGAACAAGGTCAACATCCCGGTGCACCGCCGCAAAGAGGCTCCCAAAAATTTTTCGGGCGGAATGCAGCAGCGGGTGCAGATAGCGAAGGCATTGTCCAATAACCCTCCATTGCTGCTGCTCGACGAAGTCACGACCGGGCTCGATTTGTCGGTGCAGGCAAGTGTGCTGGACTTAATCAAGAACCTGCAGCGGGAGCTGAACATCAGCATTGTCCTCGTGTCCCATGATTTGGGCGTCATCCGCATGCTGGCCGACCGGACCCTTGTGATGCTCGAAGGGAAGGTAATCGAGCAGGGGCTGACCGACCAGATTCTTGAGGACCCGCAGCATCCATACACACAGCAGCTTGTGCATTCGCTGCTGTAAAAGTGGAGCCCGCATTGGACGAAGTTTCATTTCCATCTACATATTGAGGGGGAACTAGGTTGTTTGTCATCACAAACGGAAAGCTAATTACCGAAGAGGCGATTCTGCAAGGCTATGATCTTTTAATCAAAGACGACCGGATCGAGAAAATTGCTCCAAAAGGCGAGATTCAATTCCATGAAGGCATGGAGGTGATCGATGCAGCCGGCGGGTATGTGGCGCCTGGGTTCATCGACATTCATTCCGATTATATCGAGCATATGGCGGCGCCCCGCCCGACTTCGCTGATGGACTTTGAACTGAGTTTAAGAGAAACGGAGAAACAGCTGATTTCACATGGAATCACAACGATGTTCCACTCGCTGTCCCTTTACAAAGGGTCCGAGTACGCGTACAAACCAATCCGGGAATCGGACAATGTCCGCAAGTTCATTGACCTGATTGATAAGAGCCACAGCACGAAGCATTTGGTCCGCCATCGTTTCCATGCCCGCTTCGAAATCGACAATGTGGCGGAGATCGACAATCTCAAACGCTATATCATGGAGGACAAAGTCCATCTCGTTTCTTTTATGGACCATACACCCGGACAGGGGCAGTATCGCCATCTGGAAATCTACCGGAATACGGTCAAAAGCTACAACAATATGAGCGATGCATCAATTGATGTGCTGATCCATAACCATCAGACGAAGGAAAAGCTGGCGATGGAGGACATCTCGGAGATTGCCCAGCTTGCCCATGAGCACGGGATTGCGGTCGCTTCCCATGACGATGATACCCTTGAAAAATTGGAGCTTGTTCGCAGCTTTGGAACGACGATCAGCGAATTCCCGATCACGCTTGAGGTGGCGCGCAGGGCGAGGGAGCTTGGCATGTATACGATTGCCGGTGCGCCGAATGTCCTCCTGGGCGGGTCGCACAGCGGAAATCTGTGCGCGGCGGAAGCAATCCAGTATCAGTCAATCGATATATTGTGCAGCGACTACTATCCTGCCGCGATGCTTCATTCCATTTTTGCCCTGGTGGAAAAGTACGAAATGGACCTGGTCGACATGGTGAAGCTCGTGACCCTCAATCCGGCCAAGGCGGTCAATATGGACCATGAAATCGGCTCTGTCTGCGAAGGGAAAAAGGCAGATTTGCTGATTATCGAAAAAATCGGGAGCGGCTTCCCGGTGATTACGGGTGTATTTGTGGACGGCAAGCTGATCCAAAAAACAAATTACCGCATTTAGGGAGTTTCGTGGTCCAGCCTCCAGGGCAAGGCTCCAGCGCCCAAAAGCGTAGGAAGGGCCGGGATCCAGCGACCAAGCGAGGGCCCGGTGCCCAGCGCCCCCAAGTCATGGAAACAGCTAAAACATGGTCTGAAATAACACAGGAAAGCAGGTGAGCGGATGGAGACGCTCTTGGAAATTCGGGATTTATCCAAAACGTTTGAGCTTCATAACCTCGGAAAGCAAATTCATGCGGTCAGCTCTGTGGGCATTTCCCTAAGAGAAGGCGAGTTTGTCGGTATCACCGGAAAAAGCGGCAGCGGCAAATCAACCATTTTAAAATGCATTTACGGAACCTACCGCATCCAGCATGGGAGCATCTGGTACCATTCAAAAAGGTTTGGCAAGATCAATCTGGCACAGGCGTCAGAGCGGGAGATGCTGTACCTAAGAAAGCACGAAATCGGTTACGTGTCGCAGTTTTTAAGCGCAATGCCAAGAACCACGGCCAGGCAGCTCGTGCAGCAGGCGATTGTGGAGATGGGAGAGGACCAGGAATTTGCGGCAGAGGAGACGGAGAAGATCCTTGCGCACTTTGAGCTTGATGAGGAGCTATGGGACAGCTACCCGGCCACTTTCTCGGGCGGTGAAAAACTGCGGCTGAACATTGCCCGCGCGATGGTGAAAAAACCGCGGCTTCTGCTTCTCGACGAGCCGACCGCCAGTCTTGACCATGATTCAAAGCTCAAGGTCAGAGAGCTGATTGAACAGCTGATGAAGCAGGGCACGACCATGCTCGGAATCTTCCATGACCTTGAATTTATGAACAATCTATGCGACCGCGAATACAACATGCAAAATGGGGTGTTCTCCCACGCTGCCACTTTTACGAATTCTTAAAGAATAATAAATAGTTCATTAATGGCAGGTTGATGTTCCGGAGATATAGTAGTGAAGGGTAAAAAATAAAAATGTGTGAGGAGATTTATAATGAAGAAATCATTATGGCTGTTCCTGTCCCTGGTTTTAATGGTGATCATTTCAGGCTGTTCTTCCGAGGCGAATTCAGAAAGCAAAGATAAGGACACATTGACGATTGCCTGGCTTCCAAATGAATCGGGTGCGGACCTGACGGAAGCTCGTGATGAAATTGGGATTATGATTGAGGAAAAAACGGGAAAAAAGGTTGAGCATCAAACAACAACAGACTATATCGTCGCCATCGAGGCGATCGCCAACGGAAACGCGGACATGGCGTTCCTGGGAGCCCAAGGATACATAGAGGCACATAACAAGAACGAAAAGGTTCTTCCATTGGCTGTTCCTTCCGGCGAATCCGGTACATTGGACGATGCCGTCTACTACAGCTGGCTGGCGGTAGAGAAAGACAAGGCAGCCGACTACCAGAATGGGGATGAGTTTGCCATCGATAACATCCAGGGCAAAAAATTCTCGTTTGTCTCCAACAGTTCAACATCAGGATTTAAAGTTCCATCAACAGGAATTGTCGATTATTTCAGCAAAAAAGACGAATTTGCGGACCTCACAGCAGAAGATCTGCTTGAAGGCGGAAGCGAACAGTTCTTCAGCGAAGTTTTATACGGCGGTTCCCACCAGGGTTCTGCGGTCAATCTTCTTTCAGGCAAAGCAGATGTAGCTGCTTTCTGTGATACCTGTGTGAACAACTACGTCGAGCTCGTCGAAGGTGAAGAAAATCGTCCGGGTGCCGTTTATAAAGTAAAGGAAGACGCTGCGGAGCCGTTCCATACGGTGGCCGGGAAAGAATTCACGCTCATCTCCGTTACGCCGGTACTGAATGCACCGTTTGTCATCAATACCGAAACAATCGATGAAGATTTGCAATCCGAGCTTCTCGGGATAATGACTTCCGATGAACTTGCTGCGAACGAAAAGGTATTTGTTCCTGAAGAGTCCGAGTTCTCCGGTCTGTTTAAGAAAACCGGTGACGAGCGTATGGTTGAAGTGAATGATGAGTGGTTCAATCCGATTCGCGAGCTTTCAAACTAAAGCAGGATGAAGGAGAGTCGACAGATGACAGCCTTGTTGGAAGTGCAATCTTTATCCAAGCAATTTCTCGGCAGTGAAGGAAAGGCGCTGACGGATGTTAACTTCTCCGTGAGTGAAGGAGAGTTTGTCTCCATTATTGGCCCTTCGGGGGCGGGGAAATCCACTCTCCTTCGATGCATCAACCGGATGATTGATGCAAGCAGCGGGGAAATCACCTTTGATGACAGGAACGTCACGAAGCTGAAGAAAAAGGAACTGAAGATGGTCAGGACGAAAATCGGCATGATTTTTCAGCACTATAACCTTGTCGACCGCTTAAGCGTGATTGAAAATACGCTTCACGGGAACCTTGGGAAAAAATCGGCGATCGCCGGAGTGCTTGGTTTGTACAGCCAGGAGGAAAAAGAGCAGGCATTAAGGATTTTAAGTGTGCTTGGCCTCGAGAGTTTGATTTATAAGCGGGCCGATCAACTGAGCGGCGGCCAGAAGCAGAGGGTCGGCATTGCACGTGCGCTGATCCAGAACCCGCGCATGCTGCTGTGCGATGAGCCGATTGCCTCGCTCGATCCCAATTCGGCGAAGGTGATCATGGACCATTTGCGTGATATATCCACGTCAATGGGAATAACCGTGCTGGTGAACCTCCACCAGGTGGATGTAGCTTTGAAGTACTCGGATAAAATTATTGGCATCAACAGCGGCCAAGTGGTCTTTAATGGTTCTCCCGCTGCGATTACAAAAGAAGATATTCAGCGTATTTACGGCTCGGAGGCTGAGGATCTGATTTTTGACCTGGGAGGCATCCATGCAAGCTGATTTTTTTGCTAAAAAGAGACGGAATTCACTGGCATTCCTCCTTGCCCTGGCTGGGGTTACGTTAATCGCTATTGTGGTTACGGAGTACGATGTGGCCAAAGGATTCACCTCTGTTCCGGATGCGGTTGCCTGGGCTCTGGGCAATTTTTATCCCACACAGGAATCGCTGGTGAAGCTTCCTGGCATTATCGACAAGCTGGTTGAAACCTTGCTGGTCTCAATCGCCGCCACGACGGTTGGGGCAGCGGCGGCCTTGCTGTTCGCCATCCTTGGCTCGAACACGACAAGGGTCAATGCATTTTTCGGCAGCATCAGCCGGGGAATCGCGACCGTTTTCCGTAATATTGATGTCGCCGCCTGGGCGATGATTCTGCTGTTCTCCTTTGGACAAAGTTCGTTGACGGGTTACTTTGCCTTGTTTTTCGGTTCGTTTGGATTTTTAACAAGGTCGTTTGTGGAAACGATTGACGAGGCAAGCAGCGGGAGTGTTGAAGCGCTGAGGGCGACTGGTGCGGGATATTTTTCGATCATCTTCCATTCGGTGATTCCATCGAGCATGCCGCAGATGATCAGCTGGGTCCTGTTCATGATCGAGACGAACATCCGAAGCGCGACCTTAATCGGCCTGCTCACAGGGTCAGGGATCGGCTTCACGTTCAACCTGTATTATAAAAGTTTGAATTATGACGTTGCAGCGCTTGTCGTCCTTGTGATCGTCGCCGCGATTCTCTGCATTGAGGCGGTATCCAACTATGTGAGGAGGGTGATTCTTTAATGGAAGCAAACGGGCAGGTGACAACGGCGGGCCAGCTGGTGAAGCAGCGCCCCCGCAGGCAGATCAGGGTCAAAACGTGGAACAGGTCCACCGTGGTCACAAGGGCCACGCTTCTGATCCTTGCCGGGCTGACGGTGTACGCGTTTTTTAGTTTTGATTATAAAGAGATTGATTTTGTACAAGCGATGCTGGCGACTTTTGCCAATTTGAAGTCCATGTTCCTTGAGCCGCATCTGCAGCGTTTTACCTTTGGCCATGCCTTGTACCAGGTGCTAGTCACTCTGGGCCTGGCGTTTTTAACGACCTTGTTTGGCGCCGTGATTGCCGTATTCTTCGGGCTGCTGGCGGCTGAGAACTTGTCCTCCAAATGGGTTTCTTCGGTGGTCAAGGGAGTGGTTGCGTTCATCCGCGCCGTCCCGACGGTTTTGTGGGTGCTGATTTTTGCCGTGGCCGCTGGGCTTGGAAGCGTCGCAGCCGTGATCGGGATGACGTTCCATTCTGTAAGCTACCTGGTCAAGGCATATTCGGAGTCGTTTGAGGAATTGGATAAAGGAGTGATCGAAGCCCTGAAGGCAAGCGGTGCCGGCTGGTGGCAAATCATCTTCCAGGCTGTCCTGCCATCGTCCCTGACCTACATGATTTCATGGACCTTCCTGCGCTTTGAAATCAACTTCGCCGTCGCCGTCGCCATGGGTGCAGCTGCCGGAGCAGGCGGAATCGGCTTTGACATGTTCATGGCAAGCAATTTCTATCTCGACATTAGAGAAATCGGAGCCATCACCTACTTCATCCTCGCCGTCGCCATCCTCCTGGAAATCACAGCCGCCAAACTTAAGAAAAGGCTGACGTGAAAAGAAAAGCTCTCTTCGCCGTGTGCGAGGAGAGCTTTTTTTGAATCATGGGGACGGTTCTAGTGCCTCATTCACGAATGGGTAAAGCGCGGGGCATTTCTAGCTGCTCCGAGGGACACCATGGCGCTGGACTTAAAAATATAGAATATAAATGGCCCCAGCCAGCAGAATGCGGTAAATGGCAAACGGGATGAGTTTAATTCTGTTGATAAGTTTTAAGAAAAAGCGGATGGATACAAGGGCAAAAACAAATGCTGCGATAAACCCGGCAATAAAGAAAGGGAGCGCGTCCATGGTGAAATACTGCCAATTTTTGACCAATGACAGGAAGCTTGCCCCAGCCATTATGGGAACCGCCATGATGAATGTAAAGTCGGCAGCCGCCTTGTGGCTCATTCCCAGGAGGACTCCGCCGGAAATGGTCGAGCCGGAACGGGAGAACCCGGGCCATAAAGACAAGCACTGAATGAGCCCGACAGCAAATGCCTTTTTGTAGGTGATCTGATCTACTGTCTGGATGGACGGCTGTTTCTTTCCAAATATGTCTGCCAGGATCATGAATACAGCTCCCACTACTAAGCCAATTAGGACAGTTGAGAGGGAAAAGAGGTGTTCGTCGATATAATCTTCAAATAAAACGCCCAGCACCCCGGCGGGAATTAAGCCGACCAATACTTGTGTCAGCTTCAGCCGGTTTTCCTTCTCTGCTTCGGTCATTTTTTTCATACCCAGCATTTCAATGAAGCGTTCCTTGAAAATAATGACAACTGCCAGTATAGATCCAAGCTGAATCACTACCTTAAAGGTATTGGCCGCGTATTTTCCAAGAAATTGCTGCGACTGGAGCCACATATCATCCACTATTATCATGTGTCCTGTTGAAGAGACAGGCGCAAACTCTGTTAGGCCTTCCACCATGCCCAAAATAAGTGCTTTTAAGAGATCCAAGAATGTCATAGATTTGTACGTCCTTTATGTTTTTAGTCAATTCATTTTATCATATTATAATAGATTGAACACGATGGAACACGAGTGGAACAAGGGGACGGTTCTACTGCTTCATTTCCTTCCAGAAATGAAGTGGGAGATTCGCCCCTGTCCCTCTAGAGGAGGTTTGGGCCAAATGGCGGAATGTCCATTTTGTGATGGCCAGGGGATTGTGCGCAAGGCAGAGGTTAAAAAATTAAATCGCACCATCTTTATTTGTGATGAATGCGATACAATCTGGCTGGAAGGGGTTGAAATGAACGAGGAAAATGCTCGTCGCTTTGACGAATTCATGAGTGAGCATGGACTTCCGCCATTATGGAGTGAGCTTGAATGAGGCAGGGGGACGGTTCTCCCGCTTTCCTTTATGGAAGCAGGAGAACCGTCCCCGCGTTTTAATTTCGTATTAAACTGTAAATGGATGCTCCTACAAGGTCTCCTGCTTCTTTCAGGCGTTCAGCGCTTAAATATTTCATTGTGTCGAGCGGGGTGTGGTAGTATGGCTCCAGCGCTGCTGTTCCTGGTTCTCGGCGGATGAAGTTCACCGCTGGGATTCCGACATCATAAAAGGACTGGTGGTCCGAGGCACCTCGCTGGTAAAGAATCAGTTCTGAAGGGGTCCCAATCCGCTCAGCCGTTGCCAGTGCTGTATCGGTGGCGATATTGGCCTTGCCGTCTATCGTATTCATATAGATGGCCGTAGCGTTTTCCCAGGCAGTGCCCACCATGTCCATATTGAAGTTGACAAGGCTTCGTTTAAGCTCCTCCTCGTTTAATTGATTCGCATAGTACTTGGAGCCGACCAATCCGATTT
>NZ_LAYY01000026.1 GCF_000986785.1 Mesobacillus campisalis | reverse complement strand
TCATGCTTCGTAACGAAGAGGATAAGGAGACCGGCAAGAAAGGCTACACGGAAACAAGGGAAATCATCAAGGAAGATGACGATAAGGAGGAATAAACGTGAGCATTTACTGGTTCTATTTTTCTGATACCAATACGGATCCAGGCGACCTGGCTGCCTATTTGGATAAAAAGGAATATTCACTGGTCAGCACAAATCATCTGGAAAGCCTCCACAAACAGCTGGTCGAAAACCAAACTTCCGTTTTGTTTTTGAAGGCGAACTCGGTCTACAATGTTTACGACCTATGCCAGGAGATTTCGGTTTCCTACCCGCATGTCTATGTGATTCTCATTGTTCCTGACAATATGGAAAATGTGAAAAAAGCGATGAATATGGGTGCGTCTGATATATTACGAGCTTCCTATACTAATGAAGAAATGCGGGAGGCTGTGCAGCAGGCGATCCGTTTTATGGAACACCGCTCCGGCAAAGGGAAGGTATATGCACAACTTCCCAAGGAAAACAGCGCTGTGCTGGCAGTCTGCGGTCCCAAGGGCGGCATCGGCAAAACTTCCTTCACCGCAAATCTGGCTATTGCATTCTCAAAAAAGGGGAAAAAAGTGGCCGTCATTGACGCCAACATCCAGTTTGGTGATATGGCTATGTATTTTAACGAAAAACCAAAGCGGACCATCTATGAATGGGTCAAGGAAGCGTACGGGCGCACCAACTATACCATCGACCAGTATATGCTTCAGCACCCAAGCGGTGTGGCGATCCTCGCAGCGCCTCCTCGCCCGGAGTTTTTTGAAGGAATCACCGAGCAGCATTTGAAAACCGCTATAGATGAAGCTAAAAAGCTCTACGATGTCGTGCTCATTGACATGCCGGGTTATTTATCCGATATTCATATGAGCTGCCTAGTGCAGGCAAATGAGATTTTACTGCTCACCGCCAATGATTTATCCGTCATCAGGATTACCAAGCTTTATCTTGAAACACTGGACACCCTGCAGCTTAAAGATAAGGTCAAAGTGATCCTAAATAAAAATACGAAAAAACAAGGTTTGGAACTTAGCAAACTGAAAGAAATCATCGATATGGACATCTATTCTGTTCTTCCAGAGCAGGGGAAAGTTGCCACGGGTGCCATTGCTACTGGCCTTCCATTCGTTATATCAGACCCGAGAAACCAGCTGAGCAAATGTATTCTGAAGCTGTCGGAGAAATTGGCAGTCAAGGAGGAGCCTGAGCAGGCCGTCCAAACAAATAAGGTAAAGCGCAGATTTCTAATTAGTACGTAAGGAGGGGAATGTAATGTCTCTTTTTACACGTTATAAAGAAGAAAAACGTGAAATGGAAAATGCTCCTGTTTTTGTGCAATCAAAGCAGAAGTCCAAGCGGTTTTGGGAGGTCGAAGCAAGCCTCCATAGCTATCTTCTTGATGAGTTAAAAAAATACCAGGGCAGAACCCAGGAAGAAGAAACCAAGGTCATTGAAGAACTGAGCCAAGTCTACTTTGAAGAAGAAGAAAGCCGTTTAAGCTTTGAGGAAAAACAGGAGCTGATCAGCTATGTAAAGCACGAACTTCTTGCCTATGGGCCAATCACACCGCTGCTGGAGAATCCTCAAGTATCCGAGGTCATGGTGAATGGTCCGAAAGAAGTTTATTTTGAGAAAAACGGAAAGCTATTCAGGAGCGAAACAGTTTTTGAGGATGATCTCCATGTCATGCGGGTGATCGAGAAAATCGTGGCCCCGATCGGCCGCCGCGTTGATGAAAGCTCCCCGATGGTTGATGCCCGTTTGCCTGACGGATCACGGGTAAATGCCATCATTCCGCCGCTTGCTTTAAAGGGCCCCTCGCTGACAATCCGTAAGTTCTCGGAAACGCCATTTACCATTCATGATTTGATTCGCTTTGGCACGTTAAGCGAGAATATGGGGGAGTTTCTCGATATTTGTGTAAAATCAAAACTAAATATTTTCATCAGTGGAGGAACGGGCTCTGGTAAAACGTCGACACTGAACGTCTTATCCTCCTTCATCCCAAACGAAGACCGGATTATTACGATAGAAGATGCTGCCGAATTGAAACTGAACCAGGAGCATATTGTCTCGCTTGAATCCCGGCCTCCCAATATTGAAGGCAAGGGACATATCTCGATTCGCGATCTTGTGCGGAACTCCCTGCGGATGCGGCCTGACCGCATAGTCGTCGGTGAGGTGCGCGGTGCCGAGGCCCTGGATATGCTGCAGGCGATGAACACCGGACACGATGGCAGCTTGAGTACGGGACACGCCAACTCTCCACGCGATCTTGTCGCCCGTTTGGAAACTATGGTTATGATGGCAGGATTTGATCTTCCCGTAAGAGCGATTCGTGAACAAATTTCAGGCGCTATCCATTTAATTGTCCAGCAGGCGAGGATGAAAGACGGAACCCGGAAAATCACCCATATTACGGAGGTTTTGGGAATGGAAGGCGATACGATCGTTCTCCAAGATCTATACTTATTCCGGGAATCCGGCCTGGGCGATGACGGAAAAATTGCCGGTCAATTTGTTTCAACAGGAATTCGTCCGAGATTCACGGAACAGCTGGAGCTTAATGGATATAAAATGCCAGCTTCCTGGTTTGCGAGTGAGTGGTAGGCATGGATAATACATTATTAACGCTCCTGTTCATTTTCCTTGGATCAAGCTTAATTATATTCCTTCTATTAAAAAATGTTTTTAAAAAGAGGTGGATGGAAAACCGGATGAAGGACTTCCTGCCAGTCAGGAAGGAAGAGGAAACAGAGCAGAATGCGGCTGAAAAAGAAAGGCAATTAAAAGGAGCCCTGTTTTCCGCATCCAGGCTATTTCGAAATATCCAGTTCAGCCAACGTACCGAGAAACTCCTGCTTGAAGCGGGAAGTGCATTGAAGCCGGAAGAGTACTTATTTGTTCGGGTGTCCCTTTTTTTCCTGGCAGGGATAGGTGCTTTCCTGTTCGCCTTCCCTTGGTATGTATGGGTGATGGCGGCTGTCATGGCTTATGTACTTCCTGATATCCAGATGAAAAGGAAGCGTGAAAAACGACTAAAGATGATTTCCTATCAGCTGGTTGAAATCCTGGGAATGATGGCCAACTCCATGCGTGCCGGGTTCAGCTTCATGCAGGCGATGCAGCTTGTCGGGAAAGAAATGCCGGCACCTTTAGGACCCGAGTTCGAGCGGGTGGTCAGAGAGTCCAGCCTTGGTGTTCCTCTTGATGATGTTTTTAAGGAAATGGTGAGGCGCCTGCCTAATAAGGAACTCGAAGTCGTCGTACGGGCGATCCTGGCCCAGCGAAAAAGCGGGGGCAACCTTGCCGCCCTGATGGAAACAATGGAAGACACCGTTAGAGGGAGGATCCGCATTCTTGAGGAGCTGAACACCCTCACAGCCCAGGGAAGAATGTCTTCCTGGGTCATCACTTTGCTGCCGGTGGGCTTGGGATTATACCTTGCTTTGGTTAACAAGGAATATTTTGATCCCATGCTCAATCATCCATTAGGATTATTAATGCTGACAGTTGCAGGGATATCGATTATTACGGGGTGGTTCTTTATTCAAAGAATTATCAAGATTGAGGTGTAGGAAATGGTGAATGTAGTTTTATTATTTTTAGCTGCCGGATTCTTCACCTTTACGATTGCCGGCATTTTAATGACTGTGTATAAAAAGGAACTTGCATTTAACCAGCGGGTATCCAAGCATTTTGGGGAGAGTTTGATCACCGCAGATCAGCCTGAAGAAGCGAAACAAAAGAAGACCATCCTATCGGGATTGATCGAAAAATACTGGGAAAAAGGAACAAACTATCTGAATAAACGCCTTTCAAAAACAGAGCGAAAAAAGCTGGACACCCTGCTTCAGGACGCCGGCTATCCTTTTAAAACGGCCATCGATTTCCGCCTGTTTCAATTGGTTATGGCGATTGGCGGCGGGGCAGGGATGGGGCTCCTTATACTTCCTGGCGTTGAGGAAAAATCGGCAGGGTGGATGCTGGCCATTACCGTTGCCTTCCTCGGATTCCGCCTGCCCGTTTTCTATCTCGGCAAGAAGGCAACAGCGCGGATTAAGGAAATTAATAAAGGAATGGCAGACTTTTTTGATACGGTGAACCTTCTCCTTGAGGCGGGTATGGGTCTCGACCTGGCCCTGGCCGATGTCTCCCGGAAAATGAAAGGGCCGATTGCCGATGAGTTTATCCGCACACTGGAGGACATGAAGCTTGGCATGTCCAGAAGAGAAGCGTTTTATGAGCTGCGAAAACGGGTTCCTTCCGATTCGTTTCAAAGCGTCATCAACTCATTAATTCAGGCTGATCAGCTGGGGATTGGTATGGCGAAAGTACTTGGGAACCTGACAACAAGAATCCGGGAGCAGCGACGGGAAGCAGCACGGGAGCAGGCGATGAAGGCCCCGGTGAAAATGCTGTTCCCGATGGTATTTTTCATTTTTCCTTCGTTGTTTATCGTCATTCTTGGCCCTCTCGTTATTACCCTTGTTACTAAAGGACTGGGCGGCTGAATAAACATTGTTTAAAGAAGTGGAGCGTTGCCCGATGGTTTGCTAAAGAAGTGGAGGTTAAAAAGTGGATGGAAAAAAGCTGAAAGAGCTGCGCATGAAGAAAAGTCTCACTTTGAGCAGATTAAGTGAACTGACGGGGATTTCCAAATCTTATTTGAGCCTAATTGAGCGGGATATCCAAAACAATCCCAGCCTTGATATATTGCAAAGACTTTCCCGCCATCTTGATATAGAAGTGGAAGACTTGGTCAAGAATGATATTGACCAGAGGGAGGTCGTTCTGAATGCAACGCCAACTGTAAAAAGCACATTTAAAGTGGAAATTGAATTTTCCGAGGAGCAAATGAGTCCGCAAAAGCTACAACAGATTAAAGATTTAATCAATAACCTGAAACAAGGTTAAATACTTTCTCAGGCTGCTAAAAAAGTTGTTTGGCAGCTTATTGTTTTTCGAGAAATTTCAGCATACTGTTCGATATATGAATCCTGCCCCTTCCCCTATCTACAGTGTTTAAAGCAAATACCGTCAAATAGTTTAATTTGTGCAAATCTACTGATGTAACTCTAGGGAATTATAGAAGAAGCAGGGAGAAAAATGTCAAATTATAAACAAAAATATATTACCTTAATATTCCATTTTTGATTGACATGTTCTTTATACAGAATTACCATAATAGTTAATAAATGTTGAATAATATTAAGTTGAATTAATCTTTAATAGACCCAAGAAAAAATTTTGCGAATAATGTTCTTTATAAAGAATGGCGGTCGGGTGATGTCTTCTTACCTTTATCAATGAAGGCACTCGGTCATGCTGTGGGCGTAAAGCCTTAGACGCAAGTCGTCGGGAGTGTGATGTGAGGAGGGGTTGGATGCCCCGCTTATTAAAATTTTTCATTATAAGGTCTCATCCGAGATCCTATAATGAAAGGTTTTAACGAGGAGGAAAGGGAGAGCTGCGAGTGGCCAGTGTTTTTTTTCTTCTTTAACAGCCGCGTAAAATGACTGGTGTTCTGCAGACAAACAAAGAAAGGATTTGGGAGGGGCTTATCCATGACCTATAAGCAAAGGTTAAGTTTATTCATTTTGATTGATTCAAGCATTGTCCTTACGGCTGTTTTTGTTAGTTTATTTCTTGTTAAATGCACACTGGAAGTTTTTATTCTGCCAACGGTGGTCAGTGTCATTGCCATCTTATTAAGCCATCATTTTTTCTCATTCAGATTTCATTTGTACAGAAAGGCTTGGGAATATGCAAGTCTGGGAGAATTATTAATCATTTTCAAGGTAGTTACTTCTTCAATTATTGTGGCGGCGATTCTGCAGAGGATTGTTTTGGAAGAAATTTTCTTCAGGCTGCTGGCTGTCACGTGGCTGCTTCATATCCTTCTAATCGGCGGTTCACGATTTTGCTGGAGAATGTACCGTGATTCTATTAACCGTGAAAATACGGACCAAAAGCGGACGCTCGTTGTCGGAGCAGGGGCAGCAGGAACAATGGTGGTACGCCAATTGCTGAAAAACAAGGAAGCCGGGCTTCTACCAGTAGGTTTTATCGATGATGACCCAAACAAGCAGCAGCTGGATATTATGGGCATTCCAGTTATAGGGGGATCTCACAAAATTGTCTGGGCTGTTAATCATCTTGAAATTGAACATATCGTCATTGCCATTCCTTCACTTAAAAGAAAAGACTTGAACACCATCTTTCAGGAATGTGCCGAAACCGATGCGAAAACGCAAATTTTGCCGATGATAGAGGACTTGGTCACCGGTAAGGTTTCTGTCAAACAGTTCCGGGATGTACAGGTGGAGGATTTATTGGGAAGGGAGCCTATCCAGCTTGACATTACGAGGATTTCTCAATATGTCACTGGAAAAACGGTATTGGTGACGGGGGCGGGTGGATCGATCGGTTCCGAAATATGCCGGCAGGTCATCCCTTTCCATCCGGCCCGTCTCATTTTATTGGGGCACGGAGAGAACAGCATCTATTCCATTGAAATGGAGCTCAAGGAGAGCAATGCCGAGTTTCCTGGAGAAATCATTACAGAAATCTCCGATATGCAAGATGCCGGCAAGATGGAGCTGGTGATGAGAACATATCGGCCGGACGTCGTTTACCATGCAGCTGCCCATAAGCATGTCCCGCTGATGGAAAGGAACCCGGAAGAAGCAGTGAAAAACAATGTGATTGGAACCATGAATGTAGCACAGGCAGCCAGTTTATATGGAGTCAAAACCTTTGTTATGATTTCGACCGATAAAGCAGTGAACCCAACTAGTGTAATGGGTGCCACAAAGCGTCTGGCAGAAATGATTGTTCAGGCAATGGATAGGCACAGCGGTACAAGATTTGTCGCAGTCCGTTTCGGCAATGTGCTCGGCAGCCGGGGCAGTGTCATCCCTTTGTTTAAGAGGCAAATCGAAAAAGGCGGGCCTGTCACAGTAACCCATCCGGATATGATCCGCTATTTTATGACCATTCCCGAAGCCTCAAGGCTCGTAATTCAGGCTGGCGCACTGGCAAAGGGAGGAGAGGTTTTTGTCTTGGATATGGGCGATCCGGTAAAAATTGTCGACCTTGCCAAAAACCTGATCAAACTATCGGGAAATTCCGTAGAGGACATAGGCGTGGAATTTACGGGAATCAGGCCAGGAGAGAAGTTGTTCGAGGAACTTTTAAAGGAAGAGGAAGTGCATGAACAGCAGATATACCCGAAGATTTATATCGGAAAAACCTCAGAACTATTTATTGAAGATATCCAGGACCTGCTTGAAAATCTTGCGTCCATGGAAAAGGCGGACCTGAGGGAAAGATTATTGCAGATTGCGAACCGAAAAGCATCACAGGATACTCCTCTATCGATCTCTATTTAAATGGGAATAAGACGGAACCAACTCCCATAGTGTCTAACGGCCCGTAAAATATGGAGGATAGGTGGCTTTAGAGAATGAAAAGAATTCTGGATATATTTGTTTCCCTGTCCCTGCTGATCCTTATGTCGCCCGCAATGCTTGTCATCGCGATTCTCGTAAAATATAAACTTGGTGCACCAGTCATATTTAGACAGCAAAGGCCAGGGTTGAATGGACAGCCTTTTTACTTGTATAAATTCCGCAGTATGAACGAGCGGCGTGGCTTAAACGGAAAGCTGCTGCCGGATGCGGATCGGGTCACGTCATTTGGACTTTTGCTAAGAAAATACAGCCTGGACGAATTGCCGCAGTTATTCAATGTACTTAAAGGCGACTTAAGTTTAGTAGGCCCGCGGCCTCTATTAATGGAGTATCTCCCGTTGTACTCAGAAGAACAAGCGAAAAGGCATATGGTACGGCCGGGAATTACCGGCTGGGCCCAGGTGAATGGCCGGAACACCATTACATGGGAAGAAAAGTTTGAATTGGACGTTTGGTATGTCCATCATCAGTCTTTTTTTCTAGATTTAAAGATAATCTTGCTGACTTTTAAAAAAGTGCTCCGATCTGAAAACATCAACCTCAACGAACCTGATTTTACCGGAACAAAGAAAAAGGAAAGAGAGAGTGGTTAATTTGGATATATCAAACACTAATAGAAGAATCTTTCTCTCATCTCCCCATATGAGCGGTAACGAAATGAAGTACATTGATGAAGCGTTCCGGGATAATTGGGTTGCTCCTTTAGGGCCAAATGTTGACGCGTTTGAACAGGATATAGCTGAGCTTGTCGGAGTAAAAGGGGCAGTTGCCGTAAGCTCTGGCACTGCGGCCATCCATCTGGCTTTATCTTTGTTGGATGTCCAAAAGAATGATGTTGTGTTCTGTTCGAGCCTAACCTTTGTGGCTACTGCCAATCCCATTCTCTATCAAGGCGGCGAGCCAGTTTTTATTGATTCCGAGCCGGAAACTTGGAATATGTCTCCTGAAGCATTGGAGGAAGCCTTTAAGGATGCTGAAAGAACGGGAAAAATGCCGAAAGCAGCATTAATCGTCAACCTGTACGGGCAATCGGCCAAAATGGATGAGCTTTCAGCCATTTGCCGTGAATACGGTGTACCAATCATTGAAGATGCTGCGGAATCCCTGGGTGCTGCCTATAAAGGGAAGGCAAGCGGTACTTTTGGGGAATTTGGGATTTATTCTTTCAACGGCAACAAAATCATTACCACTTCCGGAGGCGGGATGCTTGTTTCCAACAATACCGAGGCATTGGGCAGAGCGAGGTTTTTGGCCACACAGGCAAAGGATCCCGCCCCTCATTATCAGCACAGCCAGCTGGGATATAACTATCGCTTGAGCAATATTCTGGCCGGGATTGGAAGAAGCCAGCTGGAAGTGCTTGCCAGCAGGGTAAACCAAAGGCGGGCAGTCTTTAAAACCTACAAGAGAGAACTGGCTCATTTTCCCGGCATCTCTTTTATGCCAGAACTGGAGGATACCTTTTCCAACAGGTGGCTAACTGCTTTAACCATTGATGAAGGGCTGGCAGGGCTGTCTCCCGTCGATTTGCTCAACTTACTGGAGCAGGAAAATATTGAAGCCAGGCCGGTCTGGAAGCCGCTGCATCTGCAGCCCCTGTTCCAAAACTATAAATACTTCCCTCATGGCAGGACTGAGAGCGTATCAGAGCGGCTCTTCAAGCGAGGGATTTGCTTGCCGTCTGGGTCAAACATGACACTTTATGACCAAATGAGAGTTATTGCCATTGTCAAAAAAGCGCTAAGCAGTAAAGTCCGCTGCAACAATCTTGAAAATATAGACGAACTAAGCGGCTAATCTCAAGGCGAACGAAGCAACTTAGTATCTATTAAAATTAAACCGGAGGAAATTATGGGTGAAACCGTCAATCTAGTACAGTTGTTCACAATTCTTAAGAAGAGATGGAAGATCATTGTCCTCTTAACATTAACCGCAACAATCCTTAGTGCTGCGGTTACCCATTATGTGTTGGTTCCTGCCTACCAGGGAACCACACTCATTCTGGTAAACCAGAAAACTTCAGAGAATCAAATTGACTTAAGCCAGGTAAGTGACAATGTGGAACTGATTAATACGTACAGTGTCATCATAAAAAGCCCCGTTATTTTAAAAAAGGTGATTGAAGATCAGAACCTTTCACAAAGTGTGGAACAGCTTAACCAAAAAATTACGATAACCAGCCAGGAAGATTCCCAAGTATTTTCGCTGACAGTAGAAGACAGTAATCCGGAAACGGCGGTTAAAATTGCGAACTCTGTTTCCACAACTTTTCAGCGAGAGATTCCCGGAATCATGAAAGTCGATAACGTCAGTATTCTTGCTGAAGCAGAATTAAAAGAAAACCCTGTGCCAGTAAGCCCCAATTTATTATTCAATCTTGTGGCAGGCTTTGTGGTAGGAGCGCTAGCGGGAGTCGGAATCGCTATGCTGATTGAAATGCTGGACAATACTCTTAACAATGATCAAGATGTAGCCGCCTGCCTCGGACTTCCGGTGCTGGGATCTGTTCAAAAGGTGTCAGCGAAGGACTCATCATCCGATGCCTTGGCAAAAAAAGTAAGGGGTGAAACACTTGAGTCGTAAAACGAAGCGCAGGCAGAAAAACCCTGTATCCCTAATAGCGCATACCAATCCGATAGCTCCCATCACAGAGCAGTACCGTCTTATAAGAAATAATATTCACTATTCCTCAGTTGATAAAATAATCAAGACCGTTTTCGTAACATCTGCAGACCCTGCCGAAGGAAAGTCGACTACTGCTGCCAATCTGGCAATCGTCATGGCCCAAAAAGGAAAGAAAACTATTCTAGTGGATGCAGACTTAAGAAAACCGACTGTCCATTATTCCTTTACCGTTAGCAATATGGAAGGACTTACATCCGTTTTGGCGAAGGAAATCAGTTTGGAAGATACAGTATTGCGAACGAATGTCCCGAACCTTGACATTATCACAAGTGGCCCTATTCCTCCTAACCCAGCGGAACTTTTGGATTCAAAAGCAATGGAGCTATTGATGGGCGAGTTAAAAGAAATGTACGAATATATAGTGATTGACTCGCCGCCCATCCTTGCTGTCACAGACCCTCAAATTATGGCCACTAAATGTGACGGTGTCGTTCTGGTGGTTGCCAGTGGGAAGACCCAAAAGGACCGGGCAGTAAAAGCCAAGGAATTGCTGGAAAGGTCAGGTGCTAAAATAATAGGTGTGGTTGTAAATGGAGTAGAGGAAAAACTGGAGGGCTATTATGGCCATTACCGGTAAATAGATAGTTGGTGATTACTAGAGAAGGGAGTAGACTGCATGGTGGCTCACACGCTTGAATGGAATAGGACAGAGGCTGGGAGAAGTGTTTGGGTCACTCTGTCGATCTTTTTTACGGCGATTTTACTTCACCAATCAAACGTCATTTTTGGCGTGAATCTGTCGTTTGCAGACTTTTTTTCTATTTTTATCCTTGTGTTTCTTATATGGAACAAGAGGCTGCTAGTTCCGATGACTCCACTGGTCTTTTTTATAGCCATTTCCTTCATGGTTTTAGTGACGGCGGCTTTTTATATCCCTATTAAATTTATGCATGAGCCCGCACCTGCCAGGATAGTAAGTGATTATATAAAACTGCTGGCCATATTTTTTTACTTCATCATTGGCTATAACTTGAGTCAAATAAATTATTTGAAGGAAACAATAAGATGGTATTCATATTTTGGAATGCTGATTGGAATAGTTGGAGTCTGGCTGACGTTTCTTAATATCCCTCTGTTTACAGACATTTTATATTTTGCAGAAACCCGTTTTAGAGGTCTTATGATTGATCCTAATTATTTTTCCGTATTACAAATCACGGCTATGGTTTATTTCACTAGAATGGAGAGCATCAAGACCCGCTACAAGCTGCTTGCAGCCATATTAACGTTGCTGTCCGTACTGGTATCAGGCTCGAAGACGGGAATCATTACATTACTATCCTATTCTCTTATAAGGCTGGTTGAATATCTATTCTTAAAACAAAAAAAGCTGAATGTCCTGGTTTTCCAGGTTTTTTTTATTGTTGTTCTTGCTTTGCTGGCTCCCTGGGCCATGCTTTTACTTGAAACAATATTTAGCGGCATCGCAGCCAAAATCCCTTCATTCGGCAGGGTATATTACCTTCTTACGGACTTCGGATCTGCTGTGTCAGAGGGGGGGTCTGGAAGAGAAGCCACTTGGAAAGCGGCATTACAAGTTATCCAGCTATCACCGTTGATTGGAGTTGGCATTGGAACCTATACATCTCTTGCCTGGCAGATGTTTCACTATGATAATGTAGCCCATAATACATTTTTACAGCTAACCGCTGAATGGGGTATTCCGCTTGCGGTTTTATTTTTTATTTATGTCTTTTTTATACTGGGTAAAGCAACACAATCAAAAATGAATAACGAAATAAATCTTATTTTGCGGGATATGATTATTATTCTATTAATTGGATCCCTGGCCATTTCTTTAAATAATGCCCGGGTGCTTTGGTTATTTCTAGGGGCAATAGTGTTTTCATTGAAAGACAAAAACGCGGTCACAAAATAGTAAATATAAAACAGTCGGGTGTGGATGGATTATGATCGCAAGGATTAACAATTATCTGAAAGGTAAAAAAGCAGTAATTCACGGCTTTTACGAAAGTGCAGAGTATATGAGCCCAGGATCCTATACCTTCAACGAATCCATTAAATATATTACCAGGGTTGATGAGGAACCCAAAGCTGCTGGGATAATTCAAAGTTTTTATCGGAATTCCCTGCTGAAATATATGGTTAGGTTCGCAAAGGGTGTACTTTTTAGAAAAAGACTGGAGTTACCCCATAAAGATTTAGCAATGAATCAGTTTTTGGGTACCGTTTATGTTCCGTTAGGAGCAGTAATGGATATAGCGATAAAAGGATTTTTGACTTTAGTAATAAGAAAGTGCTTACGATTTTATCGGATAAAAAGAATTATCAGTCAGTAATTGATAATTATGAACATTTTCGAGAATTCTTCGCCTTGCCTTCCCTTTTATTTGTCAATGAGGAAAAATTAATGCTTGCAGAAGAACTTATAACCTTTCACCCAACGAAGGATTGGGTGGATGAAGACTTACTAAAGGTTATGGAAGATGTCTTTAATCGATATTATCATTACTTTTGTTCCTGTTTGGTGAAAGGGACGTACCCTTTTGTGACACCAATAAGCCTTTTTAAATCGGTGCCAAACAATAGGGACACAATTTTTATTTGGAGCGAGATAGAGGCTGATTTTCAAGAAATGAATGTTCCTATGTTAAGACTGCACGGAGATCTCTGGACCGCCAATACGTTGTTGGATAAATCTGTCGGCGAAATTTATTTCATCGATTGGGAGTTCTCCAACTACCTTTTTTTCTTTTATGATTTTTTTAATATGATGTGGGTGGAGTTTTATATTAATAAGAACGATCTTTTCTTGAATCAGTATGTAAATGGAGAATATGACCATGAGATGGAGAGGGCTTTTACATTATTTGGACTAGATTTTAAACAGCAAGCAAGAATGTCTTATTTTAACCTATATTTCTTGAATTATTATGCAATGAGGCTAACCAAAATGGACCTGAAATCGAGAAAAGCCTATATAAAACAGTACAAAAAGCTTTTAAGGCAAATAAAGTGCAGGCCATCCATTAACTAGTCCAGCACTAATAAGCATCTAAACATATAGGGGGCTCTTCCCTCCTTTGTTAATAACAATGTAAGTAGGAGATTAGATGAAAAAAACAGTTATTATTTTAATGTTATTAACAATGTTTTCCAAGGTACTGGGTTTTATTAGGGATATAGCCTTATCCTTCTTCTATGGTGCTTCAACTGTAAGTGATGTTTACTTAATATCCTTAACTATTCCTACGGTTATATTCGCAATTATAGGAAAAGGAATCTCAACAGGCTTTATACCAATGTATACCAGAATTGAAGGCAGTGATGGCACAAAAAAAGCACATCAATACACCAATAATGTTGTTAATTTAGTATTGGTCATCTGTACCTTCATCTTTATAGCGGGACTTAATTATACAGAACCATTGGTTAAGCTATTTGCTTCAGGATTTAGGGGAGATACTTTGGAGTTAGCCATTGATTTTACCAGAATATCCTTGGCAGGAGTGTACTTTACGGGGGTCATCTATGTTCTTACCGCTTTTCTGCAAATAAAAGAGGTATTTATCATATCTGCACTTATGGGCCTTCCCTCCAATTTTATCGTGATAGGCTCTTTCTATTTAAGTTCCGAAACCAATATTTATATCTTGTCCTTTGGAAGTGTATTGGCTATTGCCTCCCAGTTTATCCTCTTAAGCTTTTATGGCTATAAGAAAAATTATCGGTACAGACCGAGATTAGAGATTCATGACAAAAACCTTCGTAATATGGTTGTGCTGGCTCTTCCCGCAATATTAGGATCGTCAATTGCGCAAATAAATTTATTAATAGACCGGACCTTAGCCTCCCATATTGCAGTGGGGGGCATTTCAGCATTGAATTATGCGAATACAATCAACCTTGTAGTCTTAGGGGTTGCTGTATCATCCATTACATCTGTCCTTTATCCTAAAATTTCAAAAATGGCCGCGGCACATGATATGAAAGAAATGAAAAAATATTTAGCTACAGGTGTCAGTGCCATCAATATCATTGTGTTGCCTGCCACAGTGGGATATATGATTTTTGCCGAGCCTATCGTTCAGCTCTTGTTCGGGAGAGGAGAGTTTAATCAACAAGCAGTTTCGTTAACGGCAAATGCTTTGTTTTATTACTCCATTGGTATGATCGGCTTAAGTCTTCAAATGATTCTTTCAAATGCATTTTACTCTCTTCAAGACACAAAAACGCCAATGGTGAATTCCTCAATTTGTTTACTCCTGAATATTGTTTTAAATCTAATATTATCGAGATACATGGGCATCGGAGGCCTTGCGTTGGCCACAAGCATTTCCGCTGTATTTTGTTCTGTTCTTCTTTTCGTGAGTTTAAGGAAAAGGGTTGGTGACTTTGGTGGAGAAGCGATGTTGCTATCGTTTATAAAAATATTGGTTGCTTCATTAATCATGGGGGTTAGCAGTAGGTCTGCTTTTGAACTTCTCCTGAACTTCTACAGCCAAACCAACTCTTTATTCGTATCAGTTTTCCTTGGGGGGGTTATGTATTTCGTTCTGATTTCCTTCATGAAAATCAAGGAAGTGAATATAGTGCTTCACGAAATGCAAAACAGAATCTATAAAAGGAAAAAAGCATCCTAGCTATATCTATCGAGAGTAGGATTCATGTCTGAGCTGCAAGACTGTTTTTTCACTGATTTTATAGGGAGTTGGTAAAAATGAAGTTGTTATTTGTAACAACTATTTCAGATACCGTAAATGCTTTTTTAGTGCCGCATATCAGATTCCTGATTGAACAGGGAAATAAGGTTGGTGTTGCATTTAATATCATTCAGGAAGTAAACCCTGAACTGCTTCAGCTTGGATGCAAGGTCCACCAAGTGGATTTTCAGCGCAACCCTTTGGCGGGTGAGAACCTATCAGCTTATAGGAACATAAGAGAGATCATTATGACGGAAGAATATGAATTGGTTCATGTTCATACACCTGTTGCTTCCTTCCTGACTCGTTTGGCTTGCAGGAACATCAGAAAGGTGAAGGTTTTATATACCGCACATGGATTTCATTTTTTTAAAGGGGCACCCAAGAAGAACTGGGCAGTCTATTATACAATTGAAAAAATTGTGGCACGATGGACGGATGGTGTAATCACCATGAACGGGGAGGATTTTGAGGCTGCCAAAGGGTTCAAGCTTAGAAAAAGTAACTCGATATACAAAGTGCATGGTATAGGCCTTGACTTGAAAAAATTCAGGCCTACGACGAACGAACAGAAAATCACGTTAAGAAGAGAATATGGTTACAATGCTGAAGAGTTTATCCTAATTTACGCTGGGGAGCTAAGCTACCGAAAGCATCAGGATTTACTGATAAAGGCCATAAGCATAGTTAAAGAAAAGGTTCCAAGGGTAAAGCTTCTTCTCGCAGGAGATGGAGACCGGCTGGAGGAATATAAGGAATTAACAGACACTTTAGGAGTTGGGAGGCACGTTGATTTCCTGGGGTATCGAAAGGACATTCAACGTTTACTGGCAATGGCCGACCTGGCAATATCCACATCCAGACAGGAAGGACTCCCTGTAAATGTAATGGAGGCAATGGCGACAGGTTTGCCGCTTATTGTTACAGACTGCCGCGGGAACCGTGACTTGGTCACCCCCGGTAAAAATGGTTTTGTGGTTGGCGTAGATGATGTGGAGGCCTGTGCCAAAGGAATAATAGAGTTATACTACTCTAAGGAATTAAGAATGAAATTTGCTCAAAAAAGCAGGGATATGATTGAAAAATATTCGCTGAACCAAGTGATTGGCGAGATGAAAGAAATATACTCCAAGCATTCAGTAAAATGCTGAGATTTGATGCATTTAATAGGGTGGTGAAGGTTTGAGAAAAAAAGTTTCTATTATAATGGGAATTTATAATTGTGAGAAGACACTGGCAGAGTCTATTCAATCCATCCAAAACCAAACATATCCAGAGTGGGAGCTCATCATGTGTGACGATGGCTCAATTGACCGGACAATGGAAGTGGCCCAGGGATTTGTAAATGAAGATGCGAGAATCAAACTGATAAAAAACGGACAAAATGTGGGCCTGGCCAAAACATTAAATCATTGCTTAGAGTATTGCACTGGTGACTTTATCATGAGGCATGACGGAGACGATATCATGCTTGATCAGAGAATGGAAAAACAGGTTAATTACATGGGGGCCCATGACTGTGACGCGTGTGGTACCGGTGTTTATTTATTTGATCAAGATGGAGTCTGGGGAACCCGGCAACTAGTTGAAAATCCAACAAAAGAGACGATGATTATGGGAGCCCCTTTTATTCATCCGACTGTCATTATGAAACGTCAAAAGTTGATTGAAGCTGGAGGCTATTCCGATAACGAGGCTACCCGGCAAAGGCTTGAGGACTATGACTTGTGGCTAAAGTTTTACGAAAAAGGGTATGTTCTCCGGAACATTCAGGAGCCGTTACTTTACTTTCGGGAAGATAAAAACTCGTATCAGAGGAAAAGCAGAAGGTTCCGGCTGACAGAAACAAAAACCAGGCTGGGGGCGTGCAGAAGGTTAAATATTCCGTATTCCAAGCGGATTTTTGCACTTAAACCCTTACTTATCATGCTGGTTCCTAAAAGTAGCCTCAGGAAGTTTCATATTTGGAATTCCAATCAAGCGAGCCTGCCAGCTGAACTTACTAAATTCAATAAAGGTCAGAGGTAGGTTCTTTTTATATCCAATAGCCGGTAAAGCCGGAGTTGGCATGCATAAGGTCAAGAATTAAGCGAAAAGGGGCAGAGAAAATGGACTCGGCTTTGCAAACTGCATTCATATTGCAAGTTCATAAAAATCCGGAGCAGGTAAATCGTTTTATTGACCAGCTTATCGGAAGTGGAATAGCGGATGTGTATATTCACATTGATAAAAAAAGTTTGGAAAAGTTTAAAGGGAGAATCCTTACTGGCCCCCACGTGAAAATCTTGGATCAGTCTGTCGATTGCGAATGGGGAGATATAAGCCAGGTAGATGCCACACTCATGTTAGTTCGTGAGGTTCTAGCCTCAGGGACTCCGTATGACTTTGTTTGCCTGAGAAGCGGTCAGGACCTGCTCGTAAAAGAGGGGTTTAAAGGCTTTTTATCAGAAACCAGAGGGAAAGCATTTTTTACCTATAGAAAGATGGGAAGACACGAACTGGGATTGATGAAAATCAATTGGCCCAAAGTAGTGCGAAAAAGGTATACGACAGCCCATCCGGTAAGACTGTACAGGAGATTGCTATTAAGTTTGTACCGTAAAGGGATCAATATTTTTCCTAACCGCAATTGGTGGCCCAATGATTTCAGCTTTTATAAAGGTTCACAATGGTTCTCGATTCCGCTTGGCGCTGCCCAGTATATGATGGATTTTCTCGAAACAAACGAATGGTACTACAATTATTTTAAGAACACTCTTGTTCCGGATGAGAGCTTTTTTCACACGCTTCTTATGAACTCTCCTTATAAAGAGGATGTTATGAATAATAATTTATACTTTTTCAAGTGGGGTGAGGATTTGAGTGACAGGAATTCTCCTCAGAACCTAGAAAAAGACGATATCCCATTAATTGAAGGTTCCGGCCAATTTTTCGCACGTAAATTTGATGAAGAGACAGATTCGGCTGTAGTCGACTATTTCTCCAGTAAAGTCCGTTTTGAACACATTAAAAAATTGGTTCACTCAAGATAAGAAATAGCAGGGAGGCTGGCAGTATTGGGGCTAAAAATGGAAAGTGGAGGAACAAAATGCTGTTGCTGGTTATCCTGTTTTTATCGGCGGCAGCAGTGATTATTTTTGGAAACCATTGGGAAGGACAAAGGTTCACGATTCTACTAGGTGTAAAAAAGGAACCCATATCCTCCCTCATGATTGATAATGAGCAAATAAGCTTGCTTATACAAGAAAGTTATCAACCTTTCGTGATTTTGAAGGGAGAAGACGGCTCAAGAATAAATGTGGCCGAACATAGCCGGTATTCGACTTCAGACCAAGGAGTAGCTGAGATTGAAGAATACGGATCCATCACAGCAAAATCCCCAGGAAATGCAACTATTTCTATTCATTATAAGGACTTTAAGAAAGAAATATCAGTTTCTGTCCAAAAAGAAAACCGGCAGGTAGATGTAAAAAAATATGGAGCTGTGGGAGACGGGATAACTGACGATACAATGGCCTTCCAAAGTGCTATTGATAACCTCTCAGCAAAAGGCGGGGGCGATGTCGTGGTCCCTGAAGGAGTCTACAGCTTACATCCACTATTTTTAAAACCTAATATTAATCTAGTTGGCGAGAATCGGGATACTGTCATTTTAAAGCTTGCGGATGATGTACCTGATGGCCAACACCGGCTGATCAACATGAATAACCATACGAAAGTTCAAAACATCACATGTAATGGTAATTATGTGAATCATCCCAATGGCAACGAGCATATGCACTGTATCTTTGCTTATGATAAGGATCACGTCGTTATCAAGGATAATAGGTTGATAAACGCTGTAGGGGATGGCATTTCAATTTCTGGCTCAGCCAAGACTAGCAACTATGTCACGATTTCCAATAATATTGTCGAAGAAAATCAGCGATCGCAAATCGTGATCGAACAAGTGAACCATCTGCGCATTATTGGTAATACAATTCGCTCGGAAACCGGGCGTCCCGGCATTCACTTTGAACCGTGGGAAAAGATGCAGTATTATGATGCCAATATTGCGAGAAATACTATCACGACCAATACAGATGGATACGCGGTGATGCTTACCGGCGGAGAGCCTGAAGGGGCAGGGCAATCAGCTTATTTATTTCATGGAATTGAGTTTTACCAAAATAAAATCAACAGTCCATCAGGTCTCTTGCGCATCATTGATACATCGGGAGTAAACGTCCATGACAATATATTGAATGTGAGATATATCCATGTCTGGAGAAAGAATGAAAATGTAAATATTATTAATAACATTATAAGTGGAAAGTCCGGCATTCTTCTGGAAGGGAGTGAAGAAGGGAGTCTCATATCTGCAGGCACCAAAATAATGGGAAATACTTTTCAGACCTCTGAACAGGGGATCTTCATTCTGGGCTCTGCAGTGAATACAGCCATCTCCAACAATATATTTGAAGGATCAGGGGAAAGTTCAGGAATAAAATTATTTGCATCGATAAATATAAATGATTTAACTATTACAGCGAATACATTTAGTCATTACGATAAAGGGGTTGCCTTTGACTATGATTCAAATAAGGAGGCAGCCATTCATAAAGTGGAGATCAGCAACAATCACTTTAGTCATATAAAAGATTATGCCCTTTATATTATGGGACCAGCCAACCTTATTAAAGTTGATAGGAATACTATCACCAATTCATCAGGAGCCTATATCTCCGCACACGCAGGTTACCCAATGTCCGCGATTGATATAACTAATAATATCATCACTGGGGGAAAGGCGGGAATTGTACAAACTGCATATGGAAGGGCGCTGCTGGATAGGCTAAAAATAACAGGGAATCATATTTCAAATGTTGAGGATGGTACCGCCATTGAGCTGGACACAGAAGAATATCCACCAGCAAATGTGACGATTGCCGAAAATGAACTAATCAACAATGCAAAGAATATCGGTGTTCCAAAACAACTGGAAAACTCAGTGTATAATAATAGCTTTCGCAAAAATTAATCTCGCTAATGAGCGCCAAGGTGTCCATGAACTGGTTCACCTAGGCGCTTTTTATTTAAAGTGGCGGAAAGGGGAGTGTTTTAGTGAAATTGCCTTGGGTTTCTACCAAAGAAATGTTGGACATTCAATCTCTTAGAGACTTGGAACAAAAGTACGGTTCATCTTTTTATTTACTCAACGTTACCAAGTTGAGAGAAAACTACCAAAAAATTTTTCAGGCTTTTCACAGCCGGTATGAAAACTTCATAATCGGCTATTCGTATAAAACTAACTATCTGCCGTACCTGTGCAAGGAGCTTTCAAAGATGGGGGCTTTTGCGGAAGTAGTCTCAAGGCTGGAATACGACCTGGCCATTAAAATAGGCGAGGACCCAAAGAGGATTATTTTTAATGGGCCATTAAAAACAAGGGAAGATGTCCATCTGGCTTTAAAAAATGAAAGCTTGATCAACATCGATTCTTTTTATGAAATCGACTTTATCAGGGAGTACGCTGCTGATAATCCTCGCCAATTAATTAAGGTAGGCATGAGGCTTAACTTCGATATTACACACAATGGTGAAAGTCCTCATCAGGATGGCTATGAAGTAGGAAGGTTCGGAATCTGTGTGGAAAACGGAAATTTTCACAAGGCGATTCATGAATTAAAGGCGATAGACAATGTGGAAGTGATAGGGTTGCACGGCCACTTCTCGACAAGTAAAAGGGAAGTTGAATCTTATCAAAAAATAACCCGAAAGCTTTGCTCATTAGCAAAAGAGTATCTCCGATCCACTATAGAGTACATAGATGTGGGCGGAGGCATTTACGGTGAGCTTCCCGAGTCTTTCAATTTGAATACACCTACTTTCGATCACTATGCAGAAGCCATTTGCGGGATTATGGATGAAGAGTTTCCCACGCAGGACAGTAAGCCTATCTTAATATTGGAGCCGGGCATCTCGATGGTTGCGAACGTTTTTACATTTGTCTCAAAAGTAATTGAAGTGAAAACGGTTCGGGATGTCTATTTTGTGCTGGTAGATGGGAGTGTCCATAATATCAAGCCAACCATGCATAAAAACAACCTGCCAATGAAAATGATTCGGCAAAAGGAATCGGCTAAAGAAAGAGGGGCTTTTCATATCGTAGGTTATACCTGCATGGAAAAGGATTATTTAGCATATGAAATAATGGGTGAACTGCCAGACCCCGGTGACTATATTATTTTTGAGAATGTAGGAGCATACACCATTGTCTTTAATCCGCCTTTCATAAAAGAACGGCCTGGAATTTTGGCTGTACACGACCATGAGGTTATTGAGGTCAGGAAACAGGAAACCATAAAGCAATTTTTCAATGAAGAAATCTATCGCTTTTAAAAGGGGATTAATAGATGAATATATTAATTTGCAGTGCAGGACGCAGGGTGAAACTAGTACAGTATTTTAAGGAAGAACTTAATAAGCTGAACGGAAAAGTGATTGCGGTTGATTGCGACCCGACAGCTGCAGCACTGCATCACGCTGACCACTATGAAGTTGTTCCTCGCATTAATCAACCGGAATATATCGATTGTCTCAAGGCATTGTGCAATAAATATAAGATCAATGCAGTCCTTTCCCTTATTGACCCTGAACTGGCATTGTTGGCGGGTTATAAAGAAGAATTTGAAAGTGCCGGAGTTAAAGTAATCATCTCCAATAGGGACGTGGTTAACGTTTGTTTTGACAAATATCTAACCTACCAGTTTTTAAGAGACCATCAGATACCAGCGGTTCCCACATATACTGAAATTCAAGAGGTCTTAAAGGACTTGGAGAATGGGGATATTGATTTTCCTTTAATTGTAAAACCACAAACCGGGAGTGCGAGCATCGGCATTCATAAAGTAGACTCATTGAATGAGCTTAGAAGGTATGAAGCAGAACAGAATAACTTCATCATCCAGC
Organism: Mesobacillus campisalis; assembly: GCF_000986785.1. Taxonomy (GTDB): domain Bacteria; phylum Bacillota; class Bacilli; order Bacillales; family Cytobacillaceae; genus Mesobacillus_B; species Mesobacillus_B campisalis. Next base: position 23,872 of record NZ_LAYY01000026.1, on the reverse strand, counting down.
CTTTTATATCTGGTGAAGAATATGGCGTTGATTGTTATATCGATATGGTGAAGAGTGAAGCTACACATATCTTTATGAAGAGAAAAATAACCATGAGAGCTGGGGAGACAGATAAATCCATATCGGTAAACGATCCCGCTCTGAAGCAGCTTATTGAAAAATTGGTCCTGGCCTTAAAACCAGTCGGACCAATCGACATCGACTGTTTTAAAACAGAAGAAGGCTATTTAGTCTCCGAAATTAATCCAAGGTTTGGCGGAGGCTACCTTCATGCCCATGAAATGGGCTTCAATTTTGTGATGAGCATCATTACAAATTTGCAGGGCAAACCAAATGACACGAAAATTAATGACTACAAAGAAGGAACGACACTTGTAAAGTTCGATAATGTTATTCTCTTTTAATCTTACCCGGGCCGAGTTACTCGGCCTTCTTTTTCAGAAATGAATTAAAAGTAATAAAATCCCCCTTCTCCAACTTTAGCTTCCTAGCTGCACCAGCAGGCAATTCCACGACTGAATAGGCTTCTGGGACAGGTTTAATCACTTTCCAGGGCTGCAGATTTTCCACCTTTTTTATAATTCTTCCATCCTTATTAATAAACACAGCGTCAATCGCAAACTTCATAAAAAACATATGAATGGAATTGCATGGTGTAATCCATAAACCTTCTTCTACTAGTGGATCTCTCCTGAACATCAAACCCTTCAGTCTCATCAAAAAAGAATCTGCTACTTTAATAGAATAGTTAATCTCCTTTTTACTTTCCTCCATCCAAAAGCCCCCGTTCGAAATTGGTTCTATATAATGAATATAATCCAAAACCTCCTTTTTCTCAATAGTGAACAAAAATAAAATTTAACATTTAAAAAAGCTTTACTAATCGATAATTAAGTAATATTATTGTGTTAATTGGTTCATTATATAGAACAACACAAATCTTTCCATTGAGTTTCCTTGTTCTTTAAAATGAATTTATTTCCGAGGATTACTATTTGCGGTTAGAATACATAAAACCAGAAAGCAGGTGCCCCCTAATGAACACCTTCTTCACCATTTCTACCTTTGTCATTTTCACAATTTGCCTGATTTTCCCGCTCTATCATATGGTGAACGCACTGCTCGTCTTGCGGAAGAAGCCTTACTATATGAAGAAGCAAGTGGGGCTGAAGGAGAAGTCGCTTAGCATCCTCGTGCCTTGCTACAATGAACAGACTATCATGGACACAACGATTCTGGGAATAAATCATGTGAATTACCGAAATTACGAGTACATTCTAATCAATGATGGATCCACTGACCAAACGTTTGAAAGAATGGCAGAACTGCTGGATTTGGAGGTCCAGAAAATCAAGCCTCATCCTGGGCTGGAATTTGCCTCAGTCCATGGTGTTTACCGTTCCCGGAGAAATCCGCGGATCATAGTAATTGACAAGGTCAATGGCGGCAAGGCCGATGCGTTAAATGCTGGGATTGCTTATGCTTCCAGTGAACTGGTCGTCACCTTGGACGCCGACAGCATCCTCGATGAACAGGCATTGCCGATTATCAACAGGGCCTTTACCGATCCGCAATTAATCGCGGCTGGCGGCAATGTTCATATTTTGCAGGGCAGAAAATTTGAAAATAATGTTTTAAAACCTACCATGGTGGTAAAGACCATTGTTAAATTCCAAATTTTAGAGTACTTGAAAGGGTTCTTTATCTATAAAGCGTCATTGGCGAAGTCCAATGCCCTCTCCATTATTTCTGGAGCGTTCGGCGTTTTTAAACGGGATGTACTCCTGGAGGTGGGCGGTTATCGTAAAACGGTCGGTGAGGATATTGATATCACCCTTAAAGTCCAGAATTTCAGGAATGGCAGGAAGGGTTTAAAGGTCGCCTTTATTCCGGAGGCCATCTGCTATACCGAAGTTCCGGAAACGTGGAGAGATTTATTCAAACAGCGAATTCGCTGGCAGAAGGGGTTTATCGATTGTGTTGTCCTTTATATGAAGGAATTCATCCCAAACCTCTTTAGACATCCGCTTTCCTTCTTTTTTATTCTGGATGCTTTCTTTGCGGGGATTGTCTGTGCGTTTTTAACGGTAGCTGGTTTTATTTTCACCCTTTTTTATCACAATGACCTTAGTGTCCTATTGCTATACTTAACCGTTTATATCGCCGTAAGCCTGCTCTACAATGTCATCGCCATCCTGATTTCTTATTTTTATCAAAACAGCTTCTCTGTTAAGGACCTTCTGAATATAATGCTAGTGCTTGTCCTGGATATTGTTTTTTTCAGGCTTCTTACTCTCTTTTACACCCTTTATGGCACCATCCAGTACTTCCAGAACAAAGACGAATGGAATAAAGTGGCCAGAACAGGGAGAGCCTATCATTTGGAGCAGGCTGGCTGACGAAGTAATACCCATGTGTTCGTTATAACGTTACCACTGAAGGAGAATCCCATGAAAAAATTATTTCACTATCTCTCCCTCCTGAATCTGTTTGATGCGTTTGTGACCCATTACGGGCTTAAGAACGGATTGATTACGGAAAGCAATCCGTTTATGGACAGGGCCTATCAGGCTGACCCTGTCCTTTTTCTCCTGATCAAGCTTTCACTTTCGTGTTTGCTGTATGTATTTATTGCTTTTAACAAAGTGCCCGCAACTGTGCTTGTGAAGGGCGTGACCATTTTCGCCTCTGTCTGTTACACCCTCGTATTTGCCCTTCATTGCTGGTGGCTGCTTTTCTTATAGGAAGGAAAGCGGCTGCGGAGCGCCCGTTCGACGCCCTTCACACAATCCCTCCAAACTTTGTCGACAACTTTATGAACATTTACCAAAAATAAAAATATACAAAACTTTCCTGTGGAGTTATAATTTGAGAGTAAATGAGAAAAGGAGGCAGGAAAAATGATTGATTATAAAGGAAAGACCGCTGAAATTTCATATGAGTTAAAGATGACCTGCCTGTTTTTGTGCCGTTAAGCATACGTATGCCTGCATATGCCTAGCCACAGACATGCTTGTCTGTGGCTTTTTTGCGCGCGAAAACAGAATGTACGTTCCTATGTTGGGAGATGAAAATGGATGATTACCGTTGAAAATTTACAAAAAGAATATAAATTGGTAAAGCGCGACCCTGGGCTGAAGGGTGCTGTCAAATCGCTGTTTCACCGCCAATATGAAACCAAAAAAGCGGTGAAAGGAGTGGACTTTACCATAGGGCAGGGCGAGACGGTTGGATATATCGGCGCTAATGGAGCGGGAAAATCGACGACCATCAAGATGCTGACCGGAATCCTGACGCCTAGTGCCGGAAAGGTGACAGTCAACGGGCTCGTTCCCTATGAAAACCGCCAGGAAAATGCCCTCAGCATTGGCGCTGTGTTCGGTCAGCGGACCCAGCTGTTCTGGGACATTCCGGTGCGTGAGTCTTTTAATCTGCTCAAGCATATTTATGAAATTCCCGATCAGGAATTTGCCGAGACGGTATCGATGTTTACGGAAGTGCTGAATCTTGAGCCGCTCCTTGGCGTACCAGTGCGCCAGCTTTCACTTGGACAAAAGATGCGCTGTGAACTGGCGGCCGCTTTCCTGCACAGGCCGAAAGTGGTTTATCTGGACGAGCCGACGATAGGGCTGGACATTGCGGTGAAGGTGAGGATCCGCAAGTTCATCAAGGAAATGAACAAGATTTGGGGAACAACGGTGCTGCTGACGACGCATGACATGCAGGATATCGAAGAGATTTGCGACCGGATCATCATCATTGACGAAGGCCGGATTCTTTATGACGGCGGGCTGGAGGAAATTAAGGTGCAGTTCGGGCAAAAGCGGGTCATTCATTTTGACCTGCCGGAGCTTGACTCTCCTTTCATCCTACCTGCACCGCTGCTTGGAATGGCCGAGGTACTGCCAGCATCAGAGGGGGAAACAAAGGTAAGCTTATCCTTTGACCATGAACGGGTGAAAAGCTCATTTGTCATTTCGGAAATGATGAACAGATATGACATTCAGGACCTCACGATTGCCGACCCTAAAATCGAAAGCATTGTGGAAGAGCTTTACAACCGCAGGGAGCAGGGAGGAACGTATGAACAAGTATTGGCAAATAGCTAAAGTGAGGATGCAGGAGGACACGGCCTACTCTGCCTGGTATTGGGCAGGTACGGTTTCATCCATTCTTAGGCTCTTAGTTATTTATTATTTCTGGCAGGCCGTATACTCGAACCGGTCTGCCATCCAGGACATCGATTTGGAGACGATGATCACATACATCGTCGTGGCGATGCTGCTGCAGGGCTTTGTCGGCGGCGTCGGTCAGGATCTCGCTGAAAATATAAAGAACGGGAATGTTGCGATTGAGCTGATGCGGCCATATGACCTGATTTATAAAATGTTTGCTGTTGACCTTGGCTCGAAGCTGATGCATTTAATCAGGGGAACCATCCCGATGATGCTGGTCGCCTTCTTCTTTATGGATATACCGTTTCCGGGAAGCGTTGAAGCATGGCTGCTATTTATCATTAGTGCCGGCCTCGGCCTTTGGATTGGAACGTTTTTTGATTTTCTGGTAGGGGTGCTGGCTTTTTGGACGGTGAACATTTGGGGAGTGCGCGTGCTGAAGGAATCGCTGGTTACGTTTTTTTCGGGGGCTCTCATACCGATTTCGCTTTTTCCCGACTGGCTCCGCGTTATCACGGAGTTCTTGCCTTTTCAGGCGATGGTGTATTTGCCGGTATCGATCTACTCGGGAATGATATCAGGGACCGAAGCTTATTTGGCGGTGGGCCTGCAGCTGTTCTGGCTGATTTCATTCTACGTTTTGGTCAGGGTAATCTGGGCGCAGGCTGTTAAACAGATTACCATCTTTGGCGGATAGGAGGGGAAAACATGCGCCGCTATGCGAAATTGTACTGGGAGTTTGCCAAGAATCAAATGAAAGTAATGATGGAATACCGGATTGATTTTATAATCGGAGTACTTTCGGTGATGCTGGAGCAGTTTGCTTCGATTTTCTTTATTAAAGTGGTGTTTAATCATATTGAACAAATCAATGGCTGGTCTTTCTATGAAATCCTGTTCATCTATGGAATTGCGGCCACAGGACGGTCGATTCACCATATCTTCTTTGATAACCTATGGACGCTGGGCTGGCAGTATATCAGGCCAGGCCAGCTCGATCGCCTTCTGATTCGGCCAATCAACCCACTGTTCCATATCGTGGCTGACCGGCTTCACCAGGATGGATTTGGCCAGCTCATTATCGGACTGATTATCCTGGGTACTGCGATACCGCAGCTGGATCTGGCCTGGGGAGCGGTAGAAATCGCTTTGCTTGTTGTGATGATTATTTCATCCGGCATGATTTTTGTAGCTGTTAATCTGTTCTTCGCGACTTTTTCATTCTGGATGATTGACAGCCTGCCTGTCGTTTGGGCCGTGTTTAATCTCAGCGACTTTGCACGTTACCCGCTGACCATTTACCACAAAGGCATTCGTACGTTTTTAACCTGGATCATTCCCTATGGATTTACCGCTTTTTATCCAGCGGCTTATTTTATTGATAAGTCCGGCTTTAGGGAATTGGCTCTATGGACGCCTGCTGTGGCCCTGGTTTGCTGCGTAATCGCCTATTCTTTTTGGAACAGGGGCTTAAGGTCCTTTGCGAGTACTGGAAGCTAGTCATTTCTTTAAGGTTAAAATAGTGCTAAACTATTGAAAATATTTGTAAAAAAGTTTAAAATTTTCTAAAAATACCACCCTCAAACTCGAAGGCATTCTGCAGCAATATGATTTCAAGTGAATAATGCCTCCCTCTCCGCTTAATAGGCTTCGCTTTCTTCCTTTAAAGCGTCGGGGGTCAGGCACCGAAGGGGGACAGGAACCATCCTGTCTCTTTGCCGTGTTTAAGCTGAAACGGATTGTATTTTGCAAAAATAACGGTGTTGTAGTTTATAAAATGCTGGATTCCATTGAAACGGGTACCCATATGGGATGATATGTATTAAAATAGATAGGTTAATGGGCCTAGTCTGGAATTCAGAGATAGATAGCTATGGTCAGATAATAAATTTCAACTGATGTTATAATGAGGGTATGTTTACTTTACAGAAATTCAAAGGAGAACCTGGAATATGACAGGGACCAGGGAACAAACATTACGAATAGAAGAAATTAAGGCAATCAAGTTATTTTTAACATTATTTTATACAGTTTTTATCGGGTATGACATTACATATTACTATGTCTTGCCCTATTTCGATAAATCAAGAGTAATCGGCTTTCCTGATGGGGGATTAGGTTTCTTCTCCCATATTCTATTATTATTCCTGCTGCCAGTAGCGGTGTATATGGTGAAAAAGGGAGATCCATTCCGGATAAAATACCTGTATTTTCTTGCCTTCCTCCTAATAGAGTTTGCCGATAACTTTCTGGTTTACTGGGGGGCAGACAAAGAGTATTCAACAGGCAATATTGTTGAAATCCTCTTCTTGCTTTTCGCGCCCATCTTTGTAAACAAAACCTACTTTTGGTTTATTTTCACTGTTATGACGCTTAAGTATGTCGCTTACGGTTTTTTGTTTCAGACTACAGGGGTTATGGTTCCAATTGTATTGATGCTTTTCTTCGGTACTTTTGGGTTCATTTTGCTGACACGGATTATTTCCTATGTAAACGGGATGGTAAGGCTGTATGAAGATTCCCAGCAGAAGGAAAAGCTCGCTGTTGTGGGCCAAATGGCCGCATCGATTGCGCATGAGATTAAAAACCCTTTATCTGCTTTGAAGGGATTCACACAGCTTCAGCAGGAAAGAGACGGGTCAACAGAGAACTTTTATCCTATTATGCTGAATGAGATTGATAGGATCAACTTAATTGTGTCCGACCTATTGATTATCGGGAAGCCAAACTCTTCGTCGAAGCGGCCAGCCAGCATCGAGAAAATCTTGACATATGTTATCTCAATCATTGAGCCACAAGCTGTCAGGCAGTCTGTCAACATTCATGTGGAGATTAAGGCCCATGTCCCTAAAATTTATTGTGATGAAAACCAAATCAAGCAGGTCTTTATTAACCTCGTAAAAAATGCGGTGGAATCAATGCCGGATGGCGGCGACGTGGCAATAGAAGTGCAGTACAGCCACAATGAATTTATCATAAATGTCAATGATGAAGGCGAAGGGATTCCTGGAGATATAATTTCCAAACTTGGCGAGCCGTTTTTCACCACAAAGCCAAACGGAACCGGACTTGGTTTAATGGTAACGAAGAAGATCGTTGAGGAGCATGGGGGCAGGTTCGACATTAGAAATAACCCCGATAAGGGTGCAACCGTAAAAATTATACTGCCAGGACATAAATAATTAATAATTTATCTACAAATATATTCAATTGTTCTATTCTTGAAATAGAACTTTTGGTTTATAATGTAATCAGAGTGTCGATTGATGGCGAAATTGTTCTAGGTCAAAAGGATTGTTTTCTCATCCTCAGAATTTCATTTGAATACACGCGGGGTAATGATATGCAGGACAAGAAAAATCAGCAAGCTTTTATCAATACAGAGAATCGCACTCTAAAATGGTTTCTCGCATTGTTCTATGTGATTTACTTCTTTTATGAAATTTTTTACCAGGGATTTTATAAGGATTTCATATTGGGAGGGGGAGCCGCAGATCCCGGGATATTAAATTATGTGATGTATGCGTTAATCTGGGGGCTTCTGCCAATAACCTATTTACTGCTAAAAAGAAGTAATCTTTTTGTAGTAAAATACTTTTTTGTTGCTGGTTACTTTGTCATATCGTTTATTTGTGAATCAGCCATCTTCTTATTAAGCGATGAATGGTTCAGAAGCGGCAATGCTGCTGAAGTGCTGTTGCTGCTATTTGCGCCGATTTTTGTAAACACAAACTTCTTTCTATTTGTTTTTGCTGGACTGCTATTAAAATATGTAGTCACTGGCTTATTATTTGGTCTTACGGAAGTTTTTTTCATCATAGCTCTTGTTATCATTCTAGCTTTAATCTCTTTATTCATCCTTAAACGATTCCAGGTTTACGTGGGTGCGATTCAAACGGCCTACAACAACCAGCTGGAGGGGATTGTCAAAGGAGTTATAGCTACGATTGAGTTAAAAGACCCGTATACAAGAGGGCATAGTGAAAGGGTAGCCTTTTATGCAAAAACTCTTGCAACGTCTTTGAACACGTTCTCCAAATCAGAATTGAGTTCCTTTTATTATGCCTGTTTATTGCATGATATTGGAAAGGTCAGTATACCGGACGCTATCCTGATGAAACCGGGCAGGTTAACTGCTGAAGAATATGAAGTGATTAAAACCCACCCGGATGTTGGTACAGATGCAATCCGAAAAGTGGAAGGTTTAAATATGAGCATTGAGGTTATCAAGTATCATCATGAACGCTGGGATGGGACAGGCTATCCGGAACAGCTGAAGGGAAAGGATATTCCGCTGATGGCAAGGGTTGTTACCATTGCCGATGCGTTTGATGCGATGACTTCTTCGAGGTCTTATCGCCGTGCTCTCTCTGTTGAAGATGCTTATAACCGGATTGTTGAGGGAAAGGGAAGTCAATTTGATCCAGAACTAGTCGAAGCGTTTCAAAAGATCTTTCCTGAATGGGTAAATTATCATCAAACCTATGATTGGTTTAATGGAAATCCCCTTCAAAATAAAGCTGAAGGCAAGGAGGTGGCAAAATGAAGATCCGTAAGCTGTCCAAAGTAAAGACAACTTGCTGGTGGTGCGTGTTTTTGCCTGGTGCTGGAAAAGTATAATGGAAAGCGGGATGCCAGTGGTAAGGGCATCCCTTATTTATTTTGAAAGGGTGCTTCAAAATGGAACTGCACAGTCATTCTAAAGTTACTCTTAATCCGTTGAACATTCGTAAAGACAGGAAACATTACATTGTGGAAGATATGTATTCAGGTGATTTTTACGAAATGCCGGAAGTGTGTATTGATGCAATTGACCTGATAGGTCAAGGCAAGGATTTGCATTCCATTGAAAAGGTACTAAAGGAGCGGTTCCCCAACGAGGATGTTGACATGAAGGGTTTCATCCAGGACCTCCTTGGCCTCGGCCTTGTCCTTACCATCGACGGCAAGGAAGTAGCAAAAAAGACTGCCCCACCCGCCGAAACCCATGGTCTACCCTGGATTCCTGAAAAGGCAGGGAAGTTCTTTTTTAATCGTGCATCCTCCCTGGTTTATCTGGCTGTCCTTCTCGCCAGCGCCGGCATTCTGATGGTTCGGCCTGAGCTGTTCCCGGCCTATAAAGATATCTTTGTATTTGATTTGATGATGTACAATATCATTGTGTTTCTCAGTCTGACGTTTTTGCTGGTTGTGCTCCACGAAATCGGGCACGTGCTGGCAATGCGGGCGGAGGGCCTTCCGACAGGAATCAGCCTAGGGCACCGTTTGTTTTTTATTGTTCTTGAAACGGATATGTCGAGGGTGTGGACATTGCCGCCCGATAGAAGGTACCGGCTTTATCTTGCGGGTCTGGCCTTTGATGCTGTCGTCTTGTTTGCTGCGCTGCTGGTCCAACTATTTTTTCCTGAGCATGCATTGGGGGCCGGAATCGCTAAAATGGCTGCCTTTAGCACGTTCATCCGCATTCTTTACCAATGTTGTGTGTATATGAAAACGGATCTGTATTATGTGATCGAGACTCACTCCGGCTCGTACAATCTAATGGAAAACGGCCAGAATTACCTAAGGCGGTGGCTGCCTTTCCTGCCGGAAGTGAAAACGAGCAAGGAGTTTGCCGGCGAAGAAAAGTGGGTTCGGCCATATGCTTTTTTTTATCTTGTTGGCATTATGATTACCATCGCCGTTTTAGCCTTTTATAACCTGCCTCTGATTGTCCATGCTGCTATGCTGGTGATGCCGGGTTTTTCAGAGCCGGCCACCTCTATCCTCTTCTGGGATGCTGTTGTTTTCTTTCTTCAGTTTGTGATTATGGCAGGCCTTCTGCTGCATTCCTGGTCCAGGAAATACCGCTTAAACAGTTAAAGACAGCCTGAGGCTGTCTTTAAAAATCCCTGGCATAATCAAGAAGCATATTTTTATACACTTCAAGGGAATGGATGTGTACAAATTCCTCGTCTCCGTGCCAATTGTTGCCGCTTGGTCCGAATTCAATGGCCGGAATCCCTCTTTCGGCAAAAAACTGGGCATCGGATGCACCATGCTGCCCGAAAAAGACGGCCTCTCCGGCAGTGTGCTTTTCAACAATCTTCTTTAGCTTTTGGATATAAGGGTCGTTTTTATCCGTTTCGACCGGGCTGATGCTTGCGTGGACAGTGATTTCCCCATCGGCAATCTCCTGGATTTGCCGGATGATCTCATCCGGGTCCTGTCCGGGGAGGTAGCGAAGATCAAAAGACATTGTGCAGCTCTCCGGAACTTTGTTGTAAACTTCTCCACCCTGTACCTTGGCCCAGTTGACAGAGGGATAAGGGTAGAAATCGGAACTTTGCTTCATAAAAGGAAGCTTCAGGATTTTTTCGTGAAGGGTGCAGGCTTTGGCAATCGCATTTTCACCTTCCCACGGGCGGCTTCCGTGTGCCGGGGTGCCATGTACCTCCACATCAAACTGGAGAAGCCCTTTTGCTTCAAGGGCAATGCCCAGCTGGGTAGGCTCCGAGCAAATGACAAAGTCTCCGAGATAATTGTTTTCGACAAGGTAACCCGAGCAGTTATCTCCGCCGGTTTCTTCATCTGAAACAATTTGCAGCTGGATTTTTACTCCTAGTTCTTCCTCTTTAAGCTCCGCCATCGCGCACATCATCGCTGCCACGCCGGCTTTCATGTCCGCCGCTCCGCGTCCATAAAGCTTTCCGTCCTTTTCCATCGGAATGAACTGCAGCTTCTTTCCGCTGACAACATCCACATGGCCGTTAAAAATGAGTTTTTTCTCGCCGCTGCCGATCTCGCAAACAAGCATTTTATATCCGTTGTTTTCGATTAATTTCGGGTGGAGTCCATGTTCTCTCAGCCAGTGGCAGCAATATTCCACTGCCTGGTTGGCGCCTTCCATATGGGAACTGTCAATCAGCAGCAGTTCTTTTAGCAATGTTTTGACACTTTCGAGCGTTTTTACATTGTTCATTATAATCCTCCTTGTATTGCCTTTCAGTCTTCTCATACCACATTAGATGCTTCTCAATCGCAGGAATGGGTGTTTTAATCAGAAAAGCACAGCCGCTTCCACATGCATGCTGGACTTCTCCGGCTGTTTTAGCTAGTATTCTTTTTAGGAATAAAGCGTTACAAAGGAGACTATAATGTCAGAAAATCAAACAATCCTCAAAGAGCTAAAGCCTTTTTTACAGGAGAACTGGGAGAAAAGCGGATTTTCCACACCTACGGATGTGCAGACAAGAGCGATTCCGCTGATTCTTGGCGGTACCGACGTGATTGCGGAGTCGCCAACGGGAACAGGCAAAACGCTTGCCTATCTGCTGCCTGTTTTAAATAAAATCGATCCTCAGAAACGGAATGCACAAGCGGTGATTCTTGCTTCCTCACAGGAGTTGGTCATGCAAATCCTTTCCGAAGTGCAAAAATGGGGTGAAGGCAGCGGAGTTACTTCCACTTCCATCATTGGCGGGGCCAATCCGAAGCGGCAGCTGGAAAAGCTGAAGAAAAGCCCGCAGGTTATCGTGGGCACGCCGGGCAGGGTTTTGGAGCTGATCAAACAAAAGAAGCTGAAGATGCATGAAGTTAAAACAGTCGTGCTTGATGAAGGAGACCAGCTGCTCGTTCCGGAACATCGCGGCACGGTCGAAAACATCATTAAATCCACTCTAGCAGACCGCCAAGTGCTACTGTTTTCGGCGACGCTTCCCAATCATACGGAGCTGGCTGCAAGGGAGCTTGCCAAGGACGCGGAAGTCATTAAGATCAAGCAGGACAGTACGATTCAGTCAGCAGAAGTGGAGCATATTTATTTTATCAGCGAGCAGCGCGATAAAATAAAAATCCTGGAAAAACTGTCGCGGCTGGATTCCTTCAAGGGGCTGGTGTTCCTTAAGGATATCGGTAATCTTCAGGTAAGTGCCGAAAAACTGAATTACAAAGATATCCCTGCCCTGATGCTTCATAGCGAACTAACGAAACAGCAGCGGCAAGCCAGCCTGAAGCAGTTCCGGGAGCGAAAGAATGCGATGCTGCTTGTGACGGATATTGCGGCCCGGGGCCTTGATATCAAAGGTGTCACCCATGTGGTTCATTTCGATTTTCCGCGTGACCGTGAACAGTACATCCACCGTTCCGGCCGGACTGGACGCTTTGGTGCCGAGGGAACCGTCATTTCGATAGTCAATGAACGCGAAGAACGCGAGCTGAAGCAGTTCTGCAAGGAACTTGGAGTCAAACCGGCTCAGAAAGAGTTTTACAGCGGTAAAATTGTGGATGCAAGTAAAAAATAATGTTGTGAAAGCCATGGGTCTTAGATCCTGGCTTTTTTTCTCTCTTCAGGAGGAAAAAAGCCTCAAGCAGCCGAAATTATTTCTTATCTTTTTCAGAAAGGAAAACAACAAATGGAAAATCCTAAACTAAGGAATCTGAGGGATGGCTGGCTGCCTGAGGCTACGATTGATGAAATGCAGGAAAAGCTGGCGAGCGGCGAGCTGACTTCAAGGGAGCTTGTGCTTATGTACATGAGCAGAATAGCCCTTTATGATAAAAGCGGTCCTCGCATCAACTCGGTGCTGGAACTCAACCCGGATGCGCTGCATATTGCGATAGCGCTTGATGCTGAAAGGGCCGAGCGCGGTCCCCGCGGCCCGCTGCACGGCATCCCGGTTTTGCTGAAGGATAATATTGATACTCATGATAAGATGCACACCAGTGCAGGGTCGCTTGCCCTTGAGCACTCGATTGCTCCTCGGGATTCGTTTGTGGCCGCACAGCTTCGCAAAGCGGGAGCTGTCATTTTAGGAAAAAGCAATATGACGGAATGGGCCAACTTTATGGCAGTCGGAATGCCGAGCGGCTACAGCTCGCGCGGCGGCCAGGTACTGAATCCATATGGGCCGGGCAAATTCAATGTGGGCGGATCCAGTGCAGGTTCCGGGGCAGCCATCGCCGCAAACCTCGCTGCTGTCGCTGTGGGAACGGAGACATCAGGGTCGATTCTCAATCCGAGCGCGCAAAACGCGCTTGTGGGCATCAAGCCTACCGTCGGATTGATCAGCAGAAGCGGAATCATCCCGATCAGCCACACTCAGGATACCGCCGGTCCGATGTCCAGAAGTGTAAAGGATGCTGCTTATCTGCTTGCCGCCCTTGCAGGCAAGGATGAAAAAGACCCAGCCACATTGGCGAGCCCAAAGCTTCAGCATACTGATTTTGCCGGCAGCCTGGAGCATGACAGATTGAACGGCATAAAGCTGGGAGTGCCAGGGGATTTTGTATTTTACGAGGAGCTGACTGACGAAAAGCGAAGCCTTTTTGAACAAGCCCTGGCGAAGGTGACGGAGCTGGGCGCGCAGCTCGAGGAGGTATCGCTTCCTTCCGCTGATGCAGACTGGGACTATGATGTGCTTGATTATGAGTTCAAATCGGGCATCAATGCTTATTTAAGCGGGCTGCATCCTTCCGTAAAGGTGCGCAGCCTTGCCCAGGTGATTGCTTTTAATAAACATCATATGGAGAAGATGCTCAAGTATGGCCAAAAGATCCTGCAAGGTTCGGAGGAGACGAGCGGAGCCCTGACCGAGGAACAGTATCTAAAAGCGCTGGAGCATGACCAGTTTATGTCCAAGGATCAGGGAATTGATTATGCCTTGTCACAGGGAGGGGCAGCAGCCCTGATTTTCCCTCATGACCATGGCTCTGACATTGCGGCCCGGGCCGGCTATCCATCGATTACGGTTCCGGCGGGATACACAGCAGACGGCGAGCCGTTTGCGATTACCTTTACAGGCCATGCCTACAGTGAGCCCCAGCTTATTCAGCTTGCCTATGCCTTTGAACAGGCAACAAAGGTCCGCCGCCCTCCCGTACTGGAAGTTGCCGCCAGCAAGGGGGAGGAAGCATAACGATGGTGCAAACGTCCATACTACTTTTATGACGCTATTGTAAAGGAGTAGAGGAATATGGGCAGGACAAAGCTTGGCAATGCGAATGCACAGCGCAACAACAACAGGAAAAAAGGCCAGCAGAACAGTGAAGAACTGGTAGAGTGGACAACCGGCCAGAAGGCGAAGAAGCCGAACAACCCGATAGATTGATGTGCAGATGCCCGCCGGCTACCTACTGGCGGGCATCTTTATTTTCGGTAAGGGTCAGGAGGGGTGTGCGCGCTTTATTTAGTGTAGAATGGGTATTATTTGTATTATTCCGTAGTGGAGGGAACAGCTTTGGAGAAAAAGACCGAAAAAACACAGTCTGGCCGGTTCGAGGTAGCCTTTAACCGCATTCACCGCTGCCTGAAAGACATGGTAAAGGATGCCGGCAGCGACGCATTTGTCGAGCTGCTGAACAGCGGCTACAAGAACCATTCCATCATCCGCAAGTATAAAAATGAGCTGTACCAGTTCGCCAAGCTCAGGAACGCGATTGTCCATGAAAAGGTGGATATGGATTATTATATTGCCGAGCCTCATAAGTCGGTCGTCAAACGGATAGAAGAGATTGCCGCCCATTTTGAAAAACCGCCTTTGGCGATGGGAGTGGCCTCTTCGCCCGTGTTTTATTACTACGATGATGCCTTGTTAAAGGATGTGCTGAAGGCAATTAATAAGTTTGAGTTCACGCGCTTTCCGATTTACGATCAAAGCAATGAATACAAAGGGCTGCTTACTTCGTCAGATATCATCAGATGGATGGCCAAACAGCTGACAAGCAATGTCATCTCGCTTGAAAACGTCAAAGTACGTGAACTTTTGAGAGACAACAAGAAATATTATGTGGATTTTGTGGCTGAAGATACGTCGTTTTATGAGGTTGAGGAGCTTTTTGACAGCTATCATATCAAAGACAAAAAGCTTCAGGCTGTCATCCTGACTGAAAACGGCAAATCGGACAGCAGGCCAAAAGGAATCATCACTCCCTGGGACCTGCTGGATCCGGATCCAACTACAGATTAATCTTTATTCGGAAGTTTACGGATTCTCCAGGCGGGTACTTTTAAAAAAGACTACTCGTCCAAAGGAGGATTTCAAATGTTGAATGAACATGAAAAACACCTGGTAGGAATTTACGATGATGAACGAGAAGCAATCGATGCAGTAGAAGACCTGAAGCGTCAGGGCTACAGAGCCGAAGATATTTCGGTCATTGGTAAAAATAAGGAAGAAGTAGCTGAAATCAACGATGAAACAGGCACAAAAGCAGGTGAAGGAGCGGCTGCCGGTGCGGCAACAGGCGGAATCCTTGGCGGCTTGACTGGCTTGCTTGCCGGAATTGGCGCGCTTGCAATCCCTGGAATCGGGCCAATTGTCGCTGCGGGACCAATTGCAGCAACATTGACTGGCGCAGCAGCAGGTGCCGGAATCGGCGGCCTTGCCGGAGCTTTAATCGGAATGGGCATTCCGGAGGAAGATGCCGAGCGCTATGAAGGCTATGTTAAAGAAGGTAAAATCCTTGTCGTTGTTGAGCGCCGTGACAACACAATCAATGATCCGCTGAACACTTCAACTGACCGCAATCTAACAGGCGGAACACTGACTGGGGCAGATCCAACAGATGCACCATTGACATCCGACAACCCTGCCAACACTCGCCTGGGCCATAACCGCGAATTTTAATAGTGATTGACAGAAACAGGTCCCGTTTTACGGGGCCTGTTTTTTTATGACAGGAACTCTCGATCCTGTTAATATGCATGGTTCACTGCTCCTCAAACATACTAAGGAAAACACCTGAAAAGGGGCTGAAGAACATGCCGGAGCTTCCGGAGATGGAAACTTACAGGAAAATGCTGGGTGAACGGATTGTTGGCAGGACAATCAGTGATGCAGAAGTAAACCGGGATAAGACAATCAATGTTCCTGCAGCGCAGTTTGTAGCCGAGCTGAAGGGAAACAGCGTTACAAGAGTCGAGCGGAGAGCGAAGCATCTGATATTCCGGCTAAAATCTGGAAGCAGCCTGCTTCTTCACTTGATGCTGGGCGGGTGGATGTATCTTGGGGACGACAATGACAACCCGGACAGGACCAAGCAGGTGATTCTCTCGTTTGGGGAAATGAAGTTGTATTTTATTGGCCTCAGGCTGGGTTTTTTGCATCTTCATGACGAACAGAGCCTGAATGTAGAATTGGATGATTTGGGTCCGGAACCGCTTGATCCTGCATTTACGATTGGCAAGTTCAAGGAGCTGTTTTCCGGCAGGAAAGGCATGATAAAGACGACACTGGTGAACCAAAAGGTAATTGCCGGCATCGGTAATTGCTATAGTGATGAAATCTGCCATGAAGCAGGCATCAAGCCGGTTAGGACTTTTGCGGAGCTTGAGCCTCCAGAGCTGAATTCCATGTATCATGCAATGAAGACGGTCTTCCTGAGGGCCATTGAGGCCGGCGGCTACATGGACCAGCCTCTGTTTAAAGATGACATGAAAACTGGGGGTTATGACAAGCAGTGCCGGGTGTATGACCGTGAGGGAGAAGCCTGCATAAGGTGCGGCAACTTGATCATCAAGGAAATCGTCTCCTCCAGAAAGACTTTCTACTGCCCCGATTGCCAGCACTAGGATTCCCCAAAAAAAAGAGGAAAAGCGGGCTGAATCTAGAACTAGTTAATAAAAAGGCAGGGGAGAGTGTTGTTCATGGATTTCAAATGTGCAGATTTATGCGATGAGCATGCAAGTGAGCTGGTGATTTGCCAAAGTGAATTCAAGTCATATGGCAAGAAGCCTAAATTTCATGGCCCGATATCAACGGTAAAGGTATTTGAGGACAATGTCCTTGTGCTTGAAAGCCTTGAAAGCATCCCGGAAGGCAGTGTGCTGGTGGTTGATGGGGGAGGTTCCAGGCGCTGTGCGCTAATGGGTGACCGTCTCGGGGAAATTGCCCAAAACCGCAAGCTGGCTGGCATCATCATCAACGGCTGTGTCCGCGATACGGAAGATCTGGCCAAATTGGAAGTTGGCATTTTTGCCCTTGGAAGCAATCCTCTTAAAAGCAAGAAGGAAGGAAAAGGAGAAAAGCAGGTTCCAGTCTCGTTCGGCGGGATTCAGTGGCAGCCAGGCAGCTATGCTTATGCCGATGGGGACGGTGTAGTCGTTTCCGAGAGAAAGCTTTTATAAAAATTTAACAATGCGGGCCGTATAATTCCGTTTCATATTCTCATCCTAATTCAGGAAGAAGGAGGATGAGAAATGGTGAAGAAAGTATTGCTTACCCTGGTGCTGCTGGTGTTGATCCCATCGGTAACCTTTGCACAGCAGATACATACTGTACGTTCTGGCGATACAATGTGGAAACTTTCTGTAAGGTATAAGGTCGGATTATCGGAAATCATCAGTGCCAACGCGCATATTAGAAATCCGACTGTCATTTATCCTGGTCAAAAGATTACGATTCCCGAGCAAAGGACAGCAAAGAGCATTGAGAACCAGGTGATCCAGCTGACGAACCAGGAGCGGGCCAGGCACGGATTGAGGCCGCTGGCGGCAGATTGGCAGCTATCCAGGGTTGCACGGTACAAATCGGTCGATATGCGGGATAAAAACTACTTCCAGCATAGCAGTCCAACATATGGTACACCATTTGATATGATGAAAAGCTTTGGTATTGCCTATCGAAGCGCGGGAGAAAACATTGCCGCTGGCCAGCGGACACCTCAGGAAGTGGTCAGGGCCTGGATGAACAGCCCTGGACATCGCGCCAATATCCTGAATAACTCGTACACCCATATTGGAGTCGGCCATGCATCAGGAGGCTCCTATGGCCATTATTGGACGCAGATGTTTATAGCGAAATAGCAAAGAAGCACTGGCAGGAACGGATTGCCGGTGCTTTTTTATTTTTTTTAACACAGTGCACACATCTGCGACAGGACAGTCCTACCCATTCCTCCGCCTCAGGTCCTAGCTGAAAATCAAGCTCAGGCTCGTTATGAGGATTTTGCAATCGAGGTAAGATGATATCAAGAAAGGAGGAAACGAAAATGAAAAAATTCGGTTTACTGCTGGCAGGTGGCATCGCCGCCTTGGTGCTGATCTCAAACCTTGGCCCGCTTTTCGGTCTGGCCGTCAGCCTGTTTGTTCTCTACTTCATCGTGAAACAATTTTTAGTCAGTGATTCTACTTTCAAGAAAATCATCTGGGGTGCTCTTGGGTTCTTTATCCTCATGGCGGCCGCATCGAATGTTCCAGCCATCCTGGGCATCGCCGCCGCTTATGTCCTGTATCTTGTCTATAAAAAATGGAATGCCCCGGAGACTGGGAGCACAACCAGCAATGACCCCTTTGCCAATTTTGAAAAGCAATGGTCCGAACTTAAAAAATACTAATTTAAGGAGTGTATTTACATGACAAACCTGTTTACCCGCTTGAAAGAAACCATCTTGGCTGACCTGAATTCCGCACTCGACCGCAAGGAGCGTAAAAATCCGATCGCGATGCTGAATCAGTATCTCCGTGAATGTGAGAACGAAACGGAAAAGGTCCGCAAGCTGCTTGAGCGGCAGCATCAGTTGAAGGAACAGTTTACTGCCGAGTGCCAGAAAGCGGAAGAAATGGCCGAAAAGCGCCGCTATCAGGCGGAGGTAGCACAAAAGGCCGGTGAAACTGAACTTCATGTTTTTGCCGCCCAGGAACAAAGCCAGTATGAAGCGAGAGCGTCCCACCTGAAGGAAGCCTTGGCCAATGCCGGAAGCCAGCTTCAGGAGCTCGAACATAAATATGAGGATATGAAACATAAACTGAAGGATATGCATATCCGCCGCATGGAACTGATGGGCAGGGAAAACGTGACCCGCGCCCATACGACAATGGACCAGGTGATGAACCAGGAGGATTATTCAGGGAAGGCTTACTCCCGGTTCACCGAAATCGAAAGCTACCTCGCCAACCTGGAGAACCAGGTGAACAGTTCATATTACCGCAATACAATCGATGGCCGCATCGCCCAGCTGGAAAAAGAAATGAAAAACAAGGAAACCTATGCTAATTAAGAAAGCAAACATGGTATTCTAAAGAAGAGGCGCAAGCTTGTACTCGCGCCTTTTCATTCCTGAACCAGTACCCGCCAGAAAGGAGGAAAAGATCTTGTTAAACAAAATGAAAGATGACTATATAAGCTGGATTGTCCTCATTGGAGCCTTGCTGCTGCTGCTGGAGGTCTTCTTTTTCAACCCTGGCCTGATCTTTTCCCTCTTTGTGTCGGGAGCAATGGTCTATTTTGGCCGCAAGATGCTTCATAAAATGATGGGGAAGATGCTTTTCTGGGGTGGATTGTTTTTCTTCATCAGCTGTGTGATCGGCATGCTGACGTTTCGATTTTTTCTGCTGTCAGTCCTGATTTACATTGTCATCCATTTTGCACAATCCAAAAAGAAGCCCGCTATTATCAGGCCGATTATTGAGGAACCTGCTTCTTCAGACGGAAACGAACTGCTTGTCAATTCCATGCCATATATTAAAAATTCCTGGTTAGGAAGCCAAAAGACTCCGCAACAGGCCTATGAGTGGGATGATATCAATGTCCTGGCCGGCATCGGCGATACAGTCATTGATTTCAGCTACACGGTTCTCCCAAAAGGCGAGGCAGTGATTTTTATCCGAAATATAGTTGGGAATATAAAAATCTTTGTGCCATATGATATCGAAGTGAATATTCACCATACAACCCTGGTAGGGGCTGCGGACTTGCTGGAATATCACCAGGGCCGTTCATTCAACCAGCAGCTGGTAGTCAAAACCCCGGGTTATGACGGTGCGGACCAGAAAATTAAAATCTTCACATCCATGCTGATTGGGGACATCGAGGTGAAGAGGATATGAGCATTGTCCAGCGCCAAATCTTGTGGGGGATGTCCCTCGCTTTTTTGCTGTTTCTCTTTCTCACCTCTTCCTATTTTTGGGTACACCCGTTGGACCACTGGTCAGAGCTTTGGGAACGGGAACTTATGGATATCCCATTCATCGTTTTCACAGCAAGTGTGAGTCTCGGTTTAGGCCTCGTGTTCGGAATCTTTACCGGCATTTATTGGCGCAGGCAGCTGCAGCATGTAGAGGGCTGGCTGTATCAGCTGCAAGAAGGCCGCTACTCAGAGCCGCCGCAGGCAGACATGCTGCCTGAAACCGGACTGATTTCGGAACGGATCCAAAAGGTCCAGAAGCAGATGTCCGAAAAAACGATGCTGTCCCAGAGACTGGCAAACGAAAAGGCGGAAGAGCAGGAAACAAGGATACAGGAAATCATTTCACAGGAGCGGAACCGGCTGGCACGAGAACTGCATGATTCTGTCTCCCAGCAGCTGTTTGCCGCGTCCATGATGATGTCGGCGATCAATGAAACCAAAGATCTTGCTGCTGTTCCGGATCCGGTGGAGGCCCGGGAAGCCAAGCAGCTGAAAATGGTCGAAGAGATGATCCATAAATCGCAGCTGGAAATGCGGGCACTGCTGCTTCACCTCAGGCCGGCAGCGTTGAAGGGCAAGACCTTGCAGGAAGGAGCAAAGGAGCTCCTGATTGAACTCTCCCAGAAAGTCACCATGAACATCCACTGGAAACTGGAAGACTTCCCCCTTGATAAGGGAGTGGAAGACCATTTATTCAGGATTCTGCAGGAGTCCGTCTCCAACACGCTCCGCCACTCCCAGGCCGCTAAACTTGATGTTTTGCTGATTAGACGCGATGACATGGTCATTTTGAGGGTGTCCGATGACGGCATCGGATTTGATGTGGAAGAATCGAAGGCCGGCTCGTACGGACTGCAGAATATGCATGAGCGAGCCGGGGAAATCGGTGGCATCCTGAAAATCGTCAGTGTAAAAAACAAGGGAACAAAGCTTGAAGCCAAGATTCCTATATTAAAAACGGCGGGTGAGGAAGATGATTAAAGTAGTTTTTATCGATGACCATGAAATGGTGCGGATTGGGGTTTCCTCCTATTTGTCTGCGCAGCCAGACATTGAGGTCGTGGGAGAGGCGGACAATGGCCGGACAGGAGTCGAGATCTGCCTGAGCCTGAAGCCGGACATCATCCTCATGGACCTTGTCATGAAGGAAATGGACGGCATTGAAGCAACACGGAAAATCATGGAGCAATGGCCTGAAGCGAAAATCATCGTGGTGACCAGCTTCCTTGATGATGAAAAGGTGTATCCTGCACTTGAAGCAGGTGCCACCAGCTATATGCTGAAGACTTCAAAGGCGAGCGACATTGCCAACGCCGTCCGGGCTACATACCACGGGCAGCCGGTGCTTGAGCCGGAAGTCACCGGCAAAATGATGATGAAAATGCGCCAAAAACAAAATGTTCTCCCCCATGAAGAATTGACGGAGCGCGAGATGGAAGTGCTGCTTTTAATGACTGAAGGAAAAAGCAACCAGGAAATCGCCGACGAACTGTTCATCGCCCTTAAAACCGTCAAAACACACGTGAGCAATATTTTGAGCAAGCTGCAGGTCCAGGACAGGACCCAGGCCGTCATTTATGCGTTTAAGCATTCACTTGCAAAATAGCTGGAATTATAGGCTGGGCACTAATTCAACAGCCTTTTTTTATTCTGCTAGGACAAACACCAAAGCCATTTTACCGGGACCATCATAGCTTATAACAAAAGTTATGAAGGGAAGGGGAATGGCTTTGTTTGGTTTTTCAATGGTCAAAATGGTCCGCAATCATGCAGATAAGCTGGAACGCCCACTAAGGGAAGAAATGTTGAATCTTTACCGGCCTTTTAAATGGACACCATGTTTTTTGCATAAATTCCTGGAAGGGGCTATTAAAAAAAGTAAAAGGTTTTCGGTTATTATTGAATTCGGGAAAGGCGGTTATGAAGCGGGATGCCAGGAAGTCACCGGTATTATGAGCCGCCATATGAGAAGCAATATCAGGCATCACTTTTCAAGGGTTTCCTGCTGCAGCGCCGATCTTACTCCCAGCTGCCTCGAAGAGATTCTTTCTGGCTGCGGGCATGTGAAAAGAGTCTACCTGAATCGGGAGGTCAAGGCGCTGCTTGATGTAGCGGTAAAATCGGCCAAGGCTGATAACGTTGTAAGGGAACAGGGGATATTAACCGGCAGAGGAGTCAAAATTGCCATCATTGATACGGGAATCTATCCGCATCGTGACTTGGCTGGACGGATTACGGATTTCGTAGATTTTGTTAACAATAGAACGGAAGCCTATGATGATAATGGCCATGGCACACACTGTGCGGGCGACGCAGCCGGCAGCGGAGAAGCTTCTGGTTTTAAATACAGGGGCCCTGCACCGGAAGCCAGTCTCGCAGGAGTAAAGGTTTTGGATAAGCTGGGCTCCGGCTCGCTCGAAACCGTGATGCGAGGGGTTGAATGGTGCATCAGCTACAATGAAGAAAATCCGGATAAAAAGATTGATATTATCTCCATGTCTCTTGGAAGCACCGCCCAGGACTTTGGTGATGAAAATGATGACCCGATGGTGAGAGTTGTCGAGGAAGCATGGGCAGCCGGGATTGTTGTCTGTGTCGCTGCCGGGAATGATGGACCGAGAAGCAGAACGATTGCCAGTCCAGGCATTAGTGACCAGGTGATCACGGTCGGTGCTTCGGATGACAGAAATACAGTCGAAAGGGAAGATGACGACGCAGCCGATTTTTCGAGCAGAGGGCCAACCATTCATGGTGGGATAAAACCGGATTTGCTCGCACCTGGAGTCAACATCGTTTCGCTGAGAGCGCCTAATTCCTATTTGGATAAAATCCAAAAGTCCAGCCGTGTGGATAATGACTATTTTGTTTTATCAGGAACGTCCATGGCGACACCTATTTGCGCGGGAGTCGTTGCCTTGATCAAACAATACAATCCTGATTTGGCTCCCGAAGATGTTAAAACGATGCTGAAATCAGGTGCCGAATTACGGACGGCGCTCGATCCCAATATTTACGGAGCTGGCTATATTGATGCTGAAAGTTCGATTCCGCAATAAGCCGGGGAAGAAAATGGACGGGCACAAACCGGTTTGCACAAAAAAGAGGCCCTTGCCAGGCCTCTTTAATCTATTTTCTTCATCTGTGGATCCAGTCCGCCCAGCCTGTAAAGCATTTCGCTGAGAGCGAGCGAGATGACTTCCCGTTCTTCAACATTGTCATGATAGGCAGGACTATATTCCACAGCATGAGGGTCCTCAGTCAATTTTTCTTTGATTTTCGCACACATCCACAGCTGGTAGTCAGAGAGTTCAAGTTTTTTTAGCATCAGCCCCACTCCTTCATTATCACTTTTACCCGCAGTCAAAGAGTCCATAAACGCTTTGGACAAGTGTAATTCTATTCTATTTTAATGAATGTATTGTAAGAACAGGAAGTTTTAACCAGTCAGGTAGGGGGCTGTTTGAAAACTGGGAAGAGGTCGGTTAGACAAGGGTCGTCAGTGCCCGAAATTCCTGCGAGCCGTTGAAAAAGGTAACTGACAGGCGCCGTCAGTGCCCAAAATCGGCGAGGCCCGCCGAAAAAGGTAACTGACAGGCGCCGTCAGCGCCCAAAATCGGCGAGGCTTGCCGAAAACGGTAACTGACAGGCGTCATCAATGGCCGAAATTCCCGCAAGCCGTTGAAAAAGGTAACTGACAGACGTCGTCAGTGTCCAAAATTCCCGCGAGCCGCTGAAAAAGGTAACTGACAAGGGTCGTCAGTGCCCAAAATCCGCGAGGTCCGCCGAAAAAGGTAACTGACAAGCCCCGTCAG
>NZ_LAYY01000025.1 GCF_000986785.1 Mesobacillus campisalis | reverse complement strand
ACGTCGTGAGACAGTTCGGTCCCTATCCGTCGTGGGCGCAGGAAATTTGAGAGGAGCTGTCCTTAGTACGAGAGGACCGGGATGGACGCACCGCTGGTGTACCAGTTGTCTTGCCAAAGGCATCGCTGGGTAGCTATGTGCGGACGGGATAAGTGCTGAAAGCATCTAAGCATGAAGCCCCCCTCAAGATGAGATTTCCCATAGCGTCAAGCTAGTAAGATCCCTGAAAGATGATCAGGTTGATAGGTCAGAGGTGGAAGCGCGGTGACGTGTGGAGCTGACTGATACTAATCGATCGAGGACTTAACCAATAGGTTGATACTCGTAATTGCAAACCTTCTGAAATGCATTATCCAGTTTTGAGGGAACAACCCTCATTTCAATAAAATAGTCTGGCGGTGATGGCGAGAAGGTCACACCCGTTCCCATGCCGAACACGGAAGTTAAGCTTCTCAGCGCCGATGGTAGTTGGGGGTTTCCCCCTGTGAGAGTAGGACGCTGCCAGGCAACATGAAAAGAACAGCTAAAATACGCTGTTCTTTTTTGTGTTTTTAAATAAAAGAATCATGAAATGTAGATATCGGGCCGAACGATGCCGATATCCTCCCAAACGGTATAGATATAATCAAAAAATTTGTAGAAACGGCGGCGGGTTATAAAGAAAAATCCATTTTCCATGGAGAAATCCATTTTAATAAATTCCTCAACCTAATTTACTCTACAGTTTGAGGGATTTACTCTACACTTGACCCACTTTATTCTCCGATTTATGAGTTTTACTCTACACTTTCAGTATTTTACTCTACGAAATCCCCCATTTACTCTACAAACACCATAATTTTACAAACCATTCCAGGCCGCATACCCTTAGTGAGGCACGAGAACCGTCCCCCTGCACCACAAAATAATTAATACAAGTTGAATTTCCTATAGACATACACGCAAGGATGGCAATCTTCATACAATATTAATCAAGTAATCTTAGGAAATGATTATTCGAAAAATTGTATACAACTGGGGACGGCGGGGCAGAATAGGTGTATGGAGGTGGAGATTGTGGAAAGAGTTATTGCCAAGAAGCAAGTTGGTGAATCTTGTGTTATTTGCGAACAAATCAGGCCGGCAGGAATACATCTATACACTTCGTTTATTTGCACAGATTGTGAACAAACCATGATTCAAACGGAGACTAGCGATCCAAAATATAAATATTACGTTGATAAACTTAGAAAAGTGAATAAACCAGAAATCTATTCTTAAAGCTCTCAAAGGGCTTTATTTTTTTGTGTTCAAAAGCCGAACCCCGTTCCAAAGTAAAAAATATATGGCCATTCCGTGATTCCGTGGCATTTGCTTTCTGTTCTGGTAAAATAGACTGAAGTATAAACTTGTGTATTGAAATAGGTGGTGAACATATGGACCAGCGCGATACCCCTTTGCTGGACCAATTGCTTTTACATAGGAGCAAAAAGCCAATTTCCTTTCATGTTCCCGGACATAAGTATGGCGAAGTGCTTCCCGAAAAGATGAGGGAGCATTTCCGGTCCTTGCTGAGGCTGGACGCGACCGAGCTTACAGGCCTTGATGACCTGCATTCGCCTGAAGGTGTCATTCTGGAAGCCGAAAAGCTTCTAGCCGGCCTTTACCATGCCAGGACGAGCTTTTTCCTGGTCGGGGGCTCAACTTCTGGAAACCTCGCGATGATCATGGCGGCGTTGAATGAGGATGACGTTGTCCTTGTACAGCGAAACTCCCATAAATCCGTGATGAATGGGATTAGGCTTGCCCGGGCCAAACCTGTTTTTTTAAGCCCGGAATGGGATTCTGATTTCCTGGCTGCAGGCGGAGTCAGCCTGGAAACAGTCAGGGAAGCGATCAAGTCATATCCTGAGGCTAAAGCATTGCTTGTTACCTATCCGAACTATTATGGAATGGTTTATAATCTGAAGGATATCATTGACTTGGCGCATGAACACCAAATACCGGTTCTGGTTGATGAAGCACATGGAGTCCACTTCATAGCCGGGGAGTCGTTTCCGCCATCCGCTGTCTCTCTGGGTGCGGATGTGGTCGTCCAGTCTGCGCATAAAACGCTGCCGGCAATGACGATGGGAGCCTATCTGCATTACAACAGCAGGTATATCCCGCTGTCAAAGCTGGCAGGATACCTGCAAATGATTCAGTCCAGTTCCCCTTCGTATCCTATTATGGCTTCGTTGGATGCGGCCAGGAGCTATCTAGGAACCTTTGGGAGGGAAGATATTCAGTTTTTGATGGATGGCATCACCTCTTTTCGGGAAGAAGCCGGGAAGATTGGCAGACTGGAGGTATTGCCTTCAGGAGACGGCGACCCGTTGAAGATGATTCTCCGTTCCCCTGGCAGCTCAGGATTCCAGTTACAAAAAGTGCTTGAAGAGCAGGGCATTTATGCCGAGATGGCCGATCCATTTAATGTACTGCTGGTACTGCCACTTTTAAAAGCGGGAATGGCAGCTCCCTATAAAAGGGTAATTGAAAAACTTTCCATAGCCGCCATGCAGATTGGGGCAAGCATACCAGCAGCTTTGCCAGTGAAGCAAAATAATACCCCTGTATTGGGAACGCTTGCGTTGGGCTACAGGGAGATGGAAAACATGAACGAGACATTTATGCCTCTGGCCCAGTCGGCAGGCTGCATTTGTGCAGAGACACTGATCCCCTATCCGCCGGGAATCCCGCTGCTGATGCCAGGTGAGGTCATTACCAAAGCTGCATTGGAAGAACTCGATGATCTGCTTGCTCAGTCAGCGAAAATCCAGGGCGGGGAACGGATTGAACATAGAAAGATTAAAATTTTTAAATAGCATTTGGAGGCTGTACAACATGAATCAAGGATTGTTTATCTCCGTGGAAGGGCCGGAGGGAGCCGGAAAAACGACGATTATCTCTTTGCTTGCTGAAAAGCTTGGAAGCGAGGGGATACCGGTAATGGCCACAAGGGAGCCCGGCGGAATCGACATCGCTGAACAAATTCGCGAAGTCATTCTCAACAGGGCGAATACCGCGATGGATCCCAGAACCGAGGCATTGTTATATGCCGCTGCAAGGAGACAGCATTTAATTGAAAAAGTAAAGCCTGCCCTTGATGAAGGAAAGATCATTCTTTGCGACAGGTTTATCGACAGCTCCCTCGCCTATCAGGGATATGCCAGAGGGCTTGGAGTGGATGAGGTATTCACCATCAACCAATTTGCGATTGAAGAGATGATGCCGCAGCTGACTTTTTACTTCGACCTTGAACCGGGCATTGGGCTTGAGCGAATTAGCCGGCACAATGGCCGGGAAGTGAACCGGCTTGATTTGGAGAAAATCGAGTTTCACCAGAAAGTGCGTGAGGGATATTTGCTGCTTGCGGAAAGATTTCCGGAGCGTATTATGAAAATTGATGCCTCCAGGCCTATAGACGAGGTATTTGAGAAGGCTGAAAATAGAATTAGGGAATTGCTTGTAAAAAAACCTTAAAGTGCTTTTAAGGTTTTTTATTGTTACTATTGATTGGATGAAACTGGAATGCGTTAATTTGCCGCTGTGTGTTGGGTGAATTACTGTTATAATAAGGATAAACGTCAACCGGAAGATTCTATTTGGAGGGAATTAGATGAAGTTAATTTTTGCGGTAGTTCAGGATCAGGACAGCAACCGGCTTTCCAAGGCGCTCGTGGACCATAATTTTCGTGCGACAAAGCTTGCCAGCACAGGCGGCTTTCTTAAGTCGGGGAATACCACGTTTATTATCGGAACCGAAGATATCCGTGTGGAAAAAGCCTTGCAGGTTATCAAGGATAATTGCAAATCGCGTGACCAGCTTGTCGCTCCTGTATCGCCGATGGGCGGCAATGCCGATTCTTATGTCCCATACCCGGTAGAGGTGGAGGTAGGCGGAGCAACAGTGTTTGTGATGCCTGTAGAACAATTTCACCAGTTTTAACAGGTAAAACCATAATTTGAAGGTAGAGAGTGATGGCGGAGTGACAAAAAATTGGGAGCAGCTTGAAGAATTGCAGCCAACTGTCTTGAGGATGCTGAAAAACAGCATGCTGAAGGACAGAGTAGCTCATGCCTATCTTTATGAAGGGATGAGAGGAACAGGGAAAAAGGATGTTGGGATTTTGCTGGCTAAAAGCCTGTTTTGCCAGCAGCTTGTCAGCGGATTCAAGCCCTGTGAGGCATGTACAAACTGCAAGCGAATCAACCATGGCAATCATCCTGATATTCACGTTGTCGAGCCTGATGGCTTATCGATAAAAAAAGCACAAATCCAGGCCCTTCAGGAAGAGTTTTCAAAGACCGGCGTAGAATCTCGGAAAAAGCTTTATTTGATTGTGCATGCAGACCGCATGACCACCAACGCGGCCAATAGCCTGCTTAAATTTCTGGAAGAGCCGCATCCTGGTACAGTTGCCATCCTTATTACGGAACAGGTACAGCAAATTTTGCCTACCATTCTATCGAGATGCCAAATAATTGGTTTTACACCATTATCTCCTAAAAATATGGAAAGACAGCTGATAGATCATGGGGTAAACCCGCAAACCGCGCCAATGCTGGCCCAATTGACGAATAATTTCGATGAGGCACTGGAATTCAGCCAAAATGATTGGTTTGCACAAGCACAAAAGATAGTGGT
This sequence comes from Mesobacillus campisalis, assembly GCF_000986785.1. Taxonomy (GTDB): domain Bacteria; phylum Bacillota; class Bacilli; order Bacillales; family Cytobacillaceae; genus Mesobacillus_B; species Mesobacillus_B campisalis. The sequence goes on along the minus strand of NZ_LAYY01000025.1, from coordinate 51,485 downwards.
AAAATTGTATGAAGTGTTAAAAAGGCATCCTCTTGAAGCGATGGTATCCCTTCAGGTGAATTGGCATACACACTTTAAGGATAAAGAGCAAATCGATCGCGGTTTGGATTTATTACTTCTTGTTTTTAAGGATTTATTATATATCCAGCTAGGGAAGAAAGAACAGATCATCTTTTTGAGCGAAAGTTCCCGCTTGGAGCAATATGCGCTGCAGACATCCGGACGGCGTCTGACCGAACAAATGGCAGCAGTCCTGGAGGCGAAAAGGAAACTGCATGCCAATATGAATGCCCAGCTGTTAATGGAAGAGCTGGTGTTAAAATTGCAGGAGGGATCTTCACTTGTATGATGTAGTAGGTGTCCGCTTTAAAAAAGCGGGAAAGATATATTATTTTGATCCCGGAGATCTCGCAATTCAGAAGGATGACTTTGTCATCGTGGAAACTGTCAGAGGGGTCGAATTCGGGAGAGTCGTCACACCGGTCAAGCAGGTAGGCGAAAACGACGTGGTTCTGCCCTTGAAAAAGGTTGTCAGAATCGCAGATCAAAAGGACCGTCTCATTGTAGACGAGAACAAGGCGGCTGCGAAGGAAGCCTATGATGTTTGCGGGCAGAAAGTGAATGAACATCAGCTGGACATGAAGCTGGTTGATGTGGAATATACTTTTGACCGGAATAAGGTCATCTTTTACTTTACGGCGGATGGAAGAGTCGATTTCCGCGAACTGGTCAAGGATTTGGCCTCCATTTTTAGGACAAGGATTGAACTGCGCCAAATTGGCGTCCGTGATGAAGCGAAAATGCTGGGGGGCATCGGCCCTTGCGGCAGGATGCTTTGCTGCTCGACTTTTTTGGGCGATTTTGATCCCGTATCCATTAAAATGGCCAAGGACCAGAATCTCTCGCTCAACCCTACGAAAATATCGGGATTGTGCGGACGTTTAATGTGCTGTCTGAAGTACGAAAATGATGAATACGAGGCGGCGAAGGAAGCCCTTCCTGACCTTGGGGAAATCATTGAGACTCCAAATGGACGCGGCAAAGTAGTCGGCTTGAACATTCTGGAACGCGTCATGCAGGTTGAGTTTGCCGGCCAGGAGCGGGTGCTTGAATATACGCTGGAAGAAGTGCTGAAGGAAGGCGCCGTTTCGATACAATCATCCACAGATTAACGAGGTGGAAAAGGTGGATAAAAAAGAGATCTTTGACTCAGTAAGCAATATGGAAGAACAAATCGGCACTCTTTATCGGCAGCTTGGCGAGTTAAAGCAGCATGTTGCGGAAATACTGGAAGAGAACAACTCTTTGAAGCTGGAAAATGACAATTTAAGACGCCGTCTGGATCAAACCACAAAGAAGAAAGACCAAAGGGAAAAGAAAGGCAAACCTGGAAGCACTCCTGTCGACATTGGCGAGGGCTATGACAATCTCGCCCGGCTGTACCAGGAAGGTTTCCATATCTGCAATTTGAACTTTGGCAGCCCTAGAAAAGAAGGGGATTGCATATTCTGCCTATCTTTTCTCAATAAAAAATAATTTGGCAGCCTTCCCCTCCAAGGGAAGGCTTTTTTGCAACAAAGGAGCCTGATTTATGGTTGAATTAAAAGATGATGAAAGACTGGACTACCTGCTGGCAGAGGATTTGCGGATCATCCAGAGCCCCTCTGTGTTCGCTTTTTCCCTTGATGCCGTGCTGCTGGCGAGGTTCGTATATGTGCCGATCCAAAAAGGCAGCCTGATTGACCTATGCAGCGGCAATGGGGTGATTCCGCTGTTTCTGAGTGCCCGTACAAAGGGTGAGATCACCGGCGTGGAAATTCAGGACCGCCTTTATGATATGGCAGTAAGGAGCATTGAATACAACCAGCTCGGCGGCAGGCTGAAGATGGTGCATGGAGACATCAAGGAAATGCCTAAACAGCTTGGCTACGGGAAATTTGATGTGGTTACCTGCAACCCGCCTTACTTTAAAACCCCGGCAACCAGGGAAATCAACGAAAATGAACATCTGGCAATTGCCCGGCATGAAATCCTTTGTACGCTGGAGGATGCGATCAAGGCTTCCAGCGAGCTTGTTCGCGCACGCGGGAAAGTGGCGTTTGTCCACCGCCCCGGACGGATGATTGATATCATCGAGCTGATGCGAAAATACAAGCTTGAGCCAAAACGGATCCAGTTTGTCTATCCGAAGGCCGGAAAGGAAGCCAACACCATACTGATAGAGGCCATCAAGCATGGCAGCCCGGACCTGAAGATTGAAAACCCGTTGATTGTCTATAATGAAAATGATGAGTATACCCCCGAGCTGAGAGAGATCTTATATGGAAAAGAATGAGCATTATTTCTATGTGCTATCCTGCCGGGATGGCACCCTCTATGCGGGATATACCAATGACCTTGAACGGCGCCTCAGGCAGCATAATGAAGGAAAAGGGGCAAAATATACAAAAGGACGGGGCCCGGTTGAGCTTATTTATTCCAAACTGTTCGGAACAAAGAGCGAGGCGCTTAAGGCTGAGTATGCCTTTAAACAGCTGCCGCGAGCCAGGAAAGACCAATTTTTAGCGATGGAGCTGGAGGAGAAATATGCAGCATCAGAAAAGCTTTGAACATGAACAGGAAAAGGGGATATTATACCTTGTGCCAACGCCAATCGGCAATCTCGAGGATATGAGCTTCAGGGCGTTGAGGATTTTAAAAGAAGCGGATTTGATTGCCGCCGAGGATACAAGGAACACCAGGAAGCTGTGCAACTACTTTGAAATCGAAACGCCTGTGGCCAGCTACCATGAGCATAATAAGGAGCAAAGCGGCCAAAAGCTCCTTGGGAAAATAAAGGATGGAGCCAAGGTGGCGCTGGTCAGCGATGCGGGCATGCCAACCATCTCCGATCCAGGCTATGAGCTTGTGGACCAGGCGATAGCCGAAGGCCTTACGGTGGTTCCGCTGCCGGGCGCCAATGCAGCCCTGACGGCATTAATCGCGTCGGGGATCAAGCCCCAGCCCTTTTACTTCTATGGCTTTCTCACCCGCAGCAAGAAGGAAAAGCGCAAGGAGCTGGAAGTCCTGGCAAGGCAGTCCGGAACGATGGTATTTTATGAAGCACCACACCGGCTCCGCGAAACACTTCAGCTGATGAGCGAGAGTTTTGGCGGTGAAAGGCAGATTGTGCTTTGCCGGGAACTCACCAAGAAATTTGAGGAATTTATCAGGGGAACCATACAGGAAGCAGCAGAGTGGGCAGAAAGCAGTGAAGCAAGAGGGGAGTTCTGCCTGATTGTCGAGGGGGCGGAGCACTCCGAAGCCGAGCAGGAAACAGCCTGGTGGACAGAGCTGTCAATTGAAGATCATGTCGAACAGAACATGGAAAAAGGCATGTCTTCAAAAGAAGCAATCAAGCAGACGGCCAAAGAGCGGGGCTTGAATAAACGCGAAGTATACCAGGCGTATCATGTCGAATAAGAAAAGCGTAAGCGCCTTGTTCAGCCCCGAAAAGCATAAGACGCTCCAGAATAGAAGGCGTTCTTTGCCTTCAATTCTGGAGTGGCTTATGACTCTAGCTGCTCAAAGCTCCGCTTCTCGCAAGATACTCGAGGAAGTAAACTCAAGGGTGAAAACTGGCTAGGCGCTGGAGCTGGACAGTTATCTAAGTGTAAGAATTTACACATTCGAATAAAAAAATAGCATCTCCTTAAAACAGGAGATGCTTTGATGGTTTATTAAGCTTTGACAGGTTCGAATGAATTTTGGATTTCGCTTAGAAGCTGTTCTGCTCCTTCGCGGCTAAGGATCAGTTTTCCGCCAGCAAGAGTGATATTGTTGTCGGATACTTCACCAGTGATGTGGCAAGTCATGTTTGGCTTGTATTTCTTAAGGATGATGCGGTCGTCATCTACATAGATTTCAAGAGCATCCTTTTCGGCAATGCCCAATGTCCTTCTTAATTCAATTGGAATGACCACGCGGCCAAGTTCATCAACTTTACGTACGATACCAGTAGATTTCATCGTGATTTTCCCCTCTCCAGTGTATGTAATATTATTTTATTCGTCATTTTTCGACATGTCATTTTTATAAATCTAATAATACCAGCCATTCCCATAACCGTCAATTACTTTATTTGGTTAAGGGATGGTATTTTTTAGAAACCTTAAAAACGTTGCCATATAGGGATTTTAGCGTTACTTAATAAAAATGATTCGAAAAGAAGCTCGATTTTATGGGGGTATTTTTCAAAAAAAATATTATGAGTGTTAAAACATTATGTAAATTTCTTCCTTCTATATTCGACAAAATCCTACAGAACTTTCGACAGCATGGAAAAGTAAAGGGAAGAATTGTATAATAAGGAATTAGAATCATTGGAGTTCTAAGGAGGCAGTTTTGATGGAGGAAAAGTTAAAAACATTTTACCTTACTACCCCGATTTATTATCCGAGCGGGAATTTGCATATTGGACATGCTTATACCACTGTGGCCGGGGATGCGATGGCCCGTTATAAAAGAATGCGCGGCTATGATGTCATGTTCCTGACTGGAACGGATGAGCATGGCCAGAAAATCCAGCGGAAGGCAGAAGAAAAAGGGGTTACTCCGCAGCAGTATGTAGATGAGATTGTGTCCGGCATCCAGGATCTCTGGAACAAGCTTGATATCTCATATGATGACTTTATCCGGACAACCGAGGACCGCCATAAGCAGGTGGTGGAGAAAATCTTTGCCCGCCTTGTCGAGCAGGGGGACATCTATCTCGACCAGTATGAAGGCTGGTACTGTACACCGTGCGAGTCCTTCTATACAGACCGCCAGCTTGAAAATGGCAACTGTCCGGATTGCGGCCGTCCAGTGGAAAAAGTGAAAGAAGAGTCTTATTTCTTCAGGATGGGCAAATATGCAGACAGACTCCTGAAGTACTATGAAGAAAATCCTCAGTTCATCCAGCCGGAATCACGTAAAAATGAAATGATCAACAATTTCATTAAGCCGGGCCTTGAGGACCTCGCTGTTTCAAGAACGACCTTTGACTGGGGAATAAAAGTGCCGGGAGATCCGAAGCATGTTATTTATGTGTGGGTGGATGCCCTGTCGAACTATATTACCGCACTTGGATATGGAACGGAAGATGAGTCGAAGTATTTAAAATACTGGCCTGCCGATGTCCACCTTGTCGGAAAGGAAATTGTCCGTTTCCATACGATTTACTGGCCAATCATGCTGATGGCTTTGGATTTGCCGCTTCCTAAAAAGGTGTTCGCCCACGGATGGCTTCTGATGAAGGATGGGAAGATGTCCAAATCAAAAGGCAATGTGGTCGATCCAGTCACGCTGATTGACCGTTACGGCCTTGATGCCTTGCGCTATTACCTCCTGAGAGAGGTTCCATTTGGCGCAGACGGTGTTTTCACACCGGAAGGCTTCGTTGAAAGAGTAAACTTTGATTTGGCAAACGATCTGGGCAACTTGCTGAACCGTACGGTCGCGATGATCAACCGCTATTTTGATGGTGAAGTCCCAGTTTATACAGGGTCTGAAGGCGATTTTGACCAGCAGCTGCTCAAGGCAAGCCGGGAGACAATCAGGAAATATGAAGAAGCAATGGAAAAAATGGAGTTTTCGGTCGCATTGACCGCTGTTTGGCAGCTGGTAAGCCGTACAAATAAATATATCGATGAAACCCAGCCATGGGTGCTTGCCAAGGATGAGGACAAAAAACCAGAGCTTGGCCGTGTGATGGCCCATCTGGCTGAAGCCTTGCGCGAGACCGCCATCCTGCTTCAGCCGTTCCTGACAAGGACACCGGCAAAGATTTTTGAACAGCTGAATGTGACTGAAGAAAAGCTGACAGGCTGGGAAAGCCTTGAAACATTTGGAGGCATCCCGGCAGGTACGAAGGTGCAAAAAGGCGAACCGATTTTCCCTCGCCTCGAAGTGGAAGAGGAAGTGGCCTATATCAAGGAAAAGATGCAAGGCAGTGCCCCCGCGGCGGAGCCGGAAAAACCGGAGAAGCCGGAATCCATGCCTGAAATCCTGATCGATGACTTTATGAAAGTGGAATTGCGCGTTGCAGAGGTGATTCATTGCGAGCCAGTTCCGAAAGCGGACAAGCTTCTCAAGCTCCAGCTCGACCTTGGATATGAAAAGCGCCAGGTCGTCTCGGGGATTGCCCAGCACTATAAGCCTGAAGAACTTGTGGGCCGCAAAGTGATTTGTGTAACCAATCTTAAGCCTGTGAAGCTGCGTGGCGAGCTGTCGGAAGGGATGATCCTTGCAGGGTCGCAGGACGGGAAATTATCATTGGCAACAGTGGCTGAGTCCTTGCCGCTTGGATCCAGGGTGAAATAAAATAGAAAAATTAGGAGAACATAGAAATGTTTCATGTGTAACATTTCTATGTTTTTTTATTTACTATAAAGGCTTTTAGTTGACGATACACTTGGAAAATCGTTATGATACTGTCAAATTTTTATAAAAATTACATAAGCAGCCTTATCTTTCCATACATGGCAGCAATAAGTTGAAAGAAAATAGGGACATAAAAAAGCCGATAAGTTAGAATATTATATTAGCAAAAGGAGTTTACAGCATGCTTTTCGATACACACGTACATTTAAATGCAGACCAATACAGCGAGGATGTGCAGGAGGTTATTGATAGGGCGCAGAGTGAAGGAGTGTCAAAAATGGTGGTTGTCGGATTTGACCGTCCAACCATTGAGAAGGCATTGCAGCTTTGTGAATCATACGATTTTCTGTATGCCAGTGTTGGCTGGCATCCGGTTGATGCCATTGATATGACGCCTGGGGATCTAGTGTGGCTTAGGGAGCTTTCATCCCACCCGAAGGTTGTTGCCCTTGGCGAAATGGGGTTGGATTATTATTGGGATAAGTCTCCGAAGGATGTCCAAAAAGAAGTCTTCAGAAAACAGATTAGGCTTGCAAAGGAAGTCAATCTGCCCATCATCATACATAACCGGGAAGCAACCGCTGATATTGTCCAAATCCTTAAAGAAGAGGATGCAAGGGAAGTCGGCGGCATCATGCACTGCTATAGCGGCAGCGTAGAGATTGCGATGGAATGCATCGACATGAATTTTTATATTTCCCTTGGCGGGCCGGTGACCTTTAAAAACGCCAAAAAGCCAAAGGAAGTGGCTGAAGCGGTGCCGCTGGACCGTTTGCTGATCGAAACGGATGCCCCGTATTTGACGCCGCATCCATTCCGCGGAAAAAGGAATGAGCCAGCCTACGTCAAATTGGTAGCACAGCAAATTGCCGAATTGAGAGGCATGAGCTATGAGGAATTGGCTGAGACTACAACGAAGAATGCAAAAAAAATATTCGGCATAAAGTGATAGGAAATGCTGTCGATTTGTGGGACAGTTTGTCCAATTGTTTTCTTAAAACAAAGAGTTCTACATGTTTGAAGATGCACATAGGATAACCTTGTCGATAACTCTTCCTTCCCTTTCAGGGAATCATCTCGCATAATAGAGACTGTGTTTGGGGGAAAGGTGTTTGGGTTGACACGTCGACAGCATACTCTATATAATCACTCGAGAGAAAAGGAGGCGTTTTTCATAGACACCAAACTTATGAAAAACCTGTTTTCCAAGTCTTTGAGTAAGAAAAAGCTGGCGATCCTTTCAGCTAGTTTGCTAGTGTTTGTCTCTGTCCTTGGCTACTTCCTGTATGAAGGCACCAAGAAGACAGTCGCACTTACACTGGACGGCCAAGAAAAAATCGTTAAAACACATGCAGAAACCATTCAAGATATATTTAAAGAACTGGACATTTCTCTTGGCGAGAAAGACTATTTGTCGTTAGCCGCAAACACAAAAGTAGAGGATCAGCTTGAAATTGTGTGGAAGCCGGCAAAACAGGTGCACCTAGTGGAAAATCAGGAAGAGAAAACATATTGGTCCGCTTCGGACACGGTAGAGGAATTTCTTGAAGAACAAGATATTGAATTGAAAGAACACGACAAGTTAACCCCAAACCCGGAAACAGAGCTTAAAAAAGATATGAAGATCGATATCCAGAGAGCATTTCCCCTAAAGGTAACAGTTGGAGGGAAAGAGCAAGAAGGATGGTCGACTTCGACTACGGTCGCTGACTTTTTATCGCAGCAAGGAATCACACTCAATGAATTGGACCGAGTAGAACCTGCACTGACAGAAACAGTCACCAGCAATGCCTTAATCAAGGTCATTCGAGTTGAAAAAGTCACCGATGTAGTGGAAGAACCAATCAAGTTTGCAGTCGTCACCAAAAAGGACGGCAGTCTGGACAAAGGGAAACAAAAAGTTGTGACGGAAGGACAGGAAGGTGTTCTTTCCAAAAAGTACGAAGTTACACTGGAAGACGGCAAGGAAGTTTCCAGGAACCTTGTTAGCGAAACCAAGGTGAGGGACAAGAAGGATAAAGTCGTTGCCATGGGCACGAGGGAAGTTGCCGTCCAGGTCTCCAGGGGAGCCGCGGCACCGTCCAGCCAGGCAGCAGGCCAGGGCGGATCTGGCAAAGAGTTTTATGTAAGCTCGACGGCCTATACTGCAAGCTGTAATGGATGCTCGGGGGTAACGGCTACAGGTCTGAACCTGAAGGTCAATCCGAACGCGAAGGTGATCGCGGTCGATCCAAGTGTCATCCCGTTGGGCACAAAGGTGTATGTCGAAGGGTATGGCTATGCGGTTGCCGCTGATAAGGGAGGCGCCATCAAAGGCAACAAGATTGATGTCTTCTTCCCAAACAAATCTCAAGCCTATCGCTGGGGCAATAAGCGCGTCAAAATTAAAATCCTAAACTGATTCATCTAATGCAGGGGGCTTTCCTCTGCATTTTTTATTTTCTGTACCCATTTTGAGTTATAATAAGAAAATGGTTTTGTTATATATATAGACGGTTAATATTTCAAATATGTTTCAGTCTTTTATTATTTTTTTTACGAAGGATGTAGTATTGAATGAAAATCAAAGAGTTGATTGTTGTGGAGGGCAAGGATGACACAACAGCTGTCCGGAGGGCAGTCAATGCCGATACGATTGAAACAAACGGATCGGCCATCAGCATGGATACAATCGCAATGATCCAAAAAGCGCAGGAGACGAGAGGAGTCATAGTGTTCACGGATCCGGACTATCCTGGTGAAAAAATCCGGAAAACCATTGCTGAACATATCCCCGGTTGCCGTCATGCGTTTATTCCAAAGGAAAAAGCGCTTCCGAAAACAGGACGCGGAATTGGCGTCGAGCATGCAGCTCCTGAAGTGATCAGGGAGGCATTGAAGGACGCTCAGTTGATGGATGACAATGCCCCCGAGGAAATTACCCGTGAGGATTTAATAGATGCAGGACTGATTGCAGGCCCTGGCGCCAGAGAGAGGCGCGAAAATTTGGGCAAGCTGTTAAAGATTGGCTACACGAACGGGAAGCAGCTGCATAAGCGCCTGATGATGTTTCAAATCAGCTCCGGAGAATTTGCTGCCGCCATGGAGGCTATTAGACAGGAGGAACAACATGCATAAAGACATCGCTACCCCGGCGAGAACGAGGGAAATTCTAGAAAAATACGGCTTTTCTTTTAAAAAGAGCCTAGGTCAGAACTTTCTGATTGATACCAATATACTCCGCAGGATTGTCGATCATGCAGAACTGACAGAAACTTCGGCAGTGATTGAAATCGGTCCAGGCATTGGTGCCCTTACAGAGCAATTGGCAAAGCGAAGCAAAAAGGTCATGGCATTCGAAATCGACCAGCGGCTGTTGCCCATCCTTGAAGATACGCTTTCCCCTTATGAAAATGTCACCATCGTCCATCAGGATATTCTGAAAGCGGACGTACAGTCCCGTATTGACGAAATACTGAAGGGGTTTGAAGATATTATGGTGGTTGCCAATCTTCCTTATTATGTCACCACGCCGATCATCATGAAGCTGCTGGAAGAAAAGTTGCCCATCCGGGGCATTGTCGGAATGCTTCAGAAAGAAGTGGCCGACCGCATCTCTGCAAAGCCGGGAACGAAGGAATATGGCTCGCTGTCAATTGCGGTGCAGTATTACACGAAGGCGGAGACCGTAATGATCGTGCCGAAAACAGTGTTTATTCCCCAGCCGAATGTTGACTCCGCCGTCATCAGGCTGACATTGCGGGAAAACCCGGCTGTTGCAGTAAAGGATGAATCATTCTTTTTCCAAGTCACCAGGGCCAGCTTTGCCCAAAGGCGCAAAACCATCCTTAATAATTTGACCAGCCAGCTGCCTGGCGGGAAAGAAAAAAAGGAAGGCATCCAGGCCGCGTTGAAGAAGGCAGGCATCGAGGAGACAAGAAGAGGAGAAACATTGTCCATCGAAGAATTTGGCGCCCTCAGTGACGCCTTATATGAATTATTTAAGTAAGCCCCGGGAAACCAGGGCTTTTTGCTTTTGCCGGAAGGCCGCCGTATTCGGAAAGCTTGGGGAGAAGAATTAAGGCTCAGTCCGAAAGCCCCTCGAGTCGTAAGCCATAATCCTTCAGAAGGCAAACAACGCCTTCCTGCGGATTCTGTCTTACGCTTGTCGCTACTAACAGTCGCCTCCACCTTTCTAATTCGATCCGTCTGATGAAGTCAAAGAACGACTTCACCTGCCGGACTCCAGCGCTTGTCGGGGCTGACCAAGGTGCTTCCGCTTTTCTTCTTGTCCTTTCACATTGCCAAGGTGGTTTGCATAGCCTGACAAAGAAACAATACTCTCAGGCAGGAGCCTACTTGGAGTGACGAGTGTGACCATAAAAGCAATGGATATAGTGGGAAGGATTTCCTATAATTGTGACATTCTATTCCGCGTCATTGATATAAGAGTGGAAAACGGCAGGAGGATCGCCATCTTGTATGGGGAGGAATACCGCCTGGCTGCCGATGCTCCTTATGAAGACTTAATAAAAATGGAAGCGAATGTACGGAGGCGGATGGCCGAGGAGGGGCGTTCGCGTGAGGAGCAGTCTTACATTCTGTTCCGCCAGGACGTGGAATTGCTGAAGCAGAAGCAGGAATACGAAGTAACAGATGGATACAGCAAAGCCCTGAATTATTTTCAAATGCCTGGCAGGGTGCTCCATCTTGATGGAGATCCCAATTATTTAAAAAAGTGCTTGTCGCTTTATGAGAGGGTGGGCGTGCCTGTATATGGTGTTCATTGCAATGAAAAGGAGATGCCGCTGAAAATAGGCAGCCTCATTGACTATTACAGGCCTGATATCCTTGTGGTAACAGGGCATGACGCCTATTCCAAGTCAAAGGGTAAAATAGATGACCTGAATGCTTACCGGCATTCAAGGCATTTTGTTCAAACCGTAAAGGAAGCGCGAAAAAAGATTCCCCATCTCGACCAGCTTGTGATCTTTGCGGGGGCATGCCAATCCCATTTTGAATCGCTGATCCAGGCCGGAGCTAATTTTGCCAGCTCCCCGTCCCGCGTGAATATCCATGCTCTCGACCCCGTTTACATTGTGGCCAAAATAAGCTTTACGCCATTTGTCGAGAGGATCAATGTCTGGGATGTGCTCAGGAACACCCTCACCGGGGAAAAAGGCCTTGGAGGCATTGAGACGAGGGGAGTGTTGAGGACCGGGATGCCTTACAATAAGCCCGAAAAGGACGAATAACCATTAAGCCGCGGGCAGCGGCTTTTTTTGTGTGTGCAATGGTGTAAAACGGGACAGGAACTCTGTGTGGAAAATGCCATACATAAAATGAACGAATGCAGGAAATGCTAACCATGTTGAAAAATAGAAGAAAATGAAGACGAAAATATATTGACATTTATTTTTAAGGACTGTTATAATTTATGTTTTTATTTGACGTAAATGTGTCAGCATGTTATACTTGACATAGTGAGGTGGACCGAATGCCAAAAACATTATCGGATATCAAAAAAGCTCTTGATTCAAATTTAGGGAAAAGACTTTTACTTAAGGCTAATGGCGGACGCAGAAAAACGATTGAACGCTCAGGAGTTTTAGCTGAAACCTACCCTTCCGTGTTCGTTATCGAACTGGATCAGGAGGAGAATGCTTTCGAACGCGTTTCATACAGTTATGCAGATGTTTTGACGGAAACGGTACAAATTACTTTCTACGAAGATACTACAGGAAATATGGCTCTAAGCTAATGGCTTAAAGCAAGACAGGCAGTGGACATTGCGTTTGCTGCTTTTTATTTTGCCCAAGCCCGCCTGGAACGGAAGTCAACAGGGCACAACAGGATAATTAAGGTTCTAATGAAAATCGCCATGCCAATGAATACTAATAAAGCCACGGTGACGAAAGGAGCGGGTTCTCGTGGGCAGAAGAAGAGGAGTTATGTCTGAAGGGTTTAAAGAAGAGCTGGCAAAGGAACTGGGCTTTTATGATGTAGTCCAAAAGGAAGGCTGGGGCGGCATAAGGGCCAGGGATGCAGGAAATATGGTCAAACGCGCCATTGAACTTGCCGAGCAGCAGCTTATGAACCAGAACCGGTAACTTTTCGGGAGCAGGTATGTCAAGCTTGCCGATATGTCTTCACGAACACTAAATTCATATGTCACTGTGGCAGGCCGAGGCGTTTCGCTTCGGTCTTTTTGTATTTCATTCCATTTATCCTCCCGGCAAGTGTAGAGCAGCCTGTTTTTGGGAAGAAAGTAGGAAAAGAACAGAAATTAAAGAGGTATATGGACAGGAAAATGCCAGGAAGCGGGAGGCTTGGCAGGCGCTTATATTTTTCTTAGGCTTTTTGTGGTAAAATAGGACAAAAAATGGACATCGTTGTTATGTTTAAAAGTAGGTGGAAGGATTGAAGCTTTTAATAAAAGCGCCGGCTAAGATCAATCTGTCGCTGGATGTATTGCATAAGCGGCCGGATGGTTATCATGAAGTGGAAATGGTGATGACAACGATCGACTTGGCAGACCGTGTCGAACTGAGTCTGCTCGAAAAGGATATCATCAAAATTACTTCTCATAACCGCTTTGTGCCAGATGACCAGCGGAATCTGGCCTATCAGGCTGCTCTTTTGCTAAAAGAACGCTTTAATGTCAAAAAGGGCGTCTCCATCATGATTGAAAAAATGATTCCGGTTGCAGCTGGTCTGGCAGGCGGGAGCAGTGACGCCGCTGCAGCCCTTCGCGGTTTGAATAAACTTTGGAATTTGGGTCTCTCGCTGGATGAGCTGGCAGCTCTCGGGGCGGAAATTGGTTCGGATGTCTCGTTTTGCGTGTACGGCGGTACGGCATTGGCGACTGGAAGAGGCGAGATGATCCAGGAACTGCCTCCTCCGCCAACCTGCTGGGTGGTCCTTGCCAAGCCTTTTATTGGTGTGTCGACCGCGGAGGTTTACCGGCGATTGAACATTGGCGGAATCCGCCATCCTGATACGGAGGGAATGATTCAATGCATCAGGGATCACGATTTCAGGGGTGTCTGCCAGAACGTAGGCAATGTCCTGGAAGACGTGACGCTCGACCTCTATCCGGAGGTAGCCCAAATCAAGGACCAGATGAAGCGGTTCGGGGCAGATGCCGTTTTGATGAGCGGAAGCGGGCCGACAGTTTTCAGCCTTGTCGAACATGATTCGCGGATGCATCGGATTTATAATGGGTTAAGAGGGTTTTGCGACCAGGTATTCGCCGTTCGGATGCTTGGAGAACGTCATACCCTTGATTAAAGAAGAAGCCTTGAATGAATCCGTATATTAATGGTATATTAGATAGTAAATATTCGGATTTTAATTTGGGGGTTCAGGAATGAAATTTAGACGGAGTGAACGATTGATAGATATGACGAACTATCTGCTGGATCATCCCCGCGAACTGGTTCCTCTTACCTATTTCGCCGAGAGGTATGGTTCGGCAAAGTCGTCCATCAGCGAGGATTTGGGAATCATCAAGGATACCTTTGAGAAACGGGGAATCGGCGTGCTCCAGACTGTCCCTGGCGCTGCAGGGGGAGTGAAGTTCTACGTCAATGTTGATGAAAAGGAAGCTTCCAGCCTGATTGATGACCTTTGCAGCATTATGGCAAGCCCCGACCGGCTGCTGCCTGGAGGTTATCTCTACATGAATGACATCCTTGGAAATCCGGTACTGCTCAGGAGAGTGGGGCGTGTTATCGCTTCAGCCTATGCCAAAGCGGAAATTGACGCGGTCATGACGGTGGCAACAAAAGGGATCCCCATTGCCTATGCGGTGGCAGGCTTTCTCAATGTGCCCGTTATTATAGTCAGAAGGGATCCAAAAGTAACAGAAGGGTCCACCGTCAGCATTAACTACGTTTCAGGCTCATCCAAGCGGATCCAGACGATGGTGCTGTCCAAGCGAAGCCTTTCCGAAGGTTCCCGCGTCCTGATCGTGGACGATTTCATGAAGGCTGGCGGCACTGTCAAAGGGATGATCGACCTGCTGCAGGAATTCAACGCGAAGGTGGCGGGGATATCTGTGCTAGTCGAATCGGAAGAAACGGAAGAAAGGCTAGTTGATGATTATATCTCGCTTGTCCGGTTGTCAAATGTCGATGTAATCGGGAAAAAGATTACCGTCAGCGAGGGAAAATACAGGAGGATCAGCAAATGAAAACTGTTCAGACTTCCAAGGCCCCAGCGGCCATTGGCCCATACTCGCAAGGAATTGTTGTCAACAACATGTTTTTCAGCTCAGGGCAGATTCCGCTTACTGCAGAAGGCAATATGGTAGAAGGTGATGTGGCTGCCCAGACACACCAGGTATTTAAGAACCTGATTGCTGTACTTGAAGAGGCAGGGGCATCCCTCGATACGGTCGTAAAAGCGACTGTATTTATTAAAAACATGGATGAATTCGCCACGATCAATGAAGTATATGGCGAATATTTCGACAGCCATAAGCCAGCCCGTTCTACTGTAGAAGTAGCCCGGCTCCCAAAAGATGCACTGGTTGAGATTGAAGTCATTGCGCTCGTTAAATAACGGGCGCTTTTTTTTGACCGTTTTTTTACCCGGCAGACAACAACTATGAAATTGAGGGTTTAATTCCCTGTAATATGTATATAATCATTAAAGTCAATAAGGCTTTTTACCTAAAAAGAATTCGTTTTCATTTCATATTTTAAATTTCTCTTTTTCTTGAAAATATTTTTACGGTAAAGAAGGAAAATGGAAATGTCTGTTGAATATGTAAACTAGAAATTCATCTTTTGCGAAGGTGGTGAACAGAATGGAAGTAACTGACGTTAGATTGCGGCGGGTAAACACAGATGGACGGATGAGGGCAATTGCATCAATCACGCTTGATAACGAATTTGTCGTACACGATATCCGTGTTATCGACGGAAATAATGGCCTGTTTGTTGCGATGCCTAGCAAACGCACTCCGGATGGGGAGTTTCGCGATATCGCCCATCCAATTAATTCTGGCACGCGCGGCAAGATCCAGGATGCGGTACTGGCGGAATACCATCGCCTCGGTGAACTGGAAGTCGAGTTCGAAGAAGCTGGAGCATAATAAAATAACGTTTATTCATCAGGGGGCCTACTCACAAGTAAGGCTCTTTTTTATTACCCCCTTTCATCCCCTCATAAACATCCTTGCACACAATTCGTTTCCCTCCCGGAGAAATTCCAATATTTGTCCACTGGACCCGCATGTTGAAAAGAATCGGATTTTAGGATATATTCGTAATGGATAAAAAGGTGAATTGGAGGCCTGTTGGATGTCAAACCGCTACGCCGTAATACTGGCTGCCGGCCAGGGAACGAGAATGAAATCAAAACTTTACAAAGTTCTGCACCCTGTCTGTGGGAAGCCTATGGTTCAACATGTAATTGACCAGGTAAAAAGTCTTGATATAAACGATATTGTAACAATTGTAGGCCACGGGGCGGAAAAGGTGAAAGCACAGCTTGGCGACACCAGCCAGTATGCCCTGCAGGAAGCGCAGCTTGGGACAGCCCATGCCGTGCAGCAGGCCAAGGATATACTTGCGGACAATGATGGAGTGACGCTGGTCGTCTGCGGAGATACTCCGCTTGTCAAAGGAGAGACAATGGAGGCGCTGTTCCGCCATCATGAGGAAACAGGCGCAAAAGCAACCATACTTACAGCGCTTGCAGACGATCCAACCGGATACGGCCGCATCGTGCGCGGTGAAGATGGCGATGTTGAAAAAATTGTTGAACATAAGGATGCAACTGAAGCAGAGCGGAAAATTACTGAAATCAATACAGGTACATATTGTTTCGATAATAAAGCTTTGTTTGCCGCACTGGAGAATGTTTCAAATGACAATGTGCAAGGGGAGTACTACCTGCCGGACGTTGTTGAAATTCTGAAGAAGCAGGGTGACAGGGTTTCTGCTTATGTCACAGAAAGCTTTGAGGAAACCATGGGGGTTAATGACAGGGTGGCTCTTGCAGAGGCAGAGCGAATCATGAGAAAAAGAATCAATGAAATGCATATGCGGAATGGTGTTTCCCTAATTGACCCTTCCAATACGTATATTGGTTCAGATGTCACCATTGGATCGGATACCGTCATTTATCCCGGGACTACTATTGATGGCAGCACATCTATTGGACCGGACTGCATCATTGGGCCGAACAGTGAAATCAGCAATTGCGAAATTGGCAATAATACTGTTATCCGCCAATCCGCGGCATTCGACAGCAAGATTGGTTCAGGTGTCAACATTGGCCCATTTGCTCATATCAGGCCGCAATCGGATATTCATGATGAAGTGAAAATCGGCAACTTTGTCGAAATCAAGAAAGCGGTGTTTGGAAAAGGCAGCAAGGCTTCCCATTTAAGCTATATTGGCGATGCGGAAGTAGGAACGGACGTGAACATTGGCTGCGGGTCGATTACGGTAAACTATGATGGACAAAATAAACACCTGACCAAAATTGAAGATGATGTGTTCATTGGCTGCAATTCCAATCTGGTTGCACCTGTGACGATTGGCAAGGGAGCCTATGTAGCAGCAGGTTCAACGATTACGGAAGATGTGCCCGGGGAAGGCCTGGCTATCGCCCGCGCCCGCCAGGTGAATAAAGAAGAGTATGCCCAGAAATTGAATCGAAAGAAATAACTTGGAGGTTCATGATGACGAATCAATATTTAGACCCGAATTTAAAGGTGTTTACCCTCAATTCCAATAAGGCTCTGGCAGAGGAAATCGCCAAAGTGATTGGTGTTGAGTTAGGGAAATGCTCTGTATCCCGATTTAGTGATGGCGAAATCCAGATTAACATTGAGGAAAGCATCCGCGGCTGCGATGTATTTGTCATCCAGTCCACGAGCGGTCCCGTAAACGAACATATCATGGAGCTGCTGATCATGATTGACGCCCTTAAGCGGGCATCGGCTAAGACGATTAACCTTGTGATCCCTTACTACGGGTATGCCCGTCAGGATCGAAAGGCTAGGGCACGCGAGCCGATTACAGCAAAGCTTGTGGCCAACCTGCTTGAAACCGCGGGGGCGACACGCGTCATCACGCTTGATTTGCATGCACCGCAAATCCAAGGGTTTTTCGATATTCCAACGGATCAGTTGGTGGGTGTGCCGATTTTGGCGGAGCATTTTAAAAACCGTCACTTTGACGGCGACATCGTCATTGTGTCCCCTGACCATGGCGGAGTGACAAGAGCAAGAAAAATGGCGGAGAGACTGAAAGCTCCAATTGCCATTATCGACAAGCGACGTCCTCGTCCAAATGTGGCCGAAGTCATGAACATTGTCGGAAATATTGAAGGGAAAGTAGCTATCCTGATTGATGATATCATTGACACAGCCGGCACCATTACGCTTGCGGCCAATGCGCTTGTGGAGAATGGCGCTCTCGAAGTGCTGGCCTGCTGTACACACCCTGTTCTCTCAGGACCTGCAATTGAGCGGATTGAAAATTCCAAGATTAAGGAATTGGTCGTAACGAATACAATTCAACTGGGCGAAGAAAAACGCATCGACAAGATTGTTGAGCTGTCTGTAGCTCCGTTAATTGGCGAAGCGATCATTCGTGTCCATGAAGAACAATCAGTCAGCACATTATTTGATTAATATGGGAAAAGGCTTGCTCCAGAGGCAGGCCTTTCCTTTTAATACTCACTCTTGCGTTTAGATTAGTCCATTTTAGGGCATTTTTTATAGGAGAAGCCTTAAAAACTTTCACTTGGAAGGGGACTTATCTATGAGTACGGTATTAAAAGCGAATGAGCGCGGATCGGCACAGAATTCAAGTTTGAGGAAACTGCGTGCCGAAGGGAAAATACCAGCTGTCGTGTATGGAAAAAATACGGATAGCAAGCCAGTTTTCGTCGACAGCAAGGATTTTATTAAAACAATCCGTGAAGTTGGCAGAAACGGAATCATCTCGCTGGATGTCAACGGCAGCAGCACGGATGTCATGCTGGGTGATTATCAGGAGGATTCCATTAAAAGGGAAATTCTCCATGTTGATTTCCGGGCGGTCGATATGTCGTCTGAAGTCACAGCCAATGTCAGGGTCGCGCTGGTCGGCGAAGCTGCCGGGGCCAAGGATGGCGGCGTGGTTCAGCAGCCAGTCCATGAATTGCCGGTAACAGCGACTCCAGGCAATATTCCGCAGGCCATTGAAGTGGATATTACGAACCTCCAGGTAGGCGAGAATCTTACTGTAGCTGACATCCGGACAGGAGCCAGCTATCAAATCAATGAAGATGAATCGCTTGTGCTTGTTTCCATCCTTCCTCCTAAGCAGGAAGAAGAGATCAGTACGGGTGAAGAGCAGGAACCTGGGATCCCTGAAAATGAAGAAGGCAGAGAAACAGAAGCCAGCGAAAGCTAGCAGAATAGACGTAACCTCAAGGGTTGCGTCTTTTATCGTTGATAGAAAATGGGTGAATATAGATGAAACTGATTGTGGGACTGGGGAATCCAGGAAAGCAGTATGATAAAACGCGTCATAACATCGGATTTGAAGTCATTGATGAATTGTCCGCCAGGCTTGATATCCCATTGAGCCAGGCCAAGCTCAAGGGCCTGTATGGTGCAGGAGTTGTAAAAGGTGAAAAGGTTATTTTATTAAAGCCTTTAACGTATATGAATTTATCAGGTGAGTCAATAAGGGCCGTCATGGATTATTTTGATATTGAACTTGATGACCTTGTTGTGGTTTATGATGACCTTGATTTGCCAACCGGGAAAATCCGCCTGCGGCAGAAGGGAAGTGCAGGCGGGCATAACGGCATCAAGTCGACAATTGCCCATACGGGATCCCAGGAGTTTAACCGGATCCGGGTCGGGATAAGCCGGCCGCAAAACGGAATGGCCATTACCGACTATGTACTCGGGAAATTCTCTAAGGAAGAGCAGCCTGATATGGAGCATGCTGTCAAAAAGGCATCCGAAGCCTGCGAGGCATGGCTGGAAAAGCCTTTCCTCCAGGTCATGAATACGTACAATCAGTGAACATATCTGGTTCACAGCTGAATATATTTAAATGAATAAGTTCCTCCCTTGCTGTGAATAATAAGAGAAAGAATAAGCGGGGAGGGACTTGGCATGGCACTGCACTATCATTGCCGGCATTGTGGGACAAAAATAGGTTCTCTGGACCAAATATCTGTTCATAGTGAGAACTTGGGCTTCCATAAGCTGACAGAAGAGGAACGCCATGATATGATTTCTTATGTAAACAATGGTGATATTCATATAAAATCGATCTGTGAAGATTGTCAGGAATCGTTGGAACGCAACCCCGGATATCATGCAAATGATTATCTGATTCACTGACAACTGCGCTTTGGGCACTCTGCTCCAAAGCATTTTTCTGTTTTTTACTAAACGTGAATACATGGATCATCAAGGGAGAGGTTGGGATGCAAGGGCTGAAAGCTCTTTTTAATCAGCAGGATGATATACATTCTGTTGTTTCCGGAATGGAAGAAGGGTTGAAAGAACAGTTGGTAGCCGGTCTGTCAGGCTCGGCAAGAACTGTTTTTTTAGCATCTGTTTATGAAAAAACAGGCCGGCCGGTGCTGGTGGCCACACATAATCTGCTTCAGGCTCAAAAGGTATATGATGACCTGGCTGGCCTTATTGGGGAAGAAGAAGTATTTCTTTATCCAGCCAATGAACTGATTGCAGCTGAATTAAGCATCTCTTCACCAGAATTGAGGGCACAGCGCATTGAGGCCCTCAATCATTTGGCGAGCCGAAAAAAGGGCATTGTGGTAGCGCCTGTTGCGGGACTGCGAAAAATATTGCCGCCTAAAGAGCTTTGGAGTAAATTTCAGCTGCAATTTTCTGTTGGCGAAGATATTGAAGTAGAGAAAGTATTAAATACCTTTGTGGATATGGGCTATATCCGTTCCGAGCTGGTCGCCGCACCTGGCGAATTCAGTGTCCGGGGAGGGATTATCGATATTTACCCCCTCACGGCCGTTGATCCGCTGAGGATTGAGTTGTTTGACACGGAAGTGGACTCCATTCGTACCTTCTCGCTGGAGGATCAGCGTTCCAAGGAAAAGCTGAACGAGGTGTCAATCGGCCCTGCGGCCGAGAATCTGCTTGACGCAGGAATGGTCGACAGGCTTATTGCCGGTCTGGAAAAAGGACTGTCATCAAGTCTGAAGAAACTTAAGGATGATAAGGCGAAAACGCAGCTGTCCCAAAATATCGGGTATGAGCTGGAACAATTCAGGAATGGCCAGAAGCCTGATGAATTATTCAAGTATTTGTCGATTGCCTATGGCCAGCCTCAAAGTTTGCTAGATTACTTGCCGAATAATGGCATGCTGTTTATCGATGAAATTGGACGAGTTCAGGAAATGAATGAATCCCTCAATAAAGAAGAAGCAGAATGGTACACCAGTCTGCTTGGGGAAGGGCAAATCATCCATGACCTAAGGATTTCCCACCATCTTCCCGAACTGCTGCAGCAAACAAAGCTTCATATTGTTTATTTGAGCTTGTTTTTAAGGCATGTTCCGAACACCAATCCGCAAAATATTATTAATATATCATGCAAGCCGATGCAGAATTTCCATGGGCAGATGAATGTCTTAAAGGGTGAGATAGAGCGCTGGAAAAAAAGCCATTATACGGTTGTGTTCCTTGGAGCCGATGAGGAAAGGATGCACAAGCTTGAGCGTGTTCTCGAAGATTATGAAATGGAAGCCTTGGTCGTCAAGGAAGACAAACTGCTGCCGGAAAAGGTACAGATTCTGCGGGGCAGCTTGAACACCGGATTTGAAATGCCAATCCAAAAGATTGCCGTGATAACCGAGGAAGAGCTTTTCAATAAAAAGACAAGAAAGTCAGCCCGGCGCCAAAAGCTGTCCAATGCGGAGCGGATCAAAAGCTATTCCGAGTTGAAAGCGGGCGACTATGTCGTCCATGTTAACCACGGGATTGGAAAATACCTGGGCATTGAGACACTGGTCATTAACGGTGTCCATAAAGACTATCTTCATATTCGTTATCAGGGAACAGACAAGCTGTATGTGCCTGTCGAGCAAATCGACCTTGTGCAAAAGTATGTAGGCTCGGAAGGAAAGGAGCCAAAGGTTTATAAGCTTGGCGGCAGCGACTGGAAACGTGTGAAAAGCAAGGTCCAGTCCTCGGTCCAAAATATCGCTGATGACCTGATCAAGCTTTACGCCGAAAGGGAAGCGAGCAGAGGGTATGCTTTTTCGCCGGATGGCGATATGCAACGGGAATTTGAAACCTCGTTCCCGTATCAGGAAACAGAAGACCAGCTCCGGTCGATACAGGAAATCAAAAAGGACATGGAAAACGAGCGGCCAATGGACCGCCTTTTGTGCGGGGATGTTGGTTATGGCAAGACGGAAGTGGCGATCAGGGCAGCCTTCAAGGCAATTGCTGATGGAAAGCAGGTCGCTCTCCTTGTACCGACGACCATCCTTGCCCAGCAGCATTATGAGACAATGAGGGAAAGGTTCCAGGACTACCCGATCAATATTGGACTATTAAGCAGATTCCGCACCCGCAAGCAGCAAAATGAGACAATAAAAGGACTCAAAACGGGAACGGTCGATATTGTAATCGGCACCCACCGGATTCTTTCAAAAGACATTACCTACCGTGACCTTGGTTTGCTCATCATTGATGAAGAACAGCGTTTTGGTGTTACGCACAAGGAAAAAATCAAACAGCTTAAAACAAATGTCGATGTACTTACCTTGACAGCCACACCAATCCCAAGGACCCTGCATATGTCGATGCTTGGTGTTCGTGACCTGTCTGTTATCGAAACCCCGCCTGAAAACCGGTTTCCTGTCCAGACTTATGTCATGGAGTACAACGGGGGTCTTGTCCGGGAAGCCATTGAAAGGGAACTGGCAAGGGATGGCCAGGTTTATTTCCTCTATAACCGGGTGGAAGACATCGAGCGGAAGGCAGAAGAGATTTCCATGCTTGTTCCCGACGCAAGGGTAACCTATGCGCATGGGAAGATGACGGAAAACGAACTGGAATCGGTCATGCTGGGCTTTCTGGAAGGCGAATATGATGTGCTCGTCAGCACGACAATCATTGAAACCGGCGTGGATATTCCAAATGTGAACACACTGATTGTCCATGATGCAGATAAAATGGGTCTTTCCCAGCTTTACCAGCTGAGAGGGCGTGTCGGCCGCTCCAACCGCGTTGCCTATGCTTATTTTACGTACCGAAAAGACAAGGTGCTGACAGAGGTCGCCGAGAAGCGGCTCCAGGCAATCAAGGAGTTTACCGAGCTTGGCTCCGGATTCAAAATCGCGATGCGCGACTTGTCGATCCGCGGTGCCGGAAATCTGCTTGGGGCCGAACAGCACGGATTCATCGACTCTGTCGGTTTCGACCTATATTCTCAAATGCTCAAGGAAGCCATCGAAGAACGCAAGCCTGGACATGAACAGAAAATTAGGCCGAGCATTGAAATTGACCTTGAAGTGGATGCCTATATTCCTGATTCCTACATCAGGGATGGACATCAGAAAATCGAGATGTATAAGCGCTTCCGTGCCCTGGAGACGTTAAAGGATATTGAAGAGCTGCAGGAAGAGATGGTAGACCGGTATGGCGACTATCCTGACGAGGTGCTGAACCTCTTTAATGTGGCTGAACTTAAAATCTTCGCCGGCATGGCCGGAGTGGAATCCGTCAAGCAGAACAAGCAGGAAATAACCATCCTGCTTTCCGAGGATGGAAGCAGCCGCGTGGATGGCCAGAAAATCTTTAAAATCAGCAATCAATATCGCCGCCAGGTTGGATTGGGCATGGAAGGCAAGAAACTGAAGATGGTCATCCAGACAAAGGGACTGGACCAAAACCAGTGGTTCTCCATTACGTTCGAAATGGTCAAGGGACTGCATGATTCTGTTAAGGAGGAGAACTCCGTATCTTAAGAGCAGGTTTGTAACAGAACTGTAAATTGGAAAGTGTTTCAAACAAACTAGACAAGGGTATTTCAAAGAGTGGAAGCTAATGGAAGGATTATCCGTTTCTGGCATGTTTATCACCCAAGAGAAAAATTTCTAGTCTGTGAATAGAACTTTCCATATGAAAGATACTAAGTTCAATCTTGGCAAAGGTGGAAATTAACTTTAGTACCACCATTGCCAGTAACACAATCATCAGATGAAAGTGAGGCAACGTTGGATGAAAGCAACTGGTATTGTTCGTCGTATCGATGATTTAGGTCGTGTAGTTATCCCAAAAGAAATCCGCAGAACACTTCGAATCCGAGAGGGAGATCCATTGGAAATCTTCGTAGACCGGGATGGGGAAGTGATTCTGAAGAAATATTCCCCAATCAGCGAGTTGAGCGATTTTGCGAAAGAATATGCAGAGGCGCTTTACGACAGCCTTGGAAATCCAGTCCTCATCTGTGACAGGGATGCTTTTATTGCTGTTGCCGGAGGCTCTAAAAAAGACTATTTGAATAAGAATATTAGTGACCTTGTTGAAAAAACAATGGAAGATCGCAGCTCAGTCCTCGTCAACCAGCAAGGAACTGTTTCACTGTCAGACGGCAATGAAGACACCATCTCCGCTTATACCATTGGCCCAATCATCGCCAATGGAGACCCAATTGGAGCGGTAATCATCTTCTCTAAAGAAGCTTCATTGGGAGAAGTAGAGCAAAAAGCAGTTGAAACAGCGGCAGGTTTCCTTGCCAGGCAGATGGAGCAATAATACCATTACCAAAAAAAGCGGCCATGGGCCGCTTTTTTGCTATTCCTGAATCCGGCTGTTCGCTGCCGTTATCTCTTCAGCAGGGCAAGCATGAAGATGCATTCGGACAGGACCGCAGGAAAAGGCCGGGCTGGAGTCCGAACTGAGGTCTCATTCGGACAGGAGCTGATGAAACAGCTGGGTTCGAGTCCGAATGAATGAGTACCGTGCGCAAGGTCAGCTCATATGCGGGCCTTCTCCCTTTTGATTGCCAAATCAAACCATTGTGATTATAATACTTGAGATACTTTCTTCCATGGAAGGAGCTGGCTATGAAGCCCGTTGTAAAAGCGGATGAACTGTTCAGGGGAGCAATGATCCTGACAGCGGCCGCCCTTATTACAAAAATTTTGAGTGCGCTCTACCGCATTCCCTTTCAAAACATTGTGGGGGATGTTGGTTTCTATATTTATCAGCAGGTATATCCCTTTTATGGGATGATGCTCGTTTTGTCGACCACCGGATTTCCGGTCATCATCTCCAAGCTTTACAGCGATGAGCTTAAAGAAGGGAATCAGGAGAAGGCGATAAGGCTGCTTTCCATTTCCCTGTTTTTTCTCGCTTTGCTTGGAATCGTCCTTTTTTCCACTTTCCTGTTTGGCGCCGAAATGATGGCTGCCTGGATGGGAGATCCCCAGCTTTCCAGATTGTTTCGGGTTATGGCCTTTCCGTTTTTGATTCTGCCCTTCACCGCGGTTATGAGAGGATATTTCCAGGGAAGGGGCAATATGATTCCCACTGCCTATTCCCAGGTAGGAGAGCAGTTTGTGCGTGTTATAACCATCCTTGTGCTTTCATTCCTGTTGGTGAAGTGGGAATATTCGTTATATCAGGCTGGAAGCGCAGCGGTATTTGGGTCAGTGACCGGGGGGCTAGTCGGTCTGTGGATACTGGGCTTCTTTTTTTTGCGGAACAGCCATCATGTTTTCGGGTCTGCCTTTAAATCAAAGGAATTTGCGAGTGAAGCGCCAGCGGTAGTTAAGGCGCTGGCATTTCAAGGATTCGCGGTAAGCATAAGCGGGATGGTGCTCATACTCATGCAGCTGGCCGATTCCCTTAACCTTTATCAGCAGCTGCTTCACATTATGGAGGCATCCGAGGCTAAAACAGCCAAAGGCATCTTTGACCGCGGCCAGCCGCTGATCCAGCTGGGGGCCGTGGCAGCAACCTCTATTGCATTATCGCTGGTCCCCGCCATATCGGGTGAAACCCGTAAGGAATATGTAGTTAAGCATGTGCGAATCGCGCTTCAAATGAGCCTGCTTATTGGGGCAGCGGCCTCGGCGGGGCTTTTCAGCATTATTGAGCCAACCAATGTAATGCTGTTCCAAAATGCAGATGGTTCCGCGGTTCTTGCGGTATTAAGTTTGATGATTCTTCCAGCAACCGTCCTGATTACCCTTGTGGGTGTCCTCCAGGGATTAAACAGGTTGTACTTCCCTGCTGTTTTGATTTTGGCAGGTTTCGCGTTAAAATATGGTTTAAACCTATATTTAGTCCCGTTACATGGCACTATGGGAGCTGCTGCCGCCTCCCTCATTTCCTTAATTTCCATGATGGGTGTATCGATATGGAAACTGCGGAGTGCAGTGGGGCAGCGCGTTCTCCCTGCACTGTTTATTGGGAAGGTTCTGTTTGCTGCCATGTCCATGGGGGTTTTTCTGCACTTTTACCTTGAACTTGCTGCTTACCTTGAATTCTATTTGCAGCCCTTGAGGCTGGTGTCGGCTATTCAGGCCGTCAGTTCGGTTTTACTGGGTGCGGCGATTTATATCATCATTGTCATTAGAACAAAGGCATTGGGTGAAGCAGAATTGCTGATGCTGCCATTTGGCAGCAGGCTTTTGTTTCTTTTGCCAAACAAGACAGGAGAGAAGATATGAAAAACATTTTAGTGCTCGGTCTTGGAGCCGGAGATCTGGAGCAAATCCCATTCGGTGTTTATAAGAAGCTGACAGGGGATCAAACCGTTTATCTAAGGACAAAGGAGCATCCTGTTGTTGCACAGCTTGAGCAGGAGGGGGCAAGCTTTCTGTCCTTTGACCATATCTATGAAAAGCACAGTGAGTTTCCTGCCGTATATGAAGAAATATGCGAGACACTTTTGGGAGAAGCGGAAAAGTCAGCAATTGTCTATGCTGTACCAGGCCACCCGCTTGTGGCAGAACGGTCTGTACAGCTGTTATTGGAAAGAGGGGCTAAGCGGGGAATTGAAATTAAAATTGGCGGAGGCCAGAGTTTTATTGACGCCATTTTCCAGGCGCTGAAAGTTGATCCAATCGAAGGTTTCCAGCTTCTTGACGGGACCGGTCTCTCCAAGGACCAGCTTGCCATAGGCAGCCATATGATTATCGGCCAGGTGTATGACCGCTTTGTTGCCTCGGACGTTAAGCTGACCCTAATGGAAAAGCTTCCTGATGAATATATGGTGGCGATTGTGACGGCAGCCGGAAGCAGTGAAGAGAAAATCGCCTGGGTTCCTCTGTACGAGCTGGATCATGAAACAGAGGTAAATAACCTTACTTCCGTGTACGTCCCACCTGTAGGACCTGAACAGGCACAATACCGCGAGTTTTCGACGCTGCGCCGCATCATTGCAGATTTGCGCGGGCCGAATGGCTGCCCGTGGGACAAAAAACAGACCCATATGTCATTGAAAAAATATTTAATTGAAGAAGCATATGAATTAATAGAGGCAATAAACAATGAAGATATCGACCATATGGTGGAAGAACTGGGCGATGTTCTATTGCAGGTAATGCTGCATGCCCAGATTGGCGAGGATGACGGCTATTTTTCCATTGAAGATGTGATAGCGGGTATATCGGAAAAAATGGTGCGCAGGCATCCTCATGTCTTTGGAGATACAGTGGCGGAAGATGAGGAAGCGGTGCTGAAAAATTGGCAGCAAATTAAGCAGCAGGAGAAAGGAAGTGCACCTGCCTCCCTGCTTGAAGGGGCGGGAAAGGGCCTGCCGCAATTGCTCAAGGCTGCAGAGCTGCAAAAGGAAGCGGCCAAGACTGGCTTTGACTGGCCAGACATCAAACCGGTCATTGACAAGGTAAAAGAAGAGTTAGGGGAGTTTGAAGAAGCAGTCAGCGGTAAAAGTAAAGAAGAACAGGAGCAGGAATTCGGCGATCTTTTATTTGCCCTCGTCAATGTGGCCAGGCATTATGGAATAGATCCTGAGGAAGCCTTGTTCAGGACCAACCAGAAATTTACCCGCCGTTTTGGATATATTGAACAAAAGGTTGCGGAAAGCAATCGTCCATTCTCCGACTATACGCTTGAGGATTTGGATGCATTTTGGGAGGAAGCAAAAGAAAAGGAGAAATAGGAGGTTTAAAGACAATGAGATTGGATAAATTTCTAAAGGTTTCCCGGTTGATAAAGAGAAGAACAATGGCAAAGGAAGTGTCGGATCAGGGAAGAATCCTTGTGAATGGAGTTCCGGCAAAAGCGAGCACGAATGTCAAAGTTGGCGATGAGCTTTCCATCCGGTTTGGCCAGAGGCAAGTGACCGCCAAAATAGATCGAATTCAGGAAAATTCCCGCAAAGAAGAAGCGGCGGAGATGTATACCATTGTCAGCGAAGAAAGATTGAACGATACAGAATAACAGGCTTGTTCTATTTATCCCCCTGCTATCATACATATGTACAAACTCTGTATAAAGAGATTGTGGGGGATAAACATGAGCCAATATTATGAATCAACCAACCAAAAAAGCACTCCTGACCATGATGTCATCATGCGAGGAAGGCGCACGCTCGAGATTTCCGGTGTCAAACAGGTAGAGAGCTTTGATAACGAAGAGTTCCTCCTGGAAACGGTTATGGGGTTTCTGGCAATCAAAGGCCAGAATCTGCAAATGAAAAACCTTGATGTGGATAAAGGGATTGTCTCGATTAAGGGAAAAGTCTTTGACTTGGTCTATTTGGATGACCAGCATGGGGAGAAGGCTAAAGGATTCTTTAGCAAGCTGTTTCGATGACGCTTACCACCCAATTCATCACCATGCTCGCCATGATTGGAATGGGCAGCCTGTTTGGTGTCTCGCTGGATACGTATAACCGTTTCCTGCAGAGGCAAAGGCGAAAAACCTGGATCGTATTTATCAATGATGTCCTTTTTTGGGTGTACCAGGGGCTGTCCATTTTTTATGTACTTTTCTCGGTTAACCAGGGAGAACTTCGTTTTTATATTTTTCTCGCTCTTTTATGCGGGTTTGCCGCCTATCAGAGCCTGGTGAGACGTCTATACCTGAAACTGCTGGAATGGCTGATTTCCGTTGCTGTTTCGACATACCGGATTATGGTCGGCATTGTCCGTACCCTCATTCTTCGTCCGCTTCGCTTTTTGGGATTATCGATCCTTTCCCTGCTGCTGTTGGCGGGAAAGGGCCTTTTACTTTTGGGAAAAACAGCCTGGACATTTTCTTTGTGGATACTAAGGGTAGCCTGGAAACCATTTCAGCTGCTCTTTACACTTTTTTGGAAGCTTTTGCCGAAAAAGATTAAAAAAAGCGTCGAGAGATTATATAATGAAATGGCAGGATTTATCCATCGGCTCAAGAAATACACTTATAAGGTCATAAACAAGGTGAAAAACATAAAAAAATAAGGAGGACCGCGGGGAATGAGTGCCGTTAAAAAACGCAAAATCGCAAAATTGGAGAACCAGTATATACAGCAAAGTGAGTTAGCAGGAATCGCAGAAACCAGGAAGCGAAAGTTGTTATTTAGGCGCCTCGCAGTCTTTTTTGTCTTCGCCGCTGTTATTTCCGTCGTTATGGTCTCTACCTTTATTTCGCAGACATCCGCCCTTGAACAAAAAATTGAAGAAAAGGCAGAGCGGGAAAGCAAGCTGGCCGATTTGCAGAAGAAGCAGGAGATTCTCGAAGAAGAAATCGTAAAATTGAATGATGAAGAGTATATTGCCAAACTGGCGAGAAGGGATTATTTCCTGTCGGAAAAAGGGGAAATTATCTTCAACCTTCCATAGAAAGCAGGAAAAAAGGGCTGTATTGACGGCTTATTGACACTCTTTTTCCATGTTCGGTATAATATACAGCAAGCATGATTTTTTAATTCTTTAAGGAGGAACATTCTTTTTATGTCAATCGAAGTAGGCAGCAAGTTACAGGGGAAGGTAACAGGCATCACTAATTTCGGAGCATTTGTGGAGCTGCCGGAAGGGTCAACAGGTCTTGTTCATATCAGTGAGGTCGCAGATAATTATGTAAAGGACATTAACGACCATCTGAAAGTCGGCGACCAAGTTGAGGTTAAAGTTCTCAATGTGGAAAAAGACGGGAAAATTGGTTTATCCATTAAAAAGGCAATCGACAGGCCGGAGAGGCCGGCCCGTCCGGAAAGGGATTCGAAGCCTTACTCCCAGCGCCCGCGCCATGGAAGGACAAACGATAACCGCAACAGCCGCCCGGAAAACTTTGAATCAAAGATGGCTAAGTTTCTAAAGGACAGTGAAGACCGCCTGTCATCCCTGAAGCGCCATACTGAATCAAAACGGGGCGGCAGAGGAGCCAGAAGAGGGTAACTTGCTGCTGAAGATAATATAGATATTCTTAAAGACAAGTCGATCGGACTTGTCTTTTTTATTTTTGCCTTCTGAAAATAAAAAAAGCACTATTGGATACTAGTGCTTTTGGGATGACCCCTACGGGATTCGAACCCGTGTTACCGCCGTGAAAGGGCGGTGTCTTAACCGCTTGACCAAGGGGCCTTGATAAAATTGTATGCGGGCGCTTTTACATTTCGTGCTGTCCAGCTGCGGCTCCTAGCCCCTCGAGACGCTTCGGTCCGTCCGATGAAGTCAAAGAACGACTTCACCTGCCGGCCCTCCAGCGCTTGTCGGGGCTGAGCAGTCGCCTCCGCATCCAAGTTGTCCAGCTGCAGCGCCTAGCTCCTCGAGTCATAAGCCAAACCCCTCCAGAAGTCAAAAAGCGACTTCCTGCGGTGCTTCGTCTTATGCCTGACGGAGCTGGAAAAGGCGCTTCCGCATTTCAGTATAGCGGCGGAGGGGATCGAACCCCCGACCTTACGGGTATGAACCGTACGCTCTAGCCAGCTGAGCTACACCGCCATGTTGGCCTTTGTTAAGGCACAAGATATATAATACCGAGCGAATGGATTTATGTCAATAAGAATTACAAAGAAATTTGTCGGGACAAAGCTGGGAAACAGTCGAACGAAAGTGAATGACTTGTCCTTATTTTTGACAAAATTCTGATAATTTGTCTTTTATAATGAAAAATAACGAAAAAATGCAGGGAGTGGATCAAATGCAAAATGCGGAAAGGAATATCGTTGAGCCGATAAGAGAGGTTATAAAGCCAAAGTTTGACCTATCCGGTTTCGGTGCCAGACTGCAGATGAAAATCGAAAGTGTCTTTCTGAAGAAGGGATATCTTTTTCTAATTATTGGGTTCCTGCTTGGCAGGGCATTGATCCTCGCGCAGCTGACTCCATTCAGCCTCCCCTTCTTCGCCGCTGTTTATTATATCCGAAAGGACCGAGCCCCCATTGCCCTCATTGGACTAGTAGCCGGCGCTGCAACATTGGGACTCGTGGAAGCGGCGTTTACTCTTGGATCCATTTTTTTGTTTCTCCTGCTCTATCGCCTGACGTCTAAATATCTAAATAATGAACTGACAAGCCTTCCCTTCCTTGTATTTATCACTATTTTGACAGGTAAGATGCTGAAAATCCTGGTGACAAGCGGGAACATGACTGTCTATGAAAGTGCCATGGCAGGGATTGAAGCAGGGTTGGGCCTGATTTTGACGTTTATCTTCCTGCAGGGAATCCCGCTTTTGACAGCCGGGAAACGGAAGCCTTCCTTAAAGACGGAGGAAATTGTCTGTTTGATCATCATGCTGGCATCTGTGATGACCGGCACCATTGGCTGGACGGTCTATGACTTATCGGTGGAGCACACATTGGCCCGTTATCTGGTGCTTGTGTTTTCGTTTGTAGCTGGGGCTACGGTCGGCTCCACAGTCGGGGTCGTAACCGGCCTGATTTTCAGCCTGGCCAGTGTGTCGAGTTTTTACCATATGAGCCTTCTGGCGTTTGCAGGCTTGCTAGGAGGGTTATTGAAGGAAGGGAAAAAGCTTGGTGTCGCACTCGGTTTGATGATTGCCACTTTACTGATTGGCATGTATGGGGAAGCCGGTGGTACCCTGAACAAGTCGGTTCTGGAATCTGCTGCTGCCATCCTGCTCTTTTTGCTGACCCCAAATTCATTGACTTCAAGGATTGCGAAACATATTCCGGGCACGCCCGAGTATTCGGCTGAACAGCAGCAATATATGAGGAAGATCCGGGATGTCACGGCCCGCAGGGTTTCGCAATTCTCCAATGTCTTTCAGGCATTATCCAAAAGTTTTTCGACTATGGAGGCCCATACGGATGGGGAAGATGCGGACCGCGAGCTTGATTATTTTTTAAGCAATGTGACCGAAAAGACATGCCAAACATGCTTTAAAAAGGATCATTGCTGGGCAAGGAACTTTAATACAACCTATGACTATATGCGTGACATTATGCATGAAATGGACGGGCAGGGGGGAACGGTGTCTCCCCGGCTTACGAGGGAGTGGGACAAGCATTGCACCCGGTCGAAAAAAGTCCTTGAGATCATGCAGCAGCAACTAACTTTTTACCAGGCAAACCGCAAGCTCAAAAAGCAGGTACAGGAGAGCCGGAAACTGGTGGCCGACCAGCTTCTTGGAGTTTCCGAGGTTATGGAAGACTTCGCGAAAGAGATACAGCGGGAGCGTGAAAACCATCATAAGCAGGAGGACCAGATTTTATCAGCCATTCAGGATTTCGGACTCCAGATTGAACATGTCGAAATTTATAGCCTTGAACAGGGAAATGTGGATATCGATATGACGATCCCATATTGCCGCGGCCACGGTGAATGCGAAAAAATCATCGCTCCAATGCTTTCAGACATACTAGGTGAGACAATTGTGGTCAGTTCCGAAGAGTGTGCATCTTTTCCGAATGGATTCTGCCATGCGACTTTCAGGTCAGCCAAGGCTTACGTTGTGATGACAGGCGTGGCCCATGCAGCCAAAGACGGCGACCTTGTTTCCGGGGACAGCTATTCAACTATTGAACTGGGAGGAGGAAAGTTTGCGATTGCGATCAGTGACGGGATGGGCAATGGCGAACGGGCCCATTCGGAAAGCCAGGAAACTTTGCTGCTGCTTCAGCAGATCCTTCAATCCGGGATTGAAGAAAAGGTGGCCATCAAATCGGTTAACAGCATTCTTTCATTAAGAACAACCGATGAGATTTTCTCGACGCTAGATTTGGCAATGATAGATCTCCAGAATGCTTCCACTCGTTTCCTGAAGATCGGCTCAACGCCAAGCTTTATCAAGCGCGGAAACAAGGTTCATAAAATCCAGGCCAGCAATCTGCCAATGGGAATCCTCCAGGAATTCGAAGTGGATGTCGTAAGTGAACAGCTGAAGGCGGGGGACCTCTTGGTCATGATGAGCGATGGCGTTTTTGAAGGGCCTAAACATGTGGAAAACTATGATGTATGGATGAAACGCAAAATTCATGAATTGCAGACCGATGACCCACAGGCTGTAGCCGACTTGATTATGGAAGAAGTGATCCGTTCGCGCTCAGGGCTGATTGAAGATGACATGACCGTGGTGGTCGCGAAAATCAATCACAATATTCCAAAGTGGGCCTCCATCCCGGTACAAAAGCAGGCATAACGTTTATTTTATGTGCAAAAAGTATATTTATTCTCCTCCAGGTCAAAAATGGTAACAAAATTAGGACTTGGAGGGAGATTCTATGAAAACGGGGACTTTAAAACAAGTATTGCTGATCACGGACGGCTGCTCCAATCAGGGTGAAGATCCGATTGCAATGGCTGCCCTCGCAAAAGAGCAGGGTATTACCATTAATGTCATAGGAGTTATGGAAGAGGATGTCATCGATGACCAGGGACTAAAGGAAATTGATGGAATTGCAATGGCTGGAGGCGGAGTCAGTCAGATTGTTTATGCCCAGCAGCTGTCACAGACGGTCCAGATGGTGACCAGGAAAGCGATGACGCAGACCTTGCAAGGTGTGGTGAACCGCGAGCTCAAGCAAATTTTGGGCGGGACAGGGACGATGGAAGACCTGCCGCCAGAAAAACGCGGTGAAATCATGGAAGTGGTGGAGGAACTGGGAGAAACGGTGCAGCTTGAAGTGCTTGTCCTCGTCGATACAAGTGCAAGCATGAAACACAAGCTGCCAACCGTCAAGGAGGCATTGCTTGATTTAAGTTTAAGCCTGAATGCCCGCAGTGGCGATAACCGATTTTCAGTGTTTGCCTTTCCTGGGAAACGCGAGGAAGTCGAGAAGCTGCTTGACTGGACGCCAAGGCTTGAATCTCTCTCCTCTGTTTTTTCTAAGCTGGCTGTCGGCGGCATTACGCCTACAGGACCGGCGATTAGGGAAGCTATCAGTTATTTCGAGAAAAAACGATCGTTAAGGAGCCTGCTTTCCCGTGATGATGAATCATTCTTTGAAGAGTCTGTGTAACCTCGCCCAGGGAACAGCCATTCGCGGAAAATGGCATGGCCAGCATTATACGGTCATCAAACAGCTTGGCTATGGAGCAAATGGAGTCGTTTATCTCGTTCGGACAGCAGACGGACAGGCTGCACTGAAAATGAGCGACAATGCTTCTTCCGTCACATCGGAAGTGAATGTTTTAAAATCTTTTACCAAGGTCCAGGGATCTGCCCTTGGGCCTTCTTTGCTGGATGTAGACGATTGGGAGCAAGGCGGGGGACAGACGAGCTTTTATGTAATGGAATTTATTAAAGGTCCCGACCTGCTTTCTTTCATTCAGCAGAAAGGCCACGATTGGCTGGGGGTGCTTATCTTGCAGCTATTATCCGACTTGGAGGGTATACATAGGAATGGCTGGGTCTTTGGTGACTTAAAGCCTGAGAATTTGATTGTGACCGGCCCCCCTCCAAGAGTCCGCTGCATTGACGTGGGAGGAACCACTTTAAAGGGGAGGGCAATAAAGGAGTTCACCGAGTTTTTTGACAGGGGCTATTGGGGCATGGGCTCCAGGAAGGCCGATGAAACCTATGACCTGTTTGCGGTCGCCATGGTGATGATCAATACAGCCTATCCAAAGCGGTTTGCCAAAAAAGGGGGAGGGACAGACCAGCTGATGCCGCTTGTGAGGCAAAGCGAATTGGCCAAGTATGCTGTTGTGATTGAAGGGGCCTTGACCGGACGCTATCAGTCAGCTTCGGAAATGAGAAGCAGCATCCTGCAGGTCCTTCAGCCCGCCAGGAAAAAAAGGGCGGCAGCCGATTCCAAAAGGGCGGCTACAAGGACAGCAAGGGGTGCTGCCAGCCAACAGAAAAAGAGCGGCGGTTTTGGGGAAACACTTTTAATTATTGCTGTTATTTCCATGCTCTATTTTTTTTATATTTATGTCCAAATCCTTTAAATAGTTGAAACCATCCGCAAGATTGTCCGTATAATAGGGATATCATCTGCAGAAGGAAGAGCAAAAAAATGATTGAACAAAAAGTAAAGTCTTTTCTGGAGAGGCATTCTTTTCCGCTTAAAGGGAAAAGAATAGCTGTAGGAGTTTCTGGGGGGCCGGATTCCCTCGCTCTGTTGCATTTCCTGTGGGAATGGCAGGAACATTTTGACCTGCACCTTATGGCCCTCCATATGGACCATATGTTCCGGGGGGAAGAGTCCTACCAGGAAGCGTTGTTTGTCCAGAATTTCTGTCAAGAACGAAACATTCCTTTTGAAATGTTTCGTTCGAATGTTCCCCGTTACATCAAGGAGACGGGGAAGAATCCCCAGCTGGCTGCCCGGGAGAGGAGATACAGCTTCTTCGAAGAGATGATCATAAAACATGACCTCCAATGCCTTGCGCTGGGACATCATGGCGATGATCAGATTGAAACCGTGCTGATGAGGCTGACGCGCGGCAGTACAGGGAAGGCGAGGGCCGGCATCCCGTTTACACGGAAGCTTGGCAAGGGGATGATTTTCCGCCCATTTTTATGCCTTTCCCGCAAGGAGATTGAGGAGTATTGTGAGCTTCACCAGCTTGAACCGCGCAGGGATCCGAGCAATATGAAAGAGGTATACAGCCGCAATCGTTTCCGGGGGTCCGTCCTTCCGTTTTTGCATCAGGAAAACCCGCTGGTCCATGAGCATTTTCAGCGTTTTAGTGAAGAATTGGAAAGCGATGAACATTATCTTGCTGAATTAACTGGGGCCAAAATGAATAAAGTAATGAAGAAAACAGAGGAAGAAGTAACGCTGGATATTGGTCCTTTTCTAGAGATGCCAATGCCTTTACAAAGAAGAGGGATTAAACTAATATTAAACTATCTCTATGAAGAACACCCTTCTTCTCTTTCCGCTGTACATATTGAAAGCATCTTTTCAATCATACGCAATCCCCACCCTTCCGGTACGCTTGACTTTCCAAATGGTTTGAAAATCACCCGCTCGTATGGAAATTGCTTTTTTCAGCTCCATCCTGCAGAGTGGAAGCCATTTTACGTGGAGCTTCATGGTCCGGGTTTGGTGCAGCTGCCAGGCGGAGGCCGGATTGAGGCTTTTTGGCAGTCAGAACCATTTGATCCCGTGGACACCGGCTCGTTTCTGGTTGATGTCAGGGAAACCGGCTTTCCGCTTATCGTCAGGACAAGGAAGCCGGGGGATCGGATGACGTTAAAAGGGATGGCAGGTACAAAGAAGTTAAAGGATATTTTTATTGATAAAAAAATCCCGGTTTCCGAAAGGGACCGCTGGCCGGTGGTGACAGACCGCAATGGCCGCATCCTCTGGCTGCCAGGCTTGAAGAAGTCAAGCCATCTACCTGACGGGGCAGAAACAGAGGAAGTAATAAAGCTTATATACAGGCAATGAATTCTTCCAGGGGGCACAGACCATGAAACAGGATATTGAAAAAGTATTGATAACAGAAGCTGAACTTCAGGAAAAAATAAAGGAGCTCGGCGCTACACTAACAGAAGAATATAAAGACCGCTTTCCTCTCGCGATTGGCGTCCTGAAAGGGGCAATGCCATTCATGGGGGATCTGTTGAAGAGAATGGATACCTATTTGGAAATGGATTTCATGGATGTCTCCAGCTATGGAAACTCGACTGTATCATCAGGTGAAGTGAAAATCCTGAAAGATCTTGATACTTCCGTTGAGGGCAGGGACATTCTGATTATTGAAGACATTATCGACAGTGGATTGACTTTAAGCTATCTTGTCGAACTTTTCCGTTATCGAAAAGCGAAGTCCATTAAAATTGTCACACTTCTGGACAAACCGACGGGAAGGAAGGCCGATCTTAAGGCAGATTATATCGGTTTCATCGTTCCGGATGAATTTGTTGTCGGGTATGGCTTGGACTATGCGGAAAAGTACCGGAACCTTCCATATATTGGCGTTTTGAAGCCGGAAGTCTACACAAAAGGCGAGTAGGGGAAGCGGGACTGGAAAACGGTCTGAAGCTTTGTGGGACCAACGTTTCTGACAAGGGTAATTCCTTGTGCAGCGGCATTTTCATATGATACTATTTAGTATAGTTTGTTTTACTGTGGGAGGAGGTAAGGGATGAATCGGATTTTCCGTAACACCATCTTTTATTTATTAATATTTTTAGTCATTATAGGGGTTGTCAGCTTTTTTAATGGGAGCAATCAGCCTACCGAGCACATTAAGTATGATGAATTCATCAGCGAGCTTGAACAGGGTAACGTTAACAACTTTACTCTGCAGCCTGAACGCGGAGTGTTCGAGATAAGAGGCCAGCTTGAAGGCTACGAAGAGGGCAAATACTTTTTGACTTATGTGTGGAATAGCGAAGCGCAGCTGGCGGAACTGAGGGACGCGGCTGCACAGGCGGATATTGAAGTTCTGCCGGCGAAAGAAACAAGCGGCTGGGTAACATTCTTTACTTCCATCATTCCATTCATCATCATCTTCATTTTATTCTTCTTCCTGTTAAACCAGGCACAGGGCGGCGGAAGCCGGGTTATGAACTTCGGCAAGAGCAAAGCCAAGCTGTATAATGACGAGAAGAAAAAAGTCCGCTTCAAGGATGTTGCGGGTGCGGATGAAGAAAAGCAGGAACTTGTTGAAGTAGTGGAATTCCTGAAAGACCCGCGCAAATTTGCGGAGCTTGGTGCTAGGATACCAAAGGGGATCCTCCTTGTGGGGCCTCCGGGTACAGGTAAGACTTTGCTAGCCCGTGCGGTTGCCGGCGAGGCAGGCGTACCGTTCTTCTCGATCAGTGGTTCCGACTTCGTCGAGATGTTTGTCGGTGTCGGTGCTTCCCGTGTTCGTGACTTGTTTGAAAATGCGAAAAAGAATGCACCTTGTATTATTTTCATTGATGAAATTGATGCAGTTGGACGCCAGCGTGGTGCGGGCCTTGGCGGCGGACACGATGAACGCGAACAGACGCTGAACCAATTGCTTGTTGAAATGGATGGCTTTGGAGCCAACGAAGGAATAATCATTGTGGCGGCAACAAACCGTCCTGATATCCTCGACCCTGCGCTATTGCGCCCAGGCCGCTTTGACCGCCAGATCACGGTTGACCGTCCGGACGTCAATGGACGTGAGGCGGTTCTGAAAGTGCATGCACGCAATAAGCCTTTGTCCGAATCCGTCAATATGAGGGCGATCGCACAGCGGACACCAGGCTTCTCCGGTGCCGACCTCGAGAACCTTCTTAATGAAGCAGCCCTCGTCGCGGCTCGCCAAAACAAGAAGAAAATCGAGATGGAAGATATTGATGAAGCAACAGACCGCGTCATTGCAGGACCTGCCAAAAAGACGCGTGTCATATCCAAGAAGGAACGGAATATCGTGGCTTTCCACGAAGGAGGGCATACCGTCATCGGCCTTGTGCTCGATGAGGCCGACATTGTCCACAAGGTAACCATTGTACCTCGCGGCCAGGCTGGCGGGTATGCGGTTATGCTGCCAAAGGAAGATCGTTATTTCATGACGAAGCCAGAGCTTCTTGATAAGATCACCGGGCTCCTCGGCGGCCGCGTCGCGGAAGAAATCGTCTTTGGCGAGGTAAGTACAGGCGCCCATAACGACTTCCAGAGAGCAACAGGCATCGCGAGAAAGATGGTAACGGAGTATGGAATGAGCGACAAGCTTGGGCCGCTCCAGTTTGGCCAGGCCCAGGGCGGGCAGGTTTTCCTTGGCCGCGACCTTCATAATGAACAGAATTATTCCGATGCGATTGCATATGAAATCGACTTGGAAATCCAGCGTATCATCAAGGACTGTTACGCAAGAGCGAAGCAAATCCTAACAGAGCATCGTGACAAGCTTGACTTGATTGCCAATACACTCCTCGAGGTAGAAACCCTCGATGAGGAACAAATCAGGCACCTGGCAGACCATGGCAAGCTTCCTGACCGCAGTGGGCCAGTAACTGTCGATGCAGGAGACGACGTCAAAGTCACCATCAACTCCAAAAAGGATGAAACAGCTCTGAAGAATGCTGAAAACTCCGGAGAGGCTTCCGAAAACACTCCGAACGAAGATAAGCCTAAAGAATAACGAAAGAGACGCTCTTAACAGGGCGTCTTTTTTTCTGTTTGGGCATTGGATTACTGGAATTATAATCGACTGGCAAATAGAACGAGGAAACCGGACAATAGAAAGGTGCCTGGCAAATAGAACAGGAAAGTTGGCAAATAGGACCGGGGAAACGGCAAATAGAAGAGGAAAACCGGCAAATAGAAGAGCGGAATCGGCAAATAGAACAGGAAAATGGGAAAGTAGAACCAGTGAACCGGCAAATAGAACGGGAAAATCGGACAATAGAAAGGTACCCTGGCAAATAGATCGGGAAAATCGGCAAATAAGACCTGGGAAACGGCAAATAAAAGTGCAAAAACAGTAAATAGAAGAGCGGGAACGGCAAATAAAACGAGGAAATCGGACAATAAAAACGATTGAGCCATCCCTGCGCTTTTCATCCATGTCCAGCTCTGGCGCCTTCTCTTTTCCTTTTTGGTTTTTGAAGATTATGGTATGATGTTGGCAGTGTTTTCTGTCTGAAAAATTTCGTAAAGTGGTGAGATACTTGATTTTAGTGATAGATGTGGGCAATACGAATATCGTATTAGGGGTATATAAACAGGATGAACTAAAGCATCATTGGCGAATTGAGACAAGCCGGAATCGAAGTGAAGATGAATACGGCATGACGATAAAAGCTTTGTTTGACCATGCCGGCCTTTCTTCCTCCGACATTAATGGCATCATTATATCTTCGGTAGTGCCGCCGATCATGTTTGCGCTTGAAAGAATGTGCCAAAAATATTTTGATATAAAACCATTGGTTGTCGGTCCTGGAATCAAAACAGGCTTGAACATCAAGTATGATAATCCACGCGAGGTAGGTGCTGACCGGATTGTGAATGCGGTGGCTGCCATCCATGAGTACGGCAGTCCGCTGATCATTGTTGACTTCGGAACGGCAACCACCTATTGCTATATAAATGACAAGAAGCAGTATATGGGCGGTGCGATTGCGCCTGGCATCGGCATCTCCACGGAGGCTCTATACTCAATAGCAGCCAAGCTGCCGAGGATTGAAATTACCCGGCCGGATGACATTATCGGGCGCAACACCGTTTCCGCCATGCAGTCGGGAATTTTATACGGATATGTCGGGCAGGTAGAGGGAATAGTTAAACGGATGAAAGCTAAAGGGGACACTGACCCGACTGTGATTGCCACGGGAGGGCTCGCAGGCCTCATTGCGGAAGAGTCCAGCGTAATTGACATTGTCGACCCATACTTGACCTTAAAAGGATTGCAGCTTATTTACGAGCGGAATCTTGATCTGGCA
Source organism: Mesobacillus campisalis (assembly GCF_000986785.1). Taxonomy (GTDB): domain Bacteria; phylum Bacillota; class Bacilli; order Bacillales; family Cytobacillaceae; genus Mesobacillus_B; species Mesobacillus_B campisalis. Next base: position 11,356 of record NZ_LAYY01000025.1, on the reverse strand, counting down.
AAATAGTTCACCGACGAGAAAGGAGCAGACTAATGAATGATTATTTGGTAAAAGGATTGGCTTTTGACGGACAAGTGAGAGCCTATGCTGTCAGGACGACAGAAGCAGTAGCTGAAGCGCAAAGGAGGCATTATACATGGCCGGTTGCATCGGCAGCACTTGGCCGCACAATGTCGGCAGGTGTCATGATGGGTGCGATGCTGCAAGGTGATGATAACTTGACGATCAAGGTCGAGGGCGGAGGGCCGATTGGCGTCATTCTTGTCGACAGCAATGCAAAAGGGGATGTCAGGGGCTATGTCTCCAACCCGCATGTCCACTTTGACTTGAATGAGCAAGGGAAGCTTGATGTCCGGGCTGCTGTTGGAACCGAGGGAATGCTTTCAGTTGTAAAAGACATCGGCCTTCGTGACTTCTTCACTGGCCAGGTGCCGATTGTGTCTGGCGAGCTGGGCGAGGACTTCACCTATTACTTTGCGGTTTCGGAACAGCTTCCATCATCTGTTGGGGTGGGGGTGCTTGTAAACCCGGACAACAGCATTCTGGCTGCCGGAGGCTTCATTATCCAGCTTATGCCTGGGGCCGCCGAAGAAACAATTGACGAGATTGAGCGGAGGTTAAAGGAAATCCCGCCGGTATCAAAGCTGATTGAGAAAGGATTGACTCCTGAAGAACTTCTCGAACAGGTATTGGGGAAGGAAAATGTGACATTCCTTGAGACTATTCCTGTTGCATTCAAATGCAAGTGCTCGAAAGACCGCTTTGGAAGCGCGATTATCAGCCTTGGGGCGGAAGAGATACAGGATATGATTGCCAAGGATGGCCAGGCGGAAGCCCAGTGCCATTTCTGCAACGAAAAATATGTATTTGATAAAGCTGAATTGACAGAAATGATGAATCAGGCGCAATAAAAACCTGGGGGAAGACAAATTGGGGAAAAGACAGCTGTTGATGGCCGTTGTTGCTTTGGGCATCCTTAATATCCTGACACTTTCTTTCTTCTTGTCCCGTCCGGATTGGAGAGCAGGGAAGGAAACTGTTGCCACGGTCGGAAAGGAAGAAATCACCAGGCAGGAATGGCTGGGGGAAATGGAAGCAAGGTATGGGGAAGAAACTCTGCGGGATTTGGTGGATCAGAAGGTCATTGAAAAAATGGCGGCCAAATATAAAATCAAGGTCTCGGATACTGATGTTGAACAGGAATTAACGATGTATAAGGTGCTGTATGGGCCGCAGGGGCAGAATTTTGACGATGAACAATGGCAGAAACAGGTGAAGCTTGGCTTGATGCTTGAGGAACTGCTTACCAAGGATGCTGTTTTTTCGGATGAAGAATTGGAAGAGTACTACCGCCAGAACATGAGCTTATTTGAGATTCCCGCTGCCTACCGTTTGTCACAGATCATTGTGAAAACGGAGGAAGAAGCACAGCAGACGATTAAGGAGCTTGAGGAAGGATCCAGCTTTGCCGCCCTGGCCATGGAGCGGTCCTTGGACGAGTTTTCCGCCAACCAGGGGGGAGAACTGGGCTTTGTGAGCGAGGAAAGCGAAAGAGTGGAACCCCAGGTTCTTGCCGAAGTCCGGGGTATAAAAGAACAAAGCTGGAGCAGACCTATCAAGCTCGAGACCGGTTATGGCATCGTTTATCTGCATGAGAAAGTGGAAGGGAAGAAATACGCATTTTCGGAAGTTAAAGACCGGGTGCGCAGACAGATGGCGGTGGAGCAAATGGATCTTCCGGTTTCAGCGCGGAACTTCTGGTCCGAAGCGGAAGTCAGCTGGTTTTACGGGAAATAGGAAAAAACTAATTTAAAAAGCATGAATCAGAAATGGTTTGTGCTTTTTTTCTAACTTAAGCTTAAAATTGGTCTCCATGCTGGCAGAAAATGTTTGACAATACCTGAAAAGGCTGATAAATTTAAATTAAACCAATTAATTTACTCGGATTAATGATAGGGGGATAAAAATGGTAAGGATTGCAAACTCCGTTACGGAACTGATTGGCCAAACACCGATTGTTAAACTGAACCGCCTGACAGACGAGAACAGTGCGGATGTGTATCTAAAACTGGAATACATGAACCCGGGGAGCAGTGTTAAAGACCGTATTGCTTTGGCTATGATTGAAGCAGCCGAAGAAAGCGGAAAGTTTAAAGCAGGTGACACCCTGATTGAGCCAACAAGCGGCAATACGGGAATCGGCCTTGCAATGGTGGCTGCTGCCAAAGGATACAAAGCAATTCTTGTCATGCCTGAAACAATGAGCATGGAGCGCCGCAATCTTTTAAGGGCATATGGAGCAGAGCTTGTCCTCACTCCAGGGCCAGAAGGAATGGGCGGTGCGATCCGCAAGGCGGAAGAGCTGGCAAAGGAAAACGGCTACTTCATGCCTCAGCAGTTTAAAAACGAAGCCAACCCGATTGTCCATGAGAGAACAACCGGACCTGAGATTGTCGAGCAAATGGGCGACCAGCTTGATGCCTTTATTTCAGGAATTGGTACAGGCGGGACCATTACAGGTGCGGGAAAAGTCCTTCGTGAAAAGTACGAGGGAATTCAGATTGTGGCTGTAGAGCCTACAGATTCTCCGGTACTTTCCGGCGGAAAGCCAGGACCGCATAAAATCCAGGGAATCGGTGCCGGTTTTGTGCCGGATGTCCTCGATACCGGAATCTATGATGAAATCATCCAGGTGCAGAACGAGCAGGCATTTGAATATGCACGCCGCGCAGCGAAGGAAGAAGGCATTCTTGGGGGAATTTCCTCAGGAGCAGCCATCTATGCTGCACTGCAAGTAGCCCAGAAGCTTGGAAAAGGCAAAAAGGTGCTTGCTGTCATCCCGAGCAACGGCGAACGCTACCTAAGCACACCGCTTTACCAATTTGACTAAGATGATCGTGAAGAGGCATGCCTTCGGGTATGTCTCTTTTTTTGTGGAAAAATAGGAAACAAGCCCAAGCTTCATGTATGATGATAGGGAGACAATTAATAGGGGTGCAAACGATGCCGAAATATGGTATTTATTATAAAAAGCTTGCATATGAGCATGACAGATTTTTTCGCCAGTATGCAATTATAGCCACAGATTTTAAAGAACATGTACTGCTGGAAAGCGGCAGGGGCGGTAGCTATTCCGTGGCAGCCTTTGGTCCGGCGGCAGTATTAACAGGAAAAGACAGAGAGCTGACTGTCAGGGATCAGCATGGGACAACCAAGCTTTACGGCAATTTGCTGGCGGAGATAAAAAAGTGGATGGAGACATATCAGGTGGAAACAGCAGATGAGCTCCTGCCGGATTTCCGGGGAGGAGCCATCGGTTTTATCAGCTATGATTATGCCCGTTCCATTGAAAAGCTCCCGCAAATTGGTGCTGATGATCTGGCGATGCCTGAAGTCCATTTCTTTGTTTTTGACCAGTGGTTTGTATTTGACCATGTGACAAAGCAGCTTTGGATCATGCTGCTTGCAGAAGAAGGCCGGGAGGAAGCGGCTGAGCAAAAAGCGGATGAATGGCTCAAGAGATGGACCAAGACAGGGGAAGCCGGCCAATTGCCCCAGCGTGTTTCAGCGGGGGGAGAGATGGAAGTCTCAATGGGTGAATCGCAGTTCATCGATGCGGTTCAAAAGATTCAGCACTATATTTCCCAGGGGGATGTCTTTCAGGTCAACCTTTCTGTCAGGCAGACCCGGCCGCTGGAAGCTCACCCTCTCAATGTGTACCGTAAACTGAGAGAGTTCAACCCCTCTCCCTATATGGGCTACTATCATACAGAAGATTTTCAGCTGGTCTGCGGATCGCCTGAGCTGCTAGTAAAGAAAAAGGGACGGGAAGTGAGCACCCGCCCGATTGCGGGAACGCGTTCGAGGGGCAGGGATGAATTGGACGATGCCAGACTTGCTGCAGAGTTAATCCATAACGAAAAAGAACGGGCGGAACATGTTATGCTTGTCGACCTGGAGCGAAATGACCTGGGAAGGGTATGCCAGTATGGCACTGTTGAAGTGGATGAGTTCATGGTAATTGAGAAATACTCCCATGTTATGCATATCGTTTCTAATGTAAAGGGAGAACTCCGCCCTGACAGTAACTGGGATGATGTCATCCATGCTGTGTTCCCCGGCGGGACAATCACGGGTGCCCCGAAGGTTCGGACAATGGAAATCATAGAAGAACTTGAACCGGTCAGAAGAGGGCCTTACACCGGGTCGCTTGGGTGGGTTGGATTTAATGGTGATATGGATATGAATATCATCATCCGTACATTGCTTGCCAAGGAAGGAAAAGCCCATATCCAGGCAGGGGCCGGAATCGTCATCGACTCAAATCCGCAAAATGAATATAAAGAATCGCTCAAAAAGGCTTTCGCGCTATGGAGGGCAAAAGAGCTCGCAGAATCAGAAAAAGGTGAGAATACATGATTTTAATGATTGATAATTACGATTCTTTTACCTATAATCTCGTACAGTATCTTGGAGAACTGGGGGAAGAACTGAAAGTCATCCGCAATGACCAGCTGACAACAAGCGATATTGCAGAAATCAAGCCAAAATATCTCATGATTTCGCCGGGGCCTTGCTCGCCCAATGAAGCAGGCATCAGTCTTCAGGCGATTGAGCAGTACGCAGGCGATCTGCCGGTGTTTGGTGTCTGCCTTGGCCACCAGGCAATCGCACAGGTGTTTGGAGGGGAAGTGATTCAGGCGGAACGGCTGATGCACGGGAAAACATCCATGGTCCATCACGATGGCAAGACCATCTTCAAGGGAATTGAATCCCCATTCCCGGCCGCACGGTACCACAGCCTGATTGTAAAAAAGGAGAGTCTTCCGGACTGCCTAGAAGTGTCTGCATGGACGGATGAAGGGGAAATCATGGCCATCCGCCACAAGACATTGCCAGTGGAAGGAGTACAGTTTCATCCCGAATCAATACTGACCACAGCGGGAAAGCAGCTGCTGCGCAACTTTATCGATGCTTATGGGGCCAATAAAAACCCCATCCTGGCAGGCAAGGGTGCTGAATAACTTGATTGTTTTTGCAAATGGAGAATACATCAGCAGTGATGAGGTGAAAATTTCACCTTTTGACCATGGTTTTTTATACGGGCTAGGACTATTTGAGACATTCCGCATCTATGAAGGACATCCCTTTCTGCTGGATGACCACCTGGCCCGGCTTAATGAAGGCCTGAGGACCTTGGGTATCAAAGCGGAATACCGTCGGCACGAAATTCTGCCGATATTGAAGGGACTTCTGGCAGCAAATTCATTGGAGAATGCCTATGTCCGGATGAATGTTTCGGCAGGCAATGGAGAAATTGGGCTCCAGACTGCAGAGTATGAAGAGCCAAACCTGATTCTCTTTATGAAGCCGCTCGGAACGCCTTCACAATTGGGGGAGAAGAAACTGGCTTTACTGAATATCAGGCGGAATACCCCGGAAGGTGCCACCCGCCTAAAATCGCACCACTATCTCAATAATATTCTTGCAAAACGGGAGCTCGGAGCATCCTCCGAAGCAGAGGGCATCTTCCTGACGAGAGAGGGCTTTCTAGCCGAAGGGATTGTCTCCAACCTGTTTTGGACGGAAGGTGAAACTCTTTTTACGCCGTCTGTCGAGACGGGTATCCTCAACGGCATTACACGTCAATTTGTGATGAAGCTGGCAGGTAAACTGCAATTGGGAGTGCAGGAAGGCTTTTATCCCCAAGAGGCATTGCTGGAGGCAGAGGAGCTATTTGTGACTAATTCCATCCAGGAAGTTGTGCCTGTTTCCATGTTTGGACAGAAAACATTTCCTGGGAAAGAGGGCAGGGTAGTACAGGCATTATCGCGGCAATATGGGGAATGCCGGAGGAAACTATGGACCAGAAACAGTCTGCAATAGGAGGGTATAACATATGGAACAAAAGCAAGTGATACAGGCGGGGCCGTATGAACTGGATTACCGAAAAAAGACGCTGATCATGGGGATATTGAATGCAACCCCGGATTCCTTTTCGGACGGCGGAAAGTACGCACAAATTGATGCAGCACTAACATATGCAGCCAAGATGGTGGATGATGGGGCGGACATCATTGATATTGGCGGTGAATCCACCCGTCCGGGGTATACCAGGATTTCCGATGAGGAAGAAATTGAGCGGATTGTGCCGATCATCGAGGCGATTTCAAAAAATATTGAGGTAGCCATATCGGTCGATACGTATAAATCCAAAGTGGCGGAAGCAGGGCTTAAGGCAGGTGCACATATCATCAATGATATATGGGGCGCTAAGGCCGACCCCGAGATGGCCAAAATAGCGGCACAGTATGATGTTCCGATTATCTTCCAGCATAACCGGGACAACCGGGACTATTCCCTTTTTGTCCGTGATGTGCTTAATGATGTTTACAAGAGCATCGGCTTGGCGAGAATTGCAGGGGTGAAGCCGGAAAAAATCATCTTGGATCCCGGAATTGGGTTTGCGAAGGACTTTGATCAGAATATCGAAATCATGCGTCATTTGGATACGTTGGCTGCCCTTGGCTATCCCGTGCTGCTTGGAACTTCAAGGAAAGGTTTCATTGGACAAGTCCTTGATCTCCCTGTTAACGAACGCATGGAAGGGACCGGAGCCACCGTCTGCTACGGCATTCAAAAGGGCTGCCATATTGTCCGGGTTCACGATGTAAAAGAAATAGCCCGGATGGCCATGATGATGGATGCATTGTTAGGAAAGGGTGAGGGCCGTGGATAAAATCCACCTTAGAAAAATGAGCTTTTATGGATACCATGGTGTTTTCCCAGAGGAAACGAAGCTCGGACAGCGGTTTGCGGTTGACCTTACGGTGGAGGTTGACCTGTCTGCAGCGGGCAAAAGCGACAGGCTTGAAGATTCCATCAACTATGCCGAGCTGTATCAAATCTGCAAGGATGTAGTTGAAGGCGAGCCCCTTAAGCTCGTGGAAGCAGTGGCGGAGAAGATTGCTTCCGCTGTCTTAAGCAACTATAACGCCGTGGCAGTCTGCCATGTTACCGTCATTAAGCCGGACCCGCCTATCCAAGGGCATTACGAATCTGTAGCTGTAGAAATTACGAGGAGCCGTTAAAATGGAAAATACCGCCTATCTTGCATTGGGATCCAACATTGGAGACCGTTTAGGGTATCTTGGGAGAGCTGTCGAGCTTCTGCACAGGCATGAAAAAATAGAAGTGGTAAATACTTCTTCCATTTATGAAACGGATCCGGTAGGCTATACGGACCAGGATGCCTTTTTAAACATGGTGGTCAAGGTCCAGACCTGCTTGGGCCCACTTGATTTGCTGGAAGCTGTCAATAAAATTGAGGCAAAACTTGGTAGAAAAAGGGGAATAAGGTGGGGTCCAAGGACTTTGGACCTTGACATATTGCTGTATAATCAAGAGAATATTAACTCGGAGAAACTGACAGTCCCGCATCCGCGTATGCAGGAGCGTGCTTTTGTCATGATTCCATTATTGGAGATTGATTCTGTATCACTGCCAGGCAGTGACAGTATAACCGACATAGAAGGAGTCCGAATATGGAAGCGGAAAAATGGGGAAGACGTATTCGCGCTTTTCGTAAACTGAAGGGTTTTACACAGGAAAGTTTTGCAAAAGAGCTTGGGGTTTCGGTTTCCGTCCTGGGAGAAATAGAGAGAGGCAACAGGATGCCAGACGAATCGTTTCGCAGCCTGGTTGCCTGCATGCTGGATATCAGCGTGGAGGAACTGGCTCCTCCCGGAGAAAAGAACAATTGTTAAATAATAAAATAAAGAGCGGGAGGTAGAATGATGCTTAAAATCGGAGATGTTCAAATAGACAACCCGGTCGTCCTTGCGCCGATGGCCGGAGTATGCAATTCTGCTTTCCGGCTGACAGTCAAAGAATTTGGTGCAGGCCTTGTGTGTGCGGAAATGGTCAGTGACAAGGGCATTGTGTTTCAAAATGAAAAAAGCCTGGATATGCTGTATATTGATGATCGCGAATATCCTCTCAGCCTGCAAATCTTTGGCGGCGCAAAAGAAACACTTGTACAGGCGGCCAAGTTCGTCGACAAAAACACCAATGCAGCAATAATTGATATCAATATGGGATGTCCAGTTCCTAAAATTACAAAATGCGATGCCGGAGCGAAATGGCTTCTTGATCCTGACAAAATCTATGATATGGTGGCGGCTGTAGTCGATGCTGTAGACAAGCCTGTTACCGTCAAAATGCGCATAGGCTGGGACGAGGATCATATCTACGCCGTGAAAAATGCCCAAATGGTTGAACGTGCAGGCGGCAGCGCGGTTGCCCTCCATGGCCGGACCCGTGTTCAAATGTACGAAGGGAACGCCAACTGGGACATCATCCGTGAAGTGAAGCAATCCATCAGCATTCCGCTGATTGGCAATGGGGATGTACAAACTCCGCAGGATGCAAAACGAATGCTGGATGAAACAGGTGCAGACGGCGTGATGATCGGCCGTGCGGCACTGGGCAATCCATGGATGATTTACAGAACGGTTAAGTATCTTGAGACTGGCGAATTGATAGGTGAGCCATCTGCACGTGAAAAGATGGATGTTTGCATTCTCCATCTTGACCGCCTGATTGCCTTGAAGAATGAACATATCGCCGTTCGCGAAATGCGCAAGCATGCAGCGTGGTACCTTAAGGGTGTCCCAGGCAATGGGAAAATCCGCAGTCTTGTCAACGAGTGCAACACACGCGACGAGCTTGTGAACCTGCTCACCAATCATGCAAATGAGGTGGAAGCCGCAGCACAATCACAAGCGGTTTAATTTGACAATCCAAGGTAGTTTTTCTATAATACCAATGTAATTGACAACGACTGCCAGTGGAAAACTGGCAGTTTTTTTGTATATATGCATTTTATGATGTCTGAGCTGACTCTTTTGTGTAAAATAATAAAAGTATCTATTCAAAGCTTACATACAACAATTCAACTATTGGAGTGAAAATAAATGAGTGAAGAATTAAATGACCAATTGCAGGTCAGAAGAGAGAAAATGAATGCCCTCAGGGATAAGGGGCTTGACCCATTCGGCAAGCGCTTTGAGCGGAGCCACGATACAAAGCAGCTGGTTGAGAAATATGGAGAACTTGAAAAGGAAGCATTTGAATTAAATGAAGTGGCCGTAACAATTGCCGGCCGGATTATGACCAAGCGGGGGAAAGGGAAAGCGGGATTTGCGCATCTGAAAGACCTGACCGGGCAAATTCAGATTTATGTGCGCCAGGATGCCGTAGGCGAGGAGCAGTATGCCATCTTTAATGAGGCTGACCTTGGAGACCTCGTTGGGGTTGAAGGCACTCTTTTCAAAACCAAGGTTGGGGAACTGTCCATTAAAGTTACCGATTTTGTGTTTTTGACAAAAGCTTTGCGCCCGCTGCCAGACAAGTTCCATGGTCTGAAGGATATTGAGCAGCGCTACCGCCAGCGGTACCTTGACCTTATTGTAAGTGATGAAAGCAGGCAGACCTTCATTAACCGCAGCCGGATCATCCAGGCGATGAGGCGCTACCTTGACGACCAAGGCTATCTGGAAGTGGAAACGCCGATGATGCATTCGATTGCCGGCGGAGCATCTGCCCGTCCATTTATCACCCATCATAATGCGCTGGATATGACTCTTTATATGCGCATAGCAATTGAGCTTCATTTAAAAAGGCTGATTGTCGGCGGGTTGGAGAAAGTGTACGAAATAGGGCGAGTATTCAGGAATGAAGGAGTATCCACCAGGCATAATCCTGAATTCACAATGATTGAGCTGTATGAAGCATATGCAGACTATCGTGATATCATGTCGCTCACTGAAAACCTGATTGCCCATGTTGCCCAGGAAGTCCTTGGAACGACTACCGTCCAGTATGGGGAACATGAAATAGACCTTAAACCGGAATGGAAAAGGCTCCATATGGTGGACGCGGTCAAGGAATATACAGGGGTAGACTTCTGGAAAGAAACGAGCACCGAAGAAGCGCGCCAGCTTGCCAAGGATCACGGAGTCGAAATTACCGAGCATATGCAATATGGTCATATCGTTAATGAATTCTTTGAGCAGAAGGTAGAGGAGAAACTCATTCAGCCAACGTTTATTTACGGCCATCCGGTTGAAATTTCTCCGCTTGCTAAAAAGAATGATGAAGACCCTCGCTTCACAGACCGTTTCGAGCTCTTCATTGTTGCCCGCGAGCATGCCAATGCATTCACGGAGCTGAACGATCCAATCGATCAGCGCGAGCGCTTTGAAGCACAGCTGAAAGAAAAAGAGCAAGGTAATGATGAGGCGCACGAAATGGACGAGGATTTCATTGAAGCGCTGGAATACGGAATGCCTCCAACCGGTGGATTGGGAATTGGAATAGACAGGCTTGTCATGTTATTGACAAACTCACCGTCAATCCGTGACGTACTGTTATTCCCATTAATGCGTCATCGTTAAGATTAAGAAGGGCAAAGCAAATTCGCTTTGCTCTTTTTTTATATGGAGTTGTGTGAATACTTTTATTTCAATTCGGAGACAAAAAAATTACAAAAACATATTGCCACAACATAATAACGGTGGTATATTAATATCTGTTGCTGCGAGACAGCAAGACAGCAAGTTAAATGATAAAAAAACTTGTTGACATCAGTTGTTTAAACTGATAATATATAAGAGTTGCTTCATAAGAAGTGACTTTGAAAAATTGCTCTTTGAAAACTAAACAAACAAGCGTCAACAAACAATAATATTCATGGCTTCTATTATAGGAGTACATGAGCCAACGTTTTATTTTATGAGCTAATCACTCTTTATTGGAGAGTTTGATCCTGGCTCAGGACGAACGCTGGCGGCGTGCCTAATACATGCAAGTCGAGCGGACTTGAGGGAGCTTGCTCCCAATGGTCAGCGGCGGACGGGTGAGTAACACGTGGGCAACCTGCCTGTAAGACTGGGATAACTCCGGGAAACCGGGGCTAATACCGGATAATTCATTCCCTCACATGAGGGAATGCTGAAAGACGGCTTTTGCTGTCACTTACAGATGGGCCCGCGGCGCATTAGCTAGTTGGTGAGGTAACGGCTCACCAAGGCCACGATGCGTAGCCGACCTGAGAGGGTGATCGGCCACACTGGGACTGAGACACGGCCCAGACTCCTACGGGAGGCAGCAGTAGGGAATCTTCCGCAATGGACGAAAGTCTGACGGAGCAACGCCGCGTGAGCGAAGAAGGCCTTCGGGTCGTAAAGCTCTGTTGTCAGGGAAGAACAAGTACCGGAGTAACTGCCGGTACCTTGACGGTACCTGACCAGAAAGCCACGGCTAACTACGTGCCAGCAGCCGCGGTAATACGTAG
>NZ_LAYY01000024.1 GCF_000986785.1 Mesobacillus campisalis | reverse complement strand
GCAGTTGAACGAAATGGATACCGATTTGAACCCGAGTATAGTGTCATTAGTCAGGATGGAGCCGTCCATGTTTATCGAAAAGGAGAATTCCTTGAAGAGCTGAAGTTTTCATTTTCAGGAACATCTCCTGATCCCGGTCAAATTGAACAGGTTATTGACGAATACTGTGAAACGCACGGGATTTAAACTGTGAACAAGAGAGGGAGAGGAACTTGCCATGTCTTTTGATGGTTATATTGGCATAGATTATTCGGGAAGAGGCAGCCCTGTTCAGCGTGTTACTGGCATCCAGGTAGTAAAAATGGATTCCAGAGGGGATTTCGAACGGATCTCCCCTCCTGAAAGCCAGGGCCGAACTTTTAGCTGGTCGCGGAAAGAAGTTTATGAGTATCTTAAACAAAAATTAAAAGGTGCCAATGAAAAATACATTATCGGTATCGACCATTGCTTGTCATTTCCACAGTCCTATTTTAAACAGCATCACCTGCAGAATTGGGACCAGTTTCTCCTTCATTTCCAGTCACTTTGGGATACAAAGTCGGAGCCGGTGAGTGTTTGCCGAAACAGAGTACCCGGCTATCCCGATTCTCATGAACTCCGTTTAACAGAGACATTTACATCGTCCGCCAAAAGCGCCTGGAATTTCGAGCAAATGACCGGGGCCGTCTCCTATTCGACCCATGCAGGGATTCCCTGGGTATTTGAGCTGCGTAAATCGGTGAATGAAAATCTCCATATCTGGCCGTTTGATGGCTGGACGCCAGTTAACGGAGAAAGCATTCTGGCGGAAGTCTACCCGGCCCTCCTGATTCAAAGATACAAGAAGTCTGATCCCCGTTTTCCCCATAATTGGCCACGTGATGCACAGGACGCCTTTGCTATCGCGGCCTGGCTGCAGGAAAGAGATGCGAATGGGACCCTTGGGAAGTATTTTGAACCTGCAACCCTAACGGAAGAAGAGAAAAATTGTGCCCAGCAATTTGAGGGATGGATATTGGGCGTTTGTTAACCTGAACCAATGATCAATTTTTATTAAAGCAGGGTATTATGAGTTAAAGGCTTTTGCTTTCCTAACGTTTTACTGGTTGAATTAGGCTAAATAGGAGGCGATGAAGTGATTAATAAAGAGGATTTTACGGTTGCCTATGCTTCCACAATGACAAAGCCATCCAATCGGGAAGTGGAATACATTAAACAGCATCTGACTGAATTTACTTCTGTCCTGCCTGACCGGGTGTTTGAGCATCATGGTTTTATTGAATGCCACTGCATCGATGAAAGAGCAGACGATTACGAGAATTATGTCCTGCATTGCTGGGAAGTAGGCGTCCCTGCTGAGAACGAACTTGATTCTGCCACCAATCGAATGTTATCCATCCTGCAATGCGGCAATTGCGGAAAATGGGCATTATGTGATTAAAAGGAAAACGGTTTTGAGAGGGAAATTTTAATAAGAACACAATAGTAAAAGTCCAATTCGCAATTGAATTGGACTTTTATTGTTCATTGTTGATTCATCACGCACGCAAGGAGTTCATTGGCGTAGAAATTCCGGTTAAGGTAAATGAAAGGTGTTTAAATAGCAGAAATAGGCGGAGAAATTCCGATTAACTTCTTTATATAGGCACTAAATCTAGGAGTTAGACCCATTTAAACGGAAAAACTCCCCTTATATTACGGGAAATGTTGGTATTTTCCAATGTAAGCGGAATTTTTCCGTTAATTTTTCAAACTTGGTGGGATAGGTTGAATTGAGATGGGACAGTTTAATAAAGAGTTCAAAAAGTGGCAGAGGTGAAATGGCCTATGATTTCGAGGAGACACCTTTTATTTAATCTAACCATCATTATCATTCCCTGGATGTCGTTATTTTTAATTGGTAAACGAAGTATTCAGCGTTATACGTTAACGGGCGTTTTCATCGTGGTGTTCGAGATTTTTAATCATATTTACGGCCATAAACGAAAATGGTGGAAGTTTTATGAAAAGCGCGCTTCCTTCCTAAGGGACGAGCTGCCTTTTAGTATCGGGCCCTATATGCCTTTATCCATGTGGCTTCTTAAAATATCGTATGGAAATTTTAAGAAATTCATTTTTCTAAATGCTGTGGCAGATTCGATCTTTGCGTTCTACTTTATTGATGTCTTAAGAAAGCTAAAGATTATTCGATTAAATCGCCTGAATCACTTCCAGTTTTTTATTTATCTCCACTTTAAAGCCTATTTGATGTATGCATTTCAGTACCTGTATGACAAGATCAGAGGAACCGGAAATCAACAAACCTCACATTAAAGCCTAACTAACTGCCAGGTGACATATACTCCTGGCTTTTGGCGTGCTAATCGTTCAACGGTCATTGAGACAGCAATGAAATGGAACGAGTCCAAACAACAAGCCTTCCCGTTTGACATGAAACCCTTTTCATCATATACACTTGACAAAAGGATTTAAACTAATGCATTGAAAGCAGGGGAGAAAATGACTGAACAAAGCTTAATTTTTTTTGATATTGACGGGACATTGCTGACACATGAAAAGACATTGCCTTTGTCCACCAAGGAAGCGATTAAAGAACTTAAGGACCGTGGGCATATTGTAGCGATTGCCACCGGACGGGCCCCGTTTATGTTCAAGGAACTGCGGGAAGAACTGGATATACATACTTTTGTCAGTTATAACGGCTCTTATGTGGTTTTGAACGGAGAAGTGATATACACCAATCCGCTAAACACACAATCTTTGGGAAAATTAACTGAGATAGCTGTGCGGAATGAACACCCGGTTGTTTATATGGATCATGAAGATATGAAGGCAAATGTTCCCGAGCACAACTATATCACAGAGAGCATCAGCACCCTAAAAATTTCACAATTTCCCACGCATGATCCTCAATATTACGTTGGCCGGGAGTTGTATCAAAGTCTCCTATTCTGCCAGGAAGGGGAAGAAAAACAATACGTAGAGCAGTTTAGCGACTTCGATTTTGTAAGATGGCATCCCGTCTCTGTTGATATTATCCCTGGAGGAGGATCCAAAGCCAAGGGTATTGAGAAATTAGTGAAACAAATGGGTATCAATGAAGAACAAATCTATGCCTTTGGTGATGGACTTAATGACTTGGAAATGCTCTCGACAATCCAAAATAGTGTCGCGATGGGAAATGGAGTGGAAAAAGTAAAGGCAGCAGCAAAGCATGTGACCAAATCGGTTGAAGACGATGGGATCCTTCACGGCCTTCGAATGGTAGGCCTATTGTAACTACCCCAGGATTTTGATAAAAAACACTAAATTCAGAAAACAGGTATACGAAAAGGATCCTGTATGATATAGTAAGGAACAATTACATATCGTGTAAGAGTTGGTGCCAAGCTGAGGCTTGGCTTAAAAGGGAAGAACGGTGAAAATCCGTCGCTGTCCCGCAACTGTAAATCGGAGTGACTCGCATATGCCACTGTCTTTGGACGGGAAGGCGCGGGAAGCGTTGATGATGAGCCAGGAGACCTGCCAATTCCCAGTACACACCAGATACCTACGTGGAAATAGGTGGTGACCTTTATTTGTACGACATACGAGTTAAGAGTCTGTTGCTACAATTTTAAAAGCATACCCTAACTTGAATGTAGAGCCATTTCCCGATTGCGGAAATGGCTTTTTTGTATTTGGACATATGTAAAATGATTTTAAGGAGGAACAGGAAATGAAGGTCGTAAGCACTGCCATTGGTTATCCCTATATTGGAGAGAACCGGGAATGGAAACGCTGTGTGGAATCCATTTGGAATGGCCATTTAACAGAGGAGCAGTTTCTTTCCGATATGAAGGAGATGCGCTTGAATCACTTACGGCGCCAGCAGTCACTGGGTTTGGAGTTTTTGACAGTGGGTGATTTTACTTTGTATGATCGCATGCTTGACCACGCCGCGATGTTTGGAATGGTTCCATCCCGCTATGGATGGTCAGGGGGAAAGTTGGACCTGGCTACCTATTACAAAATGGCGAGGGGAGCCAGAGATGCTGTCGCCAGTGAAATGACGAAGTGGTTTAATACGAATTACCATTACATTGTCCCCGAGTATGAGGGGCAGCCTCTTCAGTTAACAAACAATTACCTTCTTGATTATTTTATGGAAGCGAAGGAAGAACTGGGATTAGTCACAAAGCCTGCCATCATTGGGCCATTTACGTTTGTCCAGCTCTCCAAAGGCTACGATGAATTATCGAAAGCCTCGTTTTATCTCAAGCTCCTCCCGCTGTATGCACAAGTATTGCAGCAGCTGTCAGACGCCGGGGCAGAATGGGTTCAGGTGGAAGAGCCGGCATTGGTCCTTTCCCTGACTCCTGATGATGTAAAGCTGGTGCAATTCATTTACCGGCAGCTGGCACAGGAAGTTCCTTCGGTCAAAATCATGCTGCAAACCTATTTCGAAGGACCATCCTGTTTTGAAGAACTCTCCCGGATGCCAGTCGCCGGGATTGGCCTGGACTTTGCCCACGGTGGTAAGAAGAATATGGCCTCACTTACTAAACATGGCTTTCCCAAGGAAAAGGTCCTGGGTATCGGACTTGTGAACGGACGAGATATTTGGAGAGCCAATTTGGCCGAACTGGCAGTGGATATCAAGGCTGTCGTTAGCTTGAGCGGGGTAAACGAAGCCTGGATCCAGTCTTCATGCAGCCTACAGCATGTTCCTGTTACAGTGAAACTGGAAAGCGACCTTGACCCTGTATTGAAAAATGCCCTGTCATTTGCAGATGAAAAAATTGTGGAGATCACCCAGGTGGCGTCCTATGTTCGAGATGAGACATGGTATGGAAACAGGAGCGTTTCGGAAAGCATCCTCGCGATCCAGGAGCTGGCTCGGCACAAGGAAAGAAAAAATGAATTTGTGAGAGAGCTGGTCACCAAAGTGGAACCCGAGGATTACAGGCGGCCATTAGCTTTCAGGGACCGTCAGCCTTTGCAGCAAAAAGTGTTGAAACTGCCGGACTATCCGACAACCACGATTGGCAGCTTCCCTCAGTCGGGTGAGGTGAAACGTACGCGGAAAGCATGGCGGAATCAGGAAATCAAAGATGATGCCTATGCCGATTTTGTAAAAAAAGAATCAGCTCGCTGGATTGAAATACAGGAAGAAATCGGCTTGGATGTACTGGTGCATGGAGAATTTGAGCGTACAGACATGGTTGAATATTTTGCTGAAAAGCTGAGCGGATTTGCTTTTACTAAAGATGGCTGGGTAGTTTCGTATGGTTCCCGCTGCGTGAAGCCGCCAATTATCTATGGGGATGTCCAATGGACAGCGCCGATGACCGTAAAGGAAGTTGCCGAGGCCCAAGCATTGACATCAAAGCCTGTAAAAGGAATGCTGACGGGCCCGGTCACAATATTGAATTGGTCATTTGTCCGCGATGATCTCACAAAGGCCCAGGTAGCCTCCCAGATTGCCCTGGCACTAAGAGAGGAGATTCGTGCCCTGGAGGACGCAGGGATCTCGATTATTCAGGTCGACGAGCCCGCTCTAAGGGAAGGCCTGCCATTGCGCAAGGAAAACTGGGATGATTACCTGGCTTGGGGAGTTCAAGCCTTTAGACTGGCAACCGGCAGCGTGAAAAATGAAACGCAAATCCACACCCATATGTGTTACTGTGATTTCAATGATTTTATCGAGCCAATCACCGCCCTTGATGCTGACGTCATTTCCATAGAAACATCCCGGAGTCACGGCGAATTGATACAATCTCTAAAAAGGAATCCCTATCCACTGGGAATTGGATTGGGAGTCTATGATATTCATAGCCCTCGAGTGCCAAGTATTGAAGAGATTGATTCCATCCTGGATGATAGCTTGAAAGTCATCCCCAAAGAACAGTTCTGGGTGAACCCGGATTGCGGCCTTAAGACTCGTAAGGAAGAAGAAACGATTGCTTCTCTTAAAAATATGGTAGAAGCAGCCCGGAAACTGCGCCAGAAGCAAGAGCAAATGGTTTAGCAAAAAGTGAGAATGTTTCCTTTTTAAAAAGTTTCAGAATGTTCCTTGACAAATCAATCATATATGGATAGAGTAATAGTTAACTTAATAACACTCTTATCCAGAGAGGCGGAGGGACTGGCCCTGCGATGCCTCAGCAACAGACTGTAAAGAACTGTGCTAATTCCAGAAGCGTAAAGCTTGAAGATAAGAAGAGCCATGACCATATCGCCAAAACCTCTTCTTGCTTTGCAGGAAGAGGTTTTTTATTTGGGCTTACATATGGATTTACAAGAAGAAAGAGGGAATATACCATGTCAATCACGTTAACTAAAGCACCATTCAGAGCCGATCATGTAGGAAGTCTGCTAAGACCGAAGCACTTGCTTGAAGCGAGGACAAGCTTCAACAATGGTGAAATCAGTGCAGAACAATTGAGGGAGATAGAGCTTACTGAAGTTAGGAGAATCGTAGACAAGCAGATTGAAGTTGGATTAACAGCCGTAACAGATGGCGAGTTCAGACGGAACTGGTGGCACACGGACTTCATGGAGAACCTGCTTGGCATGGAAGGATACACGCCGGAGAAGGGGTACCAGTTCAGCAAATTGGAAACAGACAAGCATGACGTGCGTGCGATCGATCGAGTGAGGTTCAACCCTGATCACCCGTTCATCCAGCATGCAAAGGACTTGGTTGAAATTGTGGGAGACAGGGCGGTTGCCAAAGTAACCATCCCTAGCCCGAACCAGTTTTTCAATGCGGGGATCATCAATCCGGAAATCTACACCGATTGGGAAGATTTTGCCAAAGACATCATTGAGGCCTACCGACTTACCATTAAGGCATTTTATGAAATGGGAGTGCGCTACCTGCAGATTGATGATGTCTATATTGCCGGCCTTTCTGCGCCATCCCTTCCATTCAGCGACGCCCAGTTTTCACGTGAATACCTGATTGACCTTGCCTTGCGTGTGGTAAATGGCGCTTTAGAAGGAAAGCCTGAGGATTTGTACGTAACCACCCACATTTGCCGGGGAAACTACCGATCCGACTATGCGTTCGCCGGCAGCTATGACATTATTGCGCCAACCCTGCTGGCAAGGGAAAAAGTCGATGGATTCTTCCTCGAATTCGACGATGAGCGTTCTGGCACGTTCGAACCTTTACGGTTTATCCCTAATGGGGAAGGTGCACCACGGGTCGTACTCGGGCTGTTCACCTCCAAGTTCCCAGAGCTGGAAGACAAAAACGCCATCAAGGAAAGAATCAAGGAAGCAACTCAATTCATTCCACTCGAGCAGCTGTGCATCAGCCCGCAGTGCGGCTTCGCTTCCACCCATCACGGAAACAACCTGACAGAAGAAGAGCAGTGGGAAAAATTGAAGCTGATTGTGGAAGTCGCGAAAGAAGTATGGGATTATTAATAGAAATTAAAAAAGGATGCTGCGGCATCCTTTTTTATTATTGGCGCTTGGGTAAGAATGACGCGCTGATTCGGACACGCCAGGAAGAAAAGTATGGGCTCGAGTCCGAAAGTCGCCCTCATTCGGACTCGCCGCCAAAAAAAGCAAAAGCTCATGTTATTCCATCCTGCTCAAATCCAAATACTGAACACTCCTTCCATCTCGATCAAATTGAACCGTCAATTTGTTTTTATTTAGAAGATATATGAACTGTTCGCACGAAGCGCTCTCATAGCAAGTTACTTTTTTTACCTCGTTAGGGTACCCATACATATCGAGAACTTTGCTTTTCTCTTTCGGAACAGAAGTCATTTTTAAAAATTCAGGGTAGGCTTGCAAGCCGAAAACAGAGCCGTTATCCATTTTGAAATTTACCCGCACCCCTGCACCGTGCTTTTGATAATACAGTGACCTGACATTCAGATAATCCTCTGTTTTAATTGGTTTGCCAAACTGCTTAAGCAGATGATTGTACGAGGAGCCCACGTTGATTCCATTTAAATGAAGCGGTTTTTCCGTGAGGACATAGGCATCCTTGATTCCATTCTTTTTAAGAATTTGTTTTTGTTTCTCCGCATTAAGCTTATTTGAAAACACTCCGGCCTGGATACGATAAAAAGGCTTGCCATTGATCACTTTTTTTACAGTAACCACGTCGATGTTCTTCTTTTTCAAAGCTGCCGCCTGCTTATCGGCGTTCGCCTTCTGTGCATAGGATCCGCCAACCACAACATACAAAGGGATATTTTGGTTCAAGCCCGGTATGAGCAATTTTTGACCGGCATAAATGGTATTGGTTGTCAGGAGATTATAATCTTTCAACTCCTGGATAGACAGGTTGTAATTTTTTGATAGGCTGTACAGCGTATCTCCTTTCTTGACAGTGATGGAATCGTCATTAGCAGAACCAGAACCAGCGCCGAAAAACAATAAGGACACCATCAGCAAAGTACTAAAAGTCAACCGTGTGAAATATTTGAATTTTTTCACTTTTATCACCTCATAATCACAGACGTGTCAGATTTTCAAGCGTTGCATAAGGAAGAGCCCGTTTTCAAAGGTTAGAAGAAATGGGCTTTCAAGGTGTATGAATCCAGCGGCATGAGGCATTTTATTTGCTAAGTGCTGTTAATCTGTTTTAGATTAAAAACCATAAACTCATCAAAAGGAGACTGCAATTAATGGACCGTGAAGCAAAAAAACAGGAAATACTGGAAGCTTTTCAATTTAGACATGCCACAAAGGAATTCGATTCCGAAAAAAAGATTTCGGACGAAGATTTCAACTTTATTCTGGAAGCGGCAAGACTGTCACCGAGTTCTGTCGGTTATGAACCGTGGAAGTTTGTCGTTGTCCAAAACAAGGAACTGCGTGAAAAACTGCGTGAGGTTTCATGGGGTGCTCAAGGGCAGCTGCCAACCGCCAGCCATTTTGTCCTGATCCTGGCCCGTACGGTCAAGGATACAAAATATGATAGTGATTATGTTAAGCACCAAATGTTGAATGTAAAGCAAATTCCGGAAGATATCTTTGCCAAAATGTTGGTTCGGTATAAAGAGTTTCAGGAAAATGATTTGAACCTGCTTGAGAGTGATAGGGCGATTTTTGACTGGGCTTGCAAACAAACGTACATCGCACTTGGGAATATGATGACGGCAGCAGCTTTAATCGGAATTGATTCCTGTCCAATCGAAGGTTTTGATTTTGAAAAAGTAAACGGTCTTCTTGAGGAAGATGGACTCTTGGAAGATGGCCATCTAGCCTTATCAGTCATGGCTGCGTTTGGCTACCGGGCTAGGGAACCTAGGCCAAAAACAAGAAAACCTATGAAGGACATTGTTCAGTGGGTTGAATAATTCTTAAGGGCACTCATCCGGGGAGGATGAGTGCCTTTATTACTTTAGTGTTCATGAGGGCAGTGAAACAGAAAGACCACTTATTGTTTAGACACTCAGATATTTCGAGACTGGAAATATTTTTGTTTTGTGGTATGATGTCCATATCATACAAAATGGGGAGCGGACAATATGGAAGTATGGAAGCGGAATTTACTTGTTCTTTGGTTTGGCGTCTTTTTTACTTCTGCGAGTTTTTCAATGGTCATTCCCTTTCTCCCGATTTTTTTGCCGGAGATTGGAGTTACCGACCACATTGAATTATGGTCAGGCCTTTTGTTCAGCGCAGCTTTCTTTGCCGGTGCGATTGCTTCTCCGTTTTGGGGGCGGGTGGCAGACAAGTATGGCAGAAAGCCAATGATCATCCGGGCAGGGCTTTTTTTGTTTATCATTTATCTTCTGACGGCGTTTGTTACCAACCAGTATCAACTGCTTGTCTTGAGAATTTCCCAGGGACTTTTGACAGGATTTATTCCAGGCGCGATTGCTTTGGTGGGGACCAATACTCCGGGAACAAAGGTTGGATATGCACTGTCGATGATTTCCACCGCGTCTGCCTCCGGAGGAATCGTTGGGCCGCTGATTGGCGGAGTGGTTGCCCAGCTGGTAGGAAACCGAATGGCCTTTGGCAGCGCGGGAATCATCGTTCTGCTGTCGACCATCCTGATCATCCTGTTTGTAAAGGAAGAGAACTTTAAGCCCAGCAAGGAACCAGGTTCGGTGAAGAACGACCTGAAAATCGCTTGCCGGAACAAACCCTTTATGCTGGTTTTGCTGCTGACGGTTGTTACCGCGAGCTCCATTCTCACCATTGAACCAATTTTGCCGTTGTACATCATGGAATTGGGCAGCTCGACGGGTAAAGCGGTAATGGTGGCTGGCCTCGTGTTTGCGCTGCCGGGGATTGCCAGTACGATGTTTGCGCCTTTATGGGGAAAATGGGCAGATAAAGTTGGGTTCCACCGGGTTCTTTTCATCGGCTTGCTTGGCGGCGGGATTGGAACCTTTGCCCAGATTATGTTCGCCCATATCATTGGTTTTTCAATCAGCCGATTTGTTTTTGGCATCTTTTTCTGTGCGGTGTTCCCCGCATTGAATGGCCTGGTTGTCAAATTCACAGCTGAGGATTTTCGCGGCAGGGCTTTCAGTCTAAATCAGACGGCCACCCAAATTGGGGGAATGACAGGCCCGCTGATTGGCGGAGTAATCGGGGGATTTTTCCCTGCAGAATTCGTTTTTGCGGCAACAGGAATCATGCTTCTTGCTGCTGCCATCTTTGTTTACTGGAAGGAACAGGCCCTCAGGCCGGTTAAACAGGTTAAAAAAAGCGGAAGGGCCCTGGCCTCGCAATAAACTTCCAAAAAAGCTGAGACCGCAATTGCGGTCTTTTTTTTTGTTAAAGATCATGATGTTTTTCTGCCAATAAGTGAGGGAAGACTTATAAATAATGCAGAAGAACCGCCCCAGGCGCACGGAAGGAGATTGGTCATGGAGAACTATGAAATTACTGACATGATTATTGATGATGAGATGGGTATTGAAGAGTACGCAACCGCAGATTTCAAACAGCATGGGAAGAATTACCGCATTACGTTTAAAAAAGCCGACCTGGAGCTTGTTAATGCCTGGATTTTGAGGATGGCACATCTTTGCCAGCGGATTTATCGGATGACATGATTGAATCCTTGCGAGAAGATATAAAAAACCGAATTTAAATACTTTGAATCGCTGAAGCACAACCCGCTGGAACTGGAGGAATGGGGAAATGAAAGGGATTGCCGTCAGGCAATCCCTTTCAATTTTTTATCTGCCAAAAAGTGCCACGGCCTATTTTTCTTCACAAATCCTTCTGGTCGACATTCAGCTCAATAAGATTTCCATCCGGATCCGCGCAGAAAATCTGGGCAAATCCGCTTACGCTATCGGGCTTTTTTAAGACTTCCACTCCATGCTTCTCGAGCCATTCCAGTGTTTCGTGGTAGTTGCCAACGCGCAGCGCAAAATGGCCTTCCCGGCTGCCAACCTTCTTGTCCTGTCGAAGCGTTTGGGAAGAAGGGAGAACAATCAAGTGCAGCTGCTGCTGCCCGACTTTATACCATGCTCCGGGAAACCCAAAGTTCGGGCGCTCGAGCTCCTTAAGGCAAAGCACTTCTCCATAAAATTTCTTGGCCCTCTCCAAATCTGTCACGTTTAAGCTAACATGATGTAGTTCCTTATATGTAATCAAGCAATCCACCTCCAATTTGTATCCCTATAAAATATAGCATATATCAGAAAGGACATTGATGAAAATGGGAGTACAACAAAACAGGACGATACATCACCTTGTACCGTCCCGATTATTTATTTACTATAATTCTATTTCCGTCTTTTATCGTCTTGGCTTTGATTCCTGAAATTTGCTGCTTTCTCCCGTTCGGCATCTTTCTGGAAAGCTTCCATAGCCTTAACGTATAGCAAATTCATGGTATTCACCCCCATACTGTGCCATCCTTATTCCCCTGATTCCCTGTGTGTTTTGTGTAAAACCTTTTTTCTTCTTTCCAAAAATAGCAAGGTTTTTATTTTTAAAAGAGAAAAATATTTTAATAGCCAAACGGTTTTCTGCGATGTAAAATAAATTGAAAAATTCACCATCCATTTTGATTGCGGGAGGAATTCACGTCTAAAAGGATTACAGCATATTTCATTTGTTCCTTCAACCAAACGATCTGTTAGATACAGCTTTAAAATTGCCAAAATTCAAACTATTTAAAGGGTGATAAAGTTGAAAATGGATGCGACAGAAAGGCCAATCAAAGAACCAACGATTTTTAACCACATTGGAAATAAAATAATGACGGAAGACCGGGAAATCAGGATCATCGCCAAAATGGAAGAGCCGCTGATCGTTGTGCTCGGTAATGTCCTAAGCGATGAAGAGTGCGATGAGCTTATCTCCTTGTCGCAAAATAAATTGAAACGTTCGAGAATCGGGAATACACGGGAAGTGGATGATCTTCGGAGCAGCTCCAGCATGTTTTTTGATGAAGGAGAAAATGAACTGGTAGTGAGAATCGAAAGAAGGGTCTCGCATATCATGGGCATTCCTGCTGCACACGGCGAAGGCCTTCAAATCCTCAACTACCAGGTCGGACAGGAGTATAAAGCCCATTTTGACTTTTTTAAATCAGTAGAAAATGGCGCAAGCAATCCCAGAATCAGCACACTTGTCATGTATTTGAATGATGTGAAGGAAGGCGGGGAAACGTATTTTCCCAAGCTGAACTTCTCTGTCTCGCCCCAAAAGGGGATGGCAGTGTACTTCGAGTATTTTTACGATAACACTTCTTTAAACGAGCTGACCTTGCACGGGGGCGCTCCCGTCATCATTGGCGATAAGTGGGCGGCCACGCAGTGGATGAGAAGGAAAGTGGTTAAATAATATAAAAACGGAGTCATTCAACTGTCAAGAGAGCAGCATAATCAAAAAAGCCGGCTACTGTGTATCCCGGCTTTTTTGCGTACAAAGGAAGTTTGCAGGAAAGAGTACAATTAATTTCCTGTTTTTTTCCATTGTAATATAAAATTGGAAAGTTTTTTCGCTATTATGATATTATAAACTGGATAATATTGTTCTATATATTAAACAAAAGTCTATGATTTTAGGAGATATATAATGAGATATAACCTGGCATTATCTGGAGCTATTTCGGCTTTGCTGCTTTTGATAGGGGCTCCATTTTTCTTTTGGTACATAAAATCAGCTGTGCCAATGGGGGTAGCTGTTATCGATAAAACCGTTCCCAATGATGACTTCAGGGAGCACAAGGGACTTTTTTGGTTGCTTGAACATCATAAAATCACCACAAAGGACGGCGAGGCCTATGAAAAGGAAAAAGATTATTTTGGATATCGTCCTGATGAATTCAGCGGCGACCAGGAATTTGCGCCTCAGGCTCCCCTTGATTTGATATATCTGGCAGATACCTACGGAGTGTACAGTGAGGATGTAAACGAGAATCCTCGTGGCGACCGCTCCAGTCTTATTTACGGCGGGCTGACATCTCAGGAATGGGACGCAATCCTTCAAGCCAGGGAAGAGATTACTGTACTTTTGATGGAATTCAACTCCATTGCCTCCCCGACAGAAGACTCTGTAAGGAAATCGGTTGAAGAGAGCATGTCCTTTGAATGGAGCGGCTGGATTGGCCGGTACTTTCCAGATATGCAGGATAGTGAAATTCCTTCATGGCTGGTAAACAATTATCAGGATCAATATCAGCAGGAGTGGAAGTTTGAAGGTGAAGGACTTGTTTTTGTCGCCGAAAATGACAAGGTGGTGGTTCTCGACAACGGTGATTTCGAGGGCGAGGTATACTTCCAATGGACGAAGGAGGGCAGGACCCATTACCCCGAAGCCAGGAACAGCCCCTATGGATATTGGTTTGATATTGTGGAACCAAACTCCGGTACGATCGTGGAAGCGAATTATCACGTGAATCTACAGGGCAATGGCCGGCAAATTTTAAAGGACCATGGCTTGCCAGGCAAGTTTCCAGCGGTGATTCATCACCCTCAAAACCGTACCTATTATTTTGCTGGTGATTATGCCGATATTGAGACCACCAGTTGGCCGAAATGGATCGTACCGAATGTGTTTTATGACCTGATGGCGTTTATTCAACCGAAGGAAGCCTTTTATTGGAGAAGTTATTTTCCCATGATGACGCAGATATTGAAGGAAATCGAACAAAAAGAAAAATAGCCGCCTCTTGAGCTATAGGGCGGGACCAGATAAAAAGTATTGTAATAAGGTAGTGATGTGATTGAAAGCAATTGAAAAATACCAGCGTTTATTCCTGAGCCAGAATCAACAGCGACTGAGAAATTGGCTGACTGGTGAAGAGGACGTTTCTGAAAAGGAATTGTACCAGTTTCTTCATACAGTAAAGGGGACCGGGGCACAGATTGGTTTTGCCAATTGGGCAAGCATTGCGGAAAAATTGGAGCAGGAAGTCGATCCTGATGCAATGCAAATCTGGCCGAAAACCAAGTTGTACCATTTCCTGCAGCCTTTTATTGCCCTTTTTGATGACGAAAGGATGGAAGAAGAAAGCAAAGACGAAGGGGAGGCTTACCTGTCTGGGGAAAGGCAGCAGGAAAGGCCTTTAATATTTGTGATAGATGACGATGTCGTCCTGCTACAATATATAAGGGAGCAGCTGGAGCAAGAAGGTTTCATGGTAATTCAAGCAACAAGCTACAAAGACCAGGCAGTCCAGCATTTTTATCGCTGAGAGCCTGACTGCATCCTGATTGATGTCCATCTGCCCGAGAAGGATGGATTTCATATCCTGGACATCCTGGCCCAGCAGGCGGATGCCTGCCATGTTCCGATTTTCATGATGAGCGGCCATAACGGCTCAGAACAAAGGATGGAGGTTTTCCGGTCAGCCGATGCCTTCATGAACAAGCCCATCAATATGGAGGAGCTGGTTATCCGGTTAAAGCGGGTGACTGCGAAAAGAAACAGGATGCTTGAGTTGATTTTGACCGATTCCTTAACGGGAGCGTTTAATCACAGATATGCCTTGGGTGAAATCAGGAGGAGGCTCGAATTGCAGCGGGATAATCAGGAAAGCTTTTGTGTTGGAGGTATCAATATCAATGGCTTTCAAGCTATTAATGAACAGCATGGATACCCAAAAGGCGATCAGCTGCTGCGGCAACTGTACAATTATATCCAGGAACAGATAAAGCCTTATGACGTGATTGTACGTTCTGAAGCAGACTCCTTCCTTATCCTCTTTTCTCATGCTGCCCTGCAGGAAGCGAAGAGGGTACTGGAAAAACTGATAGACGGATTCCCGGAAATGGTCCGGGAAAAAGTAGGCAAGGAAATCGAAGCCACAGTCTCCGCCAGCCTGATTGAAATCAATCATCCGGATGTTTCCCCAAAAGAGTGCATAAGGAAACTCGACTCGACTCTCCATGGCGGTACTGAGAATAAAACTGGCCAGCTGCACGTCATTAAATGGGGAGAGCAGGTTAGGAAAAAAATAGTCAGGCTTGCCGTAATTGATGATGATCCCATCATTTGCGGAATGCTGGAAGCCCAACTGTCGGATATTGGAGGTAACGATTTTGAAACGGACCTGCGGACATATGGAAATGGGGAGCTCTTTTTTGCCGATCCCTGGCATAACGAACATGACCAATATCTTTTGATTTTGGATGGAGTCATGCCGCGAATGGACGGCCTCGAAGTGATCAAAAGACTACGAAGCAGCGCTGATAAAAGAAAATACACCATTATGATGCTTACAAACAGGAGAGGTGAGCAGGATGTTGCGACCGCCATCCAGCAGGGTGCCGATGATTATTTAAAAAAACCTTTCGGGATGGAAGAATTGAGGGCCAGGATCAAAAGGCTGATCAGAGGCAACTCATGAACGTAATCCTATATTTAATTACAATTGTCTGCCTCTATCTATTAGCAGTAGTTTTCACGATATTCATTGCCCTTTATGTGGCAAAGGTACGGAGGCAAAAATATAGCGAAAAAAAAATCGGGATAATGCGCAAGTATCAAAAAGGTATTGACTTGTTACTGGAAAGTGGGCTTCCTCCAAGTGAAATTGTGCCCAAAACAATGCTGGAGCAGGAAGTGCTGGAAGAAGAGTTCGCCCGCCGTTTGAAAAATGAACACCTGCTGCTTAAAAACATACAGCCTTTCATTCGCAAGCATTTCCTTGCCAGCTATAGAAAAAGGCTGAAGCATTCACGTCCGGAAGTAAGGATGAAAAGTATGGTTTACATCGGCCTTTTCCACTTAACTGAATTGGAGAAGGAAATTAACTCACTGTTAAACCGGAAGGAAATCTCAAAGCAGGAAAAGTACCAAGTCTATTTTACGCTTGCCTCGTTATCAAGCAGGCAGGTTCTTGAAATGCTTCAATCGGGCGAGGGAGAACTGCCGCTTTTTGTCCGCCGGGGAATCATGGAAATCTTCCTGGCTGAATCAGATGCTTCTCCTGTCATCCGCGAATTTTACCTTTATCCCCTTGAGATTCAGGAGTGCATCCTGGATGTGCTGCAGAATATGCATGTCCGGAATGAGGAGTATCTGAACTTACTGGAAGAGCTGATACAGGACGAGGTAATCATGTCACAGGCTGAGTATCTGGAACTT
Organism: Mesobacillus campisalis; assembly: GCF_000986785.1. GTDB lineage: Bacteria > Bacillota > Bacilli > Bacillales > Cytobacillaceae > Mesobacillus_B > Mesobacillus_B campisalis. The sequence goes on along the minus strand of NZ_LAYY01000024.1, from coordinate 38,774 downwards.
CGGATCCGGATTTGGAAGGGAGTAGCGAGCTTCGGATATTTCCCTAAAACCTCCCTTATCCTGGATTCTGTCCCATGCGCCAAAGCGGTGCCGGAACGAATTATGCTTGCAAGGTCAATGGGCAGCATCCGTAGCAAGGAGTTTCTGCCCTATCTCGAAACGATGCTCGGCGACTCCTCCTACCTCGTAAGAAACGAGAGTGCGAAATCCATTATAAAGTACCCGGAAGGAATGAAATCTTTGAACAGAATTGCTGCCTATCACCCCGACCGGTTTGCGCGTGATATTGCGGGTGAATGGCTGGAAAGGAGCCATAAGGATGCATAGTCTTTCAGAATGGGGCAATGTTTTTTTTCTTGCCATGAATCTCGTAGTCATCGTGTTCATCCTTTTCGTTTTTGCCTTTTATTTGGCTCTTTTCCTGATATCCGCGAAGAAATTAAATAAGGAGCGCGGGCTGGACTCCATCCTGTACTATCAAAGTCTTGAGAATTCGGCACATACCCTTCCGCTTTCCATCATTGTGCCGGCATACAATGAGGAGGCAGGCATTGTCGGCAGTGTCCGCTCCCTTGTTGGCGGGATGCAATACCCGCTCTATGAAGTCATTGTTGTGAACGATGGTTCAAAGGATCAAACATTGAATAAAATGATTGAAGAATTCAGTATGGCGGAAATGAATCAGAAGGTGATTCATAGGAAAGGAAGTTTAGTTTCAAAAACAGTAAAAGCGGTCTACCAATCTGCCATTTATCCCAACCTATTTTTAATTGACAAGGATAATGGTGGAAAAGCAGATGCGCTTAATGCAGGAATCAATCTTTCCAAGTATCCATATTTTGTTTCTCTTGATGGAGATACGGTACTCGACTACTCCGCCTTCATCAGAATCATAAAGCCCATCCTTGAAGCAAGCCCTGGCGAGGAAATCATCGCTTCCGGAGGCACGGTCGCCATCGCCAATGACTGCCATATAGAGCGGGGAGAATTGAAGGCGGAAGATATCGTCCTTTCCCGGAAGCCGGTCGTCATCATGCAGGTAATCGAGTACATGCGCGCTTTTCTGCTGGGCCGAATTGGCCTGAGCCAGCACAATCTCCTGCTGATCATATCAGGAGCCTTTGGAGTATTCAAAACCGATTGGGTGGTAAGAGCAGGGGGCTATAAAGTTGATACAGTCGGTGAAGACATGGAGCTGGTCGTAAGGCTCCATCGGATGATCAGGGAAGAAAAGAGCAAAGCCCGGATTGTGTATACGCCAGACCCAGTCTGTTATACAGAAGCACCTGAAGAACTTAAAATTCTTCACCGCCAGCGTACAAGGTGGCACCGGGGCACATTCGAGTCTTTGTGGGCTCATCGTAAAATGATGCTAAATCCAAGGTACGGAGGAATCGGGATGATTTCGATGCCTTATTTCCTGTTTGTTGAACTTCTGGGTCCGGTCATCGAATTGCTTGGCTATTTAGCCGTAATCACAGGGCTCATTCTTGGGGGAGTATATATCAAGTTTGCTCTTCTTCTCTTTATTCTGACCTTCCTGTATGGATCGTTTTTGTCAATCGGTTCGGTATTGCTGGAAGAGTGGCTGATCAAACGGTATCCGAAGCCCCGGGACTTGACCAGGCTGATGCTGTATGCCTTGTCCGAGTCTTTCTGGTATCGTCCGATCATGACCATCTGGAGATTCCAGGGTCTGATTCAGGCCATCAGGGGAAAGAAGCATGGGTGGGGAGAAATGACCCGAAAAGGGGTTTCCTCCTAGAATGGAGAGGAGGATGAAAGCTTTGGCCATCGTTTTAGGAATCGCCATACTTTCGCTGTCCTTAAGCGGAACAAGGCAATATCCGCTGGCAACCTGGCTTTGGGACACCCAACTCATTGAGCATTCCCCCAAGGAAGTGCTGGCCTTTTTAGAAAACCAGCAGGTGAAAGCTTTATACTTGCAACTCGACCCTGAAATGGATAAAGCCACTTACCAAACGTTCATCCAAAAAGCAAACGAGGCCAATATTCAGGTCCATGCACTCGGAGGCGAGCCTTCATGGGCCCAGGTACAGCATCGCGCACATTATCGGGAATGGCAGCAATGGATTGAGGAGTATCAAGTCAGCTGTTTCCATCCTTCGCAAAAGTTTGCGGGTATCCATCTCGATGTAGAGCCATATCTTCTTCCTGGCTGGACAAGGGAGCAATCGGAATGGAAGGAAGGTTACCAGAGTCTCATTAAGGAGGCCTCTCACTTTTCAAGTGAAACTGGACTCTCATTTGGCGTGGATATTCCCTTTTGGTGGGATGTAGTTTTATTTAAAAATCAATATGGCAAGGGATCTTTGGCAAAATGGGTGATGGAGCACACCGATTTTGTCACGATCATGGCTTACAGAAATTACGCCAAAGGAAGCAATGGGATGATCGATATCACATCTTCTGAACTAAACTGGGCAAAGGAGCTGGGAAAACCAGTTTCGATTGCAGTGGAAACATTGCCACAGGAGGAGAAACATACGACATTTTCAACTTCGGGCCTGAAGGAAATGCAAACTCAGCTTAACCTGTTTCTACGTCATGTTCGCCATGAATCGGCCTTCGGAGGATTTGCCATCCACGATTTATCCGGATGGATGAGACTGGCAGATAAAAAATCATGAAATAACACAGGAGATAACATCAACTACAGAAGGAGATTATAGATGGCTAAGAAGATATTGATCGCTGAAGATGAAGAAGTTCTGCGCATGCTGATTACAGATACACTCGAAGAAGAGGGATATGATATTGATGAAGCCTGTGATGGCGAGGAAGCATACCAGCTGATCGAGGAAAATGAATATGATCTGGTCATCCTCGATTACATGATGCCGCAAATGACCGGACTGGAAGTCATTGAAAAAATCAGGGAGCATGAGGATGACAGCAAGAAAAATGTTAATATCCTGATGCTCTCGGCCAAAAGCCAAAAACTGGACCAGGACAGGGTCATGACCGCGGGGGCCGACCATTTTATCTCCAAGCCCTTCAGTCCTCTCGCCCTGATTGAGAAAATCGGGGATATTTTAGATGAATAAAAGCTCCGTTAAAAAAACAATCAGGATGAATATTTCGTTCATCTTAATCCTGCTTATCTGCATCCTGGGATTGCGCTGGTACCAGGTGCAGCTGAAAAACACCTATGATCAGCAGTTGGATGTGCTTACGGAGAGAATGGACATCATACAAACGATAGAATCCTTGTTTGACGATACCTTTTACCAGGGCCGCAGTTATATAGCCTTTGAATTACAGCTTTTTTTGGACAAAATCGATAAAAATGGGAATCTGCTCGATACCGAAATATCCAGAATGGAGACAAAATGGGACGGGGAAGACGTCCTTGTCCGTGAAGTAAGATTGTTTAAGGACTGGTATTATACTGACTATCTACCTTTGCTTGTCACATACAAGCAGGAAAACAATCAGGCAGGCATCCAGCAAGTAGCACTTGACCAGGGCGGAGTGGAAAGAGTCGATGCCTTCCTAAGCATCCTAACCCGGGAATATGCGCAGCTAAGTCTGGAGCGTGAATCGCTGCAGGCAGAAAAAGAGGATAAAACGGCAAATAGCCAATTGGTTTTCTTTGTTTTCATCCTTGTGATTATTATGATCTTTTTGGTTATATTCAGGCTGTTTGTCCGTCAGCTGGCGCTTCCTTTACAAGACCTGGCTGAAACGGCTTCACAAATCAGCATAGGCGCCTATATTGACTCGTTTAACTATACAAAGCGCAATGATGAGGTAGGCGTTCTTTCCCGCTCATTGGAAAAGATGGTCCAAAAGCTCCAGAGCAGCGAAACGGAGCTGATGAACCAGAACGAAGAACTTCTTGTACAGCAGGAAGAACTGACAAGCCAGCAGCAAAGGCTTGAGGAGGCATTTCAAAAATCAAGGGAAAACGAAGAATTGCTCAGCCGCCGGAACCAGTTTATCAACGGCCTAATCAACACCCTTGACAGGAAGGAATTGCTGGACAGCATCATCGACAGCATGGTTCATTTTACAAAATCCACAAAGGGTCTGATTGTCCTGCTGGACGAAAATAAAAGCAGAGCATCCCATGGCCTGAATAATCAAGAAATACAGCAATTCCTGGCCAGCATAGATGAAAGTGCGGGAATTACCAAAATGAAGAGGACCATGGAACCATTTGTGGTTAGGCGTGAAAGCACGCCAGGAGAGCGAGGGTATGTAACAGAGCCTTATTCTAGCTATGACCTGACACTGCCCATTTTCCTTAAAGACAGCGAGCTCGCTGCTGTCCTGATGGTTACAAGGCTTGGCCACAAATTCAGCGATAAGGAAATAAAAGGATTTGACGGTTTCTGCAAACAAATATCATTGTCCCTTGAGAAGTTGAATTTGTATCAGGAGTCGGAAAACAGCCGCAAGATGGTCCAGAACATCCTCAACTCCATTCATGAAGGCATTCAGCTGGTTAATGAGGAAGGCGAGCTTTTACATGTGAACGAAAAGCTTAAGGAAATCCTTGGCCTGGAAAACCAGACACTTCTTCGTGGCCCCTCTAAAAACTGGATAAGGCAGTTGAAGGAAAAGGCGGAACATCCGGATCAGCTAGTGGCTTTCCTCCAATCTTCAATTCATGGGGAACAGCAGGATGAATCCTTCATTTTCCAGTTAAAAACCATACCTGCACGAATGGTCCAGCTTTATGCCCAGACTCTGTACAGGGATGGGAAGAAATCCGGCACGATTTTTGAGTACCACGATATTACCAAACAATATGAAGTCGATCAAATGAAATCAGAATTTGTCAGCACGGTCAGCCATGAATTAAGAACGCCGCTTTCGAGTGTGCTCGGATTCACCGAGCTGATGCTGAATAAAGAACTGAAACCTGAAAGGCAAAGGAAATACTTGCTGACCATCTCACAGGAGGCCAAGCGTTTAACGTCTTTGATCAACGATTTCCTTGATGTCCAGAAAATGGAGTCCGGCAAGCAGACCTACCATAAGGATTTTTGTGACCTTCAGCATATTGTAGAGGATGTTGTCAGGACACAAAAAGTCAATACCGACAAACATGAATTTGTAGTGGATGTTCAGGCCGCTCATCGCACCGTATTAGGTGACCAGGACAAGCTCATCCAGGTGTTCGGCAACTTGTTGAGCAATGCGGTGAAGTATTCGCCCAACGGAGGCAAAATCATTGTTAAGATTAGGGGGGAACAAACAAGAGTCGCGGTTGATATCAGTGACGAAGGGCTTGGAATCCCTCCTGAGGCGATACCGAACCTGTTTGCAAAGTTTTATCGGATAGATAATACGGACCGCCGGAAAATTGGCGGGACCGGACTGGGGCTTTCCATCGTCAAGGAAATTATTAAAGCCCATGACGGTGATGTTCAAGTGAAGTCGGAGCAAGGAGCCGGAAGTACATTTACCGTCAGGCTTCCTCTTGTTATTGACCAAGGCGACAGTCTAGCTGAGCCAGAGGAGAAGGGGGAATCACAGGCCCATATTGTCCTTGTCGAGGATGATCTTAGCCTTGCGAGTCTGTTAAAAGACGAATTGAAGGATAATGGATTTTTCGTTACCCATTATACAGACGGAGACACGGCAATTGAAGCGATCCTGAACAAACTCCCGGATGCTGTGGTCGTTGATATCATGCTGGAAAACAGCATCGACGGCTGGAGCATCATCAAAAGGCTGAAAGCCGAACCAAAAACCGAAAATATCCCTATCTTCATTTCGACAGCGATGGATGAAAAAGAAAAGGGCCAATACTTCGGGGCAGCAGGGTACCTGACCAAACCTTTCCAACTCAGCCGGCTTTCTAATTATATTCTGCAAGTATTGCTCGAAAACGAACGCGAAGGGCAGATTATGCTGCCGAACCCCGAGAAGGATGAAAGCTGACAAGAACCGGTTTGGTAGATAGACAGATAAATAGATACACAAAGAAAGCTATCCTCCCTATGGCCCGGAGGATAGCTTTTTAGCATTCTATTGTGAAACAGCTCCCCGTATTTCCGACTTTGAATAAGTTCCAGTATCATAGCTTCCTTCAAACCAGCGGCGGGCATTGTCCACCATCATCATTTGAATTTGTTGAATTGTGACTCCGCTGTTTTTAAGTTCAGGGATCACTTCCTCCAGAACAAAACTCATGGTCCACTTCGGGAACATTTGCTGTGGAATGTCTTCAGGATACCAATCAATAGTGCAGCAATGATCCTGTGAAAGAAACATGCGATCGGCATAGCCTTTTTTAGCCAACTCTATAACCGTGGTATTGCGGTTCTCAGTCGGTACTTCTCCTGTTAAACCATAACGATCCATTCCAATGAAACAGCCATATTCAAGTACGCTGAGGATATATTCCAGGTTATCTGTATCACCAGTATGGCCAATGAGAATCCGGGATGGATCAACACCTTCCTCGATAAGGATCTCAAGTTGGCTAATACCGGTTCCTGAACCAGGATGGGAATGGGTCATAATGGGCACACCTGTTTTTTTGTGGGCGCGCGCTGCGGCCCGAATCACTTTTTCAACATCTGGAGTGACTCCCTGAGCATCAGTCGCACATTTCAGGAAGCCTGCCTTAATGGAAGTGTTTTGAATTCCCACTTCAATATCGCGGACAAACAGGGAGGACATATAGTCGATATCACGATTCTGGAAGTGGGGCGGGATATAATGATAGGAGTAGATTCCTGTGGCAGCAATAATCTGGACGCCTGTTTCGCGTGAAATCCTCTCAATAAAACGGATGTCGCGCCCGAGTTCCATAACCGTCGGGTCACAGATGGTTTTAACCCCAAGCCGTTTCACCTTGTTCACTTGCTCCACTGCTTTTGCAAATTCTTTCTCTTCATCATACAAATGGGGAAACTGTACAAATACAGCTTCCGAGCGAACCCGCATATGCTCGTGGATGAGGGTTACCCCCAATTCCGACGTTTCAATCGGTCCAGTTACTGAATTAATAAGTGCCATTCATTTCCTCTCCTTCATTTCTCATAAATGATCACCTTTTACCTTCATGCGATGAAGAAATATCTTATGTAGAGCGAATACTCTGTTTTTGAAAATTATGAATTATCTGATATAAATAGTACCAAGATAAAGTTCGGATTGTCAACGCCATTCTGGTGGTTTCATAAAAAGAACCCGCCTTATAGCGGGTTCCTTAAATCTCTATTATTTTACTTCTTCTTCTTCAAGCTCTTTCATTTCCTTATGGGTTTGAGGAAAGCCGTTGGCCTGCCATTCGGCCCGGTAAGCCGAGTCCAGCAGGGTGAGGCCTTTTTCTGCGGGATCCTGATCCGCCTCGACACTTTCCACCTGGTCGATTTTCTCGCTGTTTCTCATATCTGTATCCTCAAGCACTTTAACTTCCTTGTCTTCATGCTGAATGGTGACTACTTTATGCTCCATTTCCTCTTTTTGCTGTTTTTTCCTGCTTGCGACAGTATATGCCAGAGCGCCGCCCGCTAGCACGGATGCTGATATCAAACCAATAGTAGACTTTTTCATAGTACCCCTCCATCTCTTTTTCTGCTATATACCCGTTTTAAAAGGTTTTAAAAATGACATTTGTTACAATCATCAAAACCTTATAGGACAAGGATGTTTTCTTGGAATGGGGCTGGAAAAAGGGGAAGATGAAATTACCAGAAAATTTCATATCAGAATTATTAAACAAATGATATAATAGGGTTGAAATCATGAAAGGAGATGTTTCACATGGAGTGGGATTCTTATGTAACCCAAACAAGGGCGAAAAGTTATTTTAATTTCCTCCATACTCCCTGGGGACAGTACCAGGTAGATTTGACTCCTGAGGCAAAGATTTACATTCCCACCTGCGGGGTTTGGTCCAGCAAAAGTAAAGAGAAGCTGCTTTCCTTGATCAGGAAACGAGTAAACGAATTGGACAAAACCGCTAAGATGGAATACGCCAGCAAGCTTAGCGTGTTTGTCATCGAAATGAAAGACATGGATTCCGCCAAAAAAATGCTCCAAGAGGTAAAAAAAGTGGTTTTTTATTATGTAAATAATAAAAAATAAGCCCATGGGGGGTCTTTTTTTTTGCTCAAAAGGAACAAGATTCCTTTTAAATTGGCCATATTGGGAAAGTAATACAAGCGGAAAGGGGATAGACCATGAAGGGTACCATTTTAAAGTCACTGCAAAAAATTGAGTCAGACTTCGAAGTGAAAATTCTTTACGCCTGTGAATCAGGGAGCAGGGCATGGGGGTTCCCATCAAAAGACAGCGATTATGATGTGCGATTTATTTATATACATAAAAGAGAACAATATCTCACCATTGATCCGATGGGAATCGGTTCAAAACGGGATGTCATTGAAGAGCCGATTGATGATTTGCTTGATGTTTCCGGCTGGGACTTAACGAAAGCATTGCGGCTGCTGAGGAAGTCCAATCCGCCTTTAATGGAATGGCTTCATTCAGGGATAGTGTACCACCAGGCCTTTTCAACCATTGATCAGATGAAAGAGCTCGGCAAAAGCATATTTGCTCCCCATTCCTGCCTCCATCATTACCTCAATATGGCCAGCAATAATTATAAGAAATACCTTGAAGGGGAAGAAGTCAGGATAAAAAAATATTTTTATGCGCTTCGACCCGTTTTGGCTGCCAGGTATATAAAAGAGTATCATCGGTTTCCGCCGCTGCAATTCCCGGTTTTAATGAACACACTCGTGCTTGAAGGGGAGCTGAAAGCTGAAATAGAGAACCTCCTTCAAAGAAAACTGGATGGCGAGGAACTGGAACTGGATCCAAAAAAAGAAATCCTGAACGAATTTCTCTCTGATGAAATTTGCACACTACGCGAATATACAAAAACGCTGGATCATAAAATTCCGGATTGTACACCGCACTTGGACAAGCTTTTCAGGGATGCGCTTGTAGAAGTATGGGATAAGTAGTCTTTAAAATCATCCTTGGCAAATCAATTATGACCTATAAAAGATGGTAAAGGCCCATCTTGTCATAGCCAATGTACATTCTCTCCTTGCAGGCATAAGCTGATTCTAGATAAATGGGGAGGGATGGCAGGAATGTATTATCAGCCCTACTGGAACAATGAGTATTTGCCAAATAATCAATACTATCCCAATGGATCTTATTTTCAGCATCCATATGGAGGGAACAGCTTTACCCAAAGCCTCGTCACTGATCAGGCAAGTGCGCCCGGCCCAGGGCATTTAGCTCAGGATGCGAATAGGCAGCGAACCGATTTCGGGCCTGATCCTTTTGTGGTCAACATAGAAGAGGCAACGACGCGGAACAACAGCTTCCGCCGGGCCTTATGGACTGGACGGCATTTTCAGATTACACTGATGAGCATTGGCCCGGGAGAAGACATTGGCCTCGAGATTCATCCCCATCTTGATCAATTTCTCCGGATTGAACAAGGGCAGGGAATCGTTCGAATGGGAAAACAAAGGAATCAGCTGAACTTCCAGCGGAGAGTTGCCGATAACTTTGCCATTGTCATCCCAGCAGGAACATGGCATAACCTGATCAATACCGGCAGGGAAGCTCTTAAGCTGTATTCCATCTACGCGCCGCCGCAGCATCCATTTGGGACCATTCATCGTACGAAAGCAGACGCAATGGCTGCGGAAGAACATCAACGGTAAAGATGAAAAATGCGTTCATCCTGTATGAACGCATTTTTATGTTCCTTTGATACCGGGGACTAAAGAGGAATCGCTTCATCATATTCCAGGTAGGTGCCAAGATTAACCTGAACATGATGCTTCCATTTATGCAAGGGAATGTCCAGGCTGTCCAATAGCTTATAAGCATGAACCCAGGCACTCATTTCAGCATGGATACGATAGGAACGGTCCTTCAGCCAATTATCGTAATCCAGCTCACCATTTACGTAATCGATTAGATGGCCGATTTCATGGGCGAGTGCATAGGCATTTTCCAATGTGGTAGATAAAGGGATGGTTATACTCATATTGATATTAAAGGTGACTTTTTTCTTCTGATTATATATGACACAACATCCCATTTGTTCAGCAACAGCAACCAATTCCAAAAATTTACCGTAGGAAATCAATAAGATTACTCCTTTCTCCCAACCGTCATGCTTCCATTCTTGCTAAATGGAAACAGGTTTATACTCTACTATTACTTATGTTCTAATAGAGCAATTATGCTTGCCATTCTATTGGGAGGAAGTGGTACATAAAAAGCTGAATTCCAGGGAATTCAGCTTTTTTCTCTATTCCTTGGTAGGAAACGCCCAAACAGATACAGAGCCGCCGTTTACAGGGAAAGCAGCATAGCCATCTTCATCGATGGTGATTTGTTCCTTTCTCGACCCCGTCAGGTCAATCCATGCTTCACCAGCCTTTTGTTCCCCTACGAACATTCTCTTTTCACCTTCATCGCCATTGGAAATGACCACTGCACAGCCGGAGTGGCCAATCTCCTCCGCACCATGCCTGACCCAGCCGATGACATTCGGGTGGTCGAAATAATCCGTCTGCTCGCCGTAGGCCTTATGGAATCTGGCCTCAAGCAGCGGGTCGAGGATTTCCTGTTTCCCGTCTTCCGGATCCGGCCCATTTATTCCATAATAATCGCCGTAAAAGAGGACCGGATAGCCATCCTTCCTCAGCAGGATCAAGGCATAAGCACTAGGCTTGAACCAGTCCTGGACCCATGATTCCAGCGACTCATGGGGCTGTGAGTCATGGTTGTCCACAAAAGTGACCGCATGAAGCGGGTGGGAGTGGACCAGGGTACCGTCAAACAGGGTGGTTAAATTGAACTCACTCCCCTCAAGAGAAGCCTGATGCAGCTTATAATGGAGGGGAACATCAAACAAGTCGATTTGATAATCCACCTCATCAAGGAAGTTCTGGCAAGGTTCCAAATCCGGCTTCCAGAATTCGCCGACAAAATAAAAATCATCACCGCGGTGCTTCAGCATTTCGCCGGCAAACTCCCTGACAAACTGGTGATTGATATGCTTAATGGCATCTAGCCGGTATCCGTCACAATCCAGCGTGTCGGCCAGCCATTTTCCCCATTCAATCATTTCTTCTCTGACCCCCGGATGGTTATAGTCTATATTGGCAAACATGAGATAATCGTAATTGCCAAACTCATCATCCACATGATCGTTCCAGTCCTTATTCTCGCCGATAATCTTAAAGACCCCGAATTTACCTGTTTTCTCGTCATAATCGGTTCCATTGAAATGGCCAAAATCCCATTTAAAAGAGGAATATTTATCCCCGCGGCCCGGGAAGGTAAACTTTGTCCAGCCTTCGATATCAAACGGTTCCGATATTTCCTCCGTCCGGTTATTTGGATCCACTTCAATTACGGAAAACACTTCCGTTTCATCCGCACCGGCTTTATGGTTCATCACAACATCCACGTAAACTTTGATGCCGAAATTATGGCAGGCGTTAATCGCCTCAATCAGTTCATCCTTTGTTCCATACTTGGTCCTGATTGAATTTTTTTGGTCAAATTCTCCCAAATCATATAAATCATAAGGGGCGTACCCATTATCTTCGTCAGTCGTTGCCTTGGTCACCGGCGGGATCCAGACAGAGGTGATGCCCTTTTCAATCAATTCCGGTGCTTTTTCCTTTAGACGGCGCCAATGTTTGCCGTCTGCTTCCAAATGCCACTCGAAAAATTGCATAATCGTATGGTTGCGTTCCATAACTTTTTCCCCCTAAACACAATGATTTCCATCATTTCCTAGATTATAGAGATACTTACCCAGTTATCGATAGAGCAAACCATGTCCGTTATTTTAAAAATGCTGAAATCACCTCTATGATGAATAAGGGAAGAGAAAATGAACTTACTAATAAAGAGAGAATTCATGTTTTAAAAGGATGGAGGGACTCAGGTGAAAAGTGAACAGCTGGAACTCATTGAACAAATCAGGAAAGCGGAAATTGTCCAAAATGAGAGGTGGGTGGAATATTGGTCCCATTACTCCCATTACTTCACATGGCAATTTTGGGTGGTGCTCTCTCTGTTTGTCATTCCTCTCATCCTTGTTGTCTTATTTATAGACCGAAGAAAAATATTCCTGCTTGGTTTTTATGGATATAGTGTGCATGTCTTTTTCGGCTATACGGATATATTCGGCGTCAATAACGGCTACTGGACATACCCTTATAAACTTATACCCATTCTGCCAGCAAGCATCACCCTGGATGCTTCCTTGGTTCCTGTCATTTATATGCTATTTTATCAATATCTGCTGAATCACGGGAAAAATTATTATCTCTGGATGCTGGGACTGTGCCTTACACTCGCCTATGTGATGAAACCGCTGATGGTAGGGCTTGGCTTGTTCCATTTTGGAGGAAAGGAGAACTTCTTTGTTCTTTTTTTAGGCTATGCTTTTACTGCCCTAATCGCCAAAATCATTATGAACACTTTCCTCTATTTGAGTAAGAGTAATAAGTTCAGCCTGAACCGGGAATAGCGAGCTGTTTTCGTTATTTTTGTGTAATTTGGTTATATTATTAAACGAGGTGAAGAAACATGGATCGCAAAATAGACCGAAGCGAGGGAAACATCAATTCGGAATTGGGCGGAATGGGTCTCTATGGTACCACATCGAATGCAGAGGTTGCCGGATATAAGGCTTCCGGCGACATTGAAAATGCCGGTAGACTGGATAAAGGTTTTCAAAAGACCGAAGAGCAAGATCTCCAGGCAAGAGCGTCATTAAAAGAAAAAGGTCAAAAAGATTATTAATTTGGAGGTGTCAAAAATGGCTAAACATAAACATACCGAATTGAAGGACAAAAAGGCGATGCCCAAAACCGATCAGGAATTTGCGCAGAATGGCCTTGAAAAAATCGCCTTGCGGGCGCAAAAAAGCCAATTAAAATAAAACCCAGATAGACCGCGTTTCTCGCGGTCTTTTTAAATAACATGATTAAAAGGCAGCACCAAGGGTAGAGTCCAAGTAAAACAGTGAGGTGATTTTCATGTCAAAATACCATCAGGAAGAAGTAGAGAAGCTTAGGGAGCTGATCAAGGATATCGACACTGCCATGCTGACAACCAAGGCACCCGAGGGCTTGGTGTCACGCCCAATGAAAACCCAGGATGTCGAGTTTGACGGGGATCTCTGGTTTTTCACCAAGAAGGATACAGATAAATACCAGGAGTTCCTCATGGATGCGGATGTCAATGTAGCATATGTTGGAGATTCCTATGTTTCCGTCAGCGGCAAGGCGGAAATAGTCGAAGACCTCGAAAAGAAGAAGGAGCTTTGGAGTACAGCTTATGAAAAAATCATGCAAACCACCTATGATGACCCAAATGTGATTCTGGTGAAGGTGCATGCCGAAGCAGCCGAATACTGGGAGACTGGAAGCATCACAAAACAGGCTGTATTTATGCTTAAAAGGATGACAGGCCAGGAAGCGGATTCTGCTAATATAAATGAAACAATCGAGCTTGAGTAGAAACTAAGGGTGACTCTAGGCCGTTCGGTTGTGAAATTTTTACTCAGATGTAAAAATAAACGGAAAAGTTCCTCTTAAATCGGGAAATACCAACATTTCCCGCAATATAAGGGGAGTTTTTCCGTTTATATTCATTTAATCCATGAATTTAACCCTTAAAACAGAAGTTAATTGGAAATTTTCCGCTTATTTCTGCTTTTTAGGGCCCCTTCATATACCTTAAACGGAATTTCTCCGCCTATGAACTTCTTGCCTTTATGACTTCAACAACTTGAGGAATAAAATGAACGTATGAGTCAATATGGAAATCAGCCTCAATCTCCCGATTCTGGAAAGCCACCGTACTGATCTTCAGCTTCTTCGCCGGAATCAGGTCCAAATCGCGGTCGCCTACGACAAGGTCGATGTGATAGGTTTCCAGGACGAATTCGTATGCGGAAGAATCCGGTTTCCGAACGAAACCCTGCTCCTCGACCGCTACAATATCCGTAAAATACTGTCTTAAGTTGAATTTCTCCAAAAGGTAGATGGTTGATGCCTTGTCACGATGAGTCACAATAATATTCATATCTGCCTGCGCCAATACCTCTTCCAGGTGTTCAAATGGGATGGAGGTCTCCTTGGCATGCAGGTTATGCAGCCTCATGTATTCTTCCCTCTGGCTTTCATCAATGCCATAATGCCTGAAAGCCGTCTTGGAATCGATTTTTAGCCATTTCAGCACTTCAGTGCGATCAAGCTCCTTGCCGCTAAGCTCAACAAAGCCTTCTACCAGCGACGGATATGTATCAAACAGGGTACCATCAAAATCCCATAAAATGTTCATGTTCATCCTCTTTCTGTATGAAATTCTTCCTTCTAAAAAGATTAGGTTACTATTTATGAAAGAATTATGCAATTTTAACTGGAAGGGTTCGCCGTCCGTTTGGAATAGTGCGAGCCGCGGGTATAGTAAGGAACAATCTAACCGCGAACGAAGGGGTGAGAACTTTTGCCATACGCAGATATTAACGAATCTTTATCGCTTTATTATCAGGTGAAAGGCGACGGAATGCCGATTGTCTTTATTCATCCCTTTGTAATGGGCCACAATGTTTTCAAGCACCAGGAAACCCTGTCAGAGCGCTATAAAACCATCTTCTATGATCTGGCAGGACATGGACGGAGCTCGAAAGGCGGCGAGCCAATTACCATTGAAGGATTGGCAAATGACTTAAGAAAACTGCTGGATCATATCGGAGTAGAAAAAGCCGTACTATGCGGTTATTCCTACGGCGGGCTTGTTGCCCAGGAATTTGCCTTAAAGTACCCGGACAGAACCGTCGCCATCATTATGTCAGGAGGTTTTTCCGAAATCAACAATCTTACCCCAAAGCTTTTCATCAAAACCGTCATGTTTTTGGCCAAACTTCGGCAAATGTCCATTGTTGCAAAGCTTCAGGCAAAGCTGAATAAAAGCAGCAAGGAAGATGAACAGGAGATTTTCGAATATGCCCGCCTATCAGATGCCCGGCGTTCCTATGAATTTTGCAAAGCCGGACTTCAATATAAAACTACTCCATTCCTTCACAGGTTAAAAATGCCGATTCTCCTTATTTATGGCTCCAAGGAGAAGCCCATGCACCATTACCGAATTCCTTTTCAAAAGAAAGCACCCCAAACGGAAGTCATCTTTATTGAAAATGGAACACACCAGTTGCCGCCGCGGTCGCATCTTGAATTCAATAGTGCTGTAGACCGCTTTTTGCGGCCAATTGATGAACGGTATAGGGTGGAAGAAACAGTCGAGGCGGAAGGACTTGGCTAGTTATGTTCGGTTGATTGGGCCCACTTTAATGATTTTTATGGGTTTACAGCTTTTTGGAAGCGTGGCTATCACGTTTTTGCTGTTTTATGCTTGGCTTCTTCTGGTGCCGTTCATTGACCAGGCATTCCCGGCACAAAGCTTCAAGGTGACTAAACAGGGAATCATCCTGGGGTTGGCAAGCGGGGCTCTGTTCTTTTTGTTCATTTACGGAGGCCTGAACTGGCTTCACATCTATTTTCTTAAAATCGACCAGCTGAGGGTATTACTATTGGACTGGGGTTTCGCGGGGGAAGGCGAGTTCTGGCTCGTGCTGGTCCTTCTTGTAGCGAACCCGATTTTGGAAGAAGTATATTGGAGAGGGTATATGCATGAAAAGCTTAGGATACAGAGGTCGGCGATGTATACCATCTGGCTGACCTCCTGCTTTTACACGCTTTATCATCTTCTATCCGTATTCCCGATTTTCCAGGGAATCTACAGCTTAATCGCGATACTGCCAGTGTTGGCAGCCGGCCTTTTCTGGGGATTTATCCGCGAAAAAACAGGATCATTGACAGCCCCCATTATTGGACATATTTTAAGTGATTTGGGGATTGTTTGTGTCTATTGGTTTATTGTGAGGTAATGGCTACAAAATTGTTTCTTAGCAAAGAGGCGCTATAAATTAGTACCATAGAGTAATATGGGCCGTGCCGAAACAGACATCCCCCAGGAGAACCTTCCCTGGGGGATTGGATTCATTTTTCAATTGACAGATTTCAGCATTCCCTGAACGATATACCGCTCCGTTGCATTCCCAAAATAGGTGAACGGATAGCAAGTGGTAAGGGTCAAAGTGGGCTGGTCTTTCGGGACAATAACCGTCCTATCATTTTCGTCTGTAATCCAGATTTTACGAATGGTGTAAGTATAAATCTTGCTGTCATATTCTATTATCAGTTCATCGCCATCCTCGAGTTCTCCCAGCCTTACAAATACCGTGTCCCTATGTCCGCTAAGAACGGTATGGGCAATACCTGGCACCGTCGTGCTTTTGCTGATAAACATGCCGACACCTTGCTTTAAAACTTCTTCATTTGTGCCCCAATAAACACTATATTTTTGTTCAATTCGAGGAATGACGAGGGTGGCCACTTTTTCTCCCAACTCATGGTCGGGTAGACTGATTGTCTCTGCATTTTCAGGAATAGGTGGTGGATCCACTGTTTTTTTCCGTGCTTCATATTTTTCCATTTCTTCCTGCGAGACTTTTTCAGCAGATGTGCGTCCTGTGTTCCACTCCAGGTATTGATAGACTATGATAATAGTTCCTGTCAAAATCAGGAGGAAACCAAGCCATTTTTTCACGCTCAACGCCCCTATACAGGTCGCCCTGTCTTTTATGCATTTTCATCCTTTTTCCGAATCATGAGATAGGCACCCATAGCCGCAAATACAGCTCCCAACCCCATCATACTGGCAGAATTCGTCGCTGTATCCGGCAGCTCTTCTCCTTCTTGTGCAACAGTTTCATCTGCTTCTGTGGTTGATTCTTCGGTTTCTGTAGTATCATCTCCACCATTTCCTTCCTGGGAAGCCACAAAATCCTTATATTGGCTGCTGCTGATTTCACACGGTAATCCATCATTGTCCCGATCTAAATCATGCGGGTCATTTTCGGCACTATAACCATTCTCATACCAAAACTGCATCACTTCTCCGTGATTGGCGAACTCACCACAATCTCTGTCATCATCCGGAGCTGCCATAGTACTCGTACCAATTAATAGGAACCCACCTGCGATTGCCGACGATAATATTTTCTTCATCTCCATCACCTTTCTTTCCATTAATTTGGTAAATTTTCCTTACGATGCAAAGTATAGGATAAACTGACAGAGTTTTCAAATAATAATTATAGTTATACAAAAAATGAGTCTTTTTTCATTGGCTGATGTCGATAAATGATGCCTGATTCCTACTCTGTACCAGTGAAGGAGGAACCAGTAGAAAAAAATAAAAGTGCCCGGTGTTTTTAAACAGAAAGTATGAGGTATGTATTCATAAGGATTTTTACATTTATTCAACAGCCTATATTTATGAAAGGAAGTGATTGTGCTAGCCGGTTTGAGCGGCATCAAAACGGTCTGAATTTCCATACAAATTGACAGAAAAGAGATGAAAATGAATGAAGGATCTATTATTGTTATTGCGAAGAGGAAACAAGTCGGCACTAGCTGCTGCTACAGTCAATTCCATTATTTCCCTCATAAAGGGAGTAGCCTATCTGTTCACAGGAAATGTGGCGATGTTCGCTGAAACCATGCACAGCCTGGGTGATACGGCCAATCAATTTTTCGTGTTTGTAGGCTCCGCGCTTAGCAAAAAAGCGCCTACCAGACGATTCCCAAATGGTTTTGGCCGGTTAGTAAACCTTGTTTTGCTAGGAGCCGTCCTTATCGTTGGCATTATGGCCTATGAAACCATATTGGAAGGATACCGACATCTAAAGCATCCCGTTGAATCGTCAGGTTTTCTTATCATCGTAGTTGTCCTGGGTGTTTCAATCATCCTTGAATCAATTGTTTTATTTAAAGCAATGAAAGAAACGCTGCATGAGGTGGGCATCGATGCGAAAGGATTGGATATCATTCCTAAAAGCATTATGAACGTGAACAAAGCCAAACCAGCCACAAAGCTGGTTTTCCTGGAAGACTCCGTTGCAACAGGAGGGGGAATCCTTGCATTACTAGCGGTATTGATTTCCCATTACACTCCCTATCATCACGCAGAAGGCATCGCGTCGATTATCATTGGAATTCTCATGTTCTATGTTGTCGGCAAGACTTTTCTTGACAATGCAGCCGGTGTGCTCGGGGAGGCGGATGAATATATGCAGGAGAAGATTGCGCGCATGGTTGTAGAAGACCCCGATATAAAAGATTTGCCCCGAATTTCAGTTCTTAAAGAGGGCGACGAATTCCATGTCGAAGTGAAAGTGGAAGTCGACCCGGCGATCACGATTGCGGAAGCTGACGATATCAGGGACCGTTTGGAAGAAAATATCCGGAAAGAAAGAGGAGTTGCCGATGTAGTTGTCGAGTTTGATGAAGACGATAAAGTGAACACCTGGGAATCCAAACAATGAAATCCCATTATTTGTAAACAAAACCCCGTTGTTGGTTAACGGGGTTAAAAGAGTTTTACCCTTATAATTTGTATCTAATTGAAAAGGTTATATAATGATAGTTAATAACTATGTCATAAAGTCGAGGGACCTATGGAAAATCAAACATATGAACTTGAAATCATGAAGGAAACTATTCAAAAACTGAACGAGAGAGTGGCTTCATTGGAAGATTCCCTTAACAAAGCTGCCATACCTATTATCCCGTCGATTGTGCCAAGCACAATTTTGATTCCATTTGCCGGGGAACTGACTCCTGAACGTTTTCAAATGGTTATTCCAAAAATTTTGGATTATGCGAGTAAGGATGATATAGACACAGCCGTTATCGATTTTACAGCCATTTCTGTGAAAGAGGTTGGCGATTTGGCCATCCTGGGCACATATATTGAGCAGCTCAATTCCTCTCTAAACCTGATGGGTGTACAGGTCATTGCTGTTGGCTTCTCTCCGGAATTCTCAAGGGAATTGGTGCAATCCGGTCTTGGGATCATTAAGGAATTGAAAGCATTCGCCAATTTCAGGGCAGCCCTGCAGTATTTGCTCAAGAAGAAAGGCCTTGAGATTGCGCTCGTAAAATAATTCAGCAGACCGCTCCCATTGCGGGAGCTTTAATTTTTTCACCCTGTCTGCCATTTTGTTATGATGAAGGTATCTTTTTAAAAAGGGGATGAGGGGCAATATGAAAACACGACTAGGAAGAACCGATCTTGTTGTCAATCCAATCGGCCTTGGCACCAATGCCGTCGGCGGACATAACCTGTTTCCGAACCTTGATGAAAATGCCGGAAGGGAACTGGTCCGCTCCGGACTTGAAAATGGCATTAATTTTTTGGATACAGCTTTTATTTACGGGCCAAAACGGTCAGAAGAAATAGTAGGGGAAGTTGTCAGGGAGAGCGGCAGGCGTTCGGATTTTGTCATTGCCACAAAGGGTTCGCATAAGTTTGTCGGCAATGAGCTTGTGAATGATAATTCTCCCGCCTTCTTAAAACAGGCGGTGGAGGAAAGTTTGCAGCGCCTTCAAACCGATTATATCGATTTGTTCTACATACACTTCCCGGATGAAGATACACCCAAGGATGAAGCCGTTGGGGCCTTAAAGGAATTGAAGGACCAGGGGAAAATTCGTGCGATTGGGGTGTCCAATTTTACGCTTGAACAATTGCAGGAAGCCAACAAAGACGGTTATGTGGATGTCTACCAGGGAGCCTACAATCTGCTTGACCGCAGTGCGGAAACAGATTTTTTCCCATACATGAGAGAGCACCAAATCTCCTTTGTGCCTTTCTATCCGCTTGCATCGGGCCTATTGACAGGCAAGTACAGCAAGCAAACCGACGTGAGCGAGAAGAACAAGAAACGGCCGCAATTCCAGCCTGGGGTGTACGAACGTAATTTGGAAAGAATCGAGCAGGTACGGCAGATTGCCAACAGCAAAGGAGCAGAAGTCTCGCATATCGTGCTGGCCTGGTACCTGACCCGGAAAGAAATCGATGTCATCATTCCAGGCGCGAAGAATGCCGGGCAGGTGCTGCATAATCTAAAAACGCTCAATATTCAGCTAACTGCAGAAGAAATCACTGCAATTGGCGAGATTTTCAACTCATAACGTAACAAAGAGTCCCTAATCAGGGACTCTTTTTTAGGAACAAATCCACTCAGTGAGGTGCTACATCCATCAAAAATTCCCCTGAAAACGAAATGAACTCCCGAACCGCAAACGATAAGTATTTGTCTTTCTTCCATATCATTCCCAAATCCAAATTGACGTCCGAGCCATAGAAGGGGATAACGGCCAGGTTTTTATTATTGATGTCATGGCATATTTTGCTTGGAAGCAGCGCGACGCCCAATTTGCCTTCCACCATTCCCAGAAGAAAATCCTTTTGCGAGCTTTCACACACGATGTTTGGCTGGAAGTTGTTCTTTGAACATTCTTCGATAATCAGGTCGTAGAGCGTAAAATCTTTGCGATAAAGGACGAAAGGTTCATTCGCCAGGTCCGAGAAATGAACTTCTTTTCTGCTTGCGAGCTCATTGTCTTTATGGACGATAAGCATGACAGGATCTTTCAGGGCGGGAATCAATTCAAAGTTGCCGGTCCGGGCTGGCAATGTGCAGATCAGTCCAATATCCAGGGTGCCATCGTCCACACCTTGTTTAATCTTTTTGGTGCCAACTTCAGTCAGGGTAATTTTGATAAATGGGAATTCCTCCTTAAAATGGCTAATCAGCTTGGAAAAGAAGGCAGCACCAACAATAGGAGGGATCCCGATCCTGATTTCCCCGCTTTTCAGCTCCATGATATCAGTCAGCTCCAATGTCAGGTTTTTGAAGGCTTCCAGCACCTTTTTCGCGTTTATCAGCACAGCCTTTCCGGCATCCGTCAATTCAAGCTGCTTGGAGGAACGGTAAAAGAGCGGAACCCCCAATTCACCTTCGAGATTTTTAATGGCCTTGCTGATCGATGGCTGTGTTACATGCAAATTTTGTGAAGCTTTCGTAAAGCTCAATGTTTCCGCAACTTCGGCAAAGTACTCCAAATGGCGAATATCCACTATGTTTCCCCTCTTCCAATTCATCTTTTTAACCATATTCGTTCATCTACAGGCAAACTCCTGCCTAATCATAACCAAAGGGAATAAAGATTATAGAAAATATGTATTTTATTTATAATTCATCACCGTTATATAATGGATTTAATTAAAAGGGGAGACACCGGAACAATTCGGTGCAAAATCGGGAAAAGGAGTTGTGAAGGATGAGTGATTTGCAAAAAGAATCTCTTTTGCTGCACGAGCAGTACAAAGGAAAATTATCTGTTGAGGTGAAAATGCCGCTTAACACGATGAAAGACTTGAGCCTGGCTTACTCGCCGGGAGTTGCGGAACCATGTGGGCAAATCCATGCTCATCCTGAAAAAGTCTACGACTATACGATTAAAGGCAATCTGATCGCCATTGTGTCAGACGGAACTTCGGTTTTGGGTCTAGGAGATATCGGTCCCGAGGCTTCCATGCCAGTCATGGAAGGAAAGGCGGCATTGTTCAAGGCGTTCGCCGGTGTCGATGCGGTGCCGATTTGCCTTGACACAAAAGACCCTGAAGAAATCATTAAAACCGTCAAGCTGCTGCAGCCCACTTTTGGAGGAATCAACCTGGAAGATATTGCAGCTCCAAATTGTTTTTATATAGAAGAAACTCTAAAAAAAGAAATGAATATCCCTGTTTTCCACGATGACCAGCATGGCACGGCCATTGTTACGGCAGCAGGATTGCTGAATGCGTTGAAACTGGTAGACAAAACGCTTGGTGAAATCAAGGTCGTCATCAACGGGGCAGGGGCTGCGGGGATTGCCATCATCAAATTGCTCCTCAATATGGGTGTAAAAGATATTATTATGTGCGACACCAAAGGGGCCATTTATGAAGGGCGCCAGGAAGGGATGAACCCGGTAAAAGAAGGAGTATCCCAGGTCACCAACCGTTCAATGCAGCAAGGCAAGCTTGGCGATGTAATCAAGGGAGCGGACGTCTTCATCGGGGTTTCCTCTGCCGGAGCACTATCCAAAGAAATGGTGGCCAGCATGAACTCAGGCTCGATCATTTTTGCCATGGCGAACCCAGTCCCGGAAATCATGCCGGAGGAAGCGAAAGCAGCCGGAGCAGCCGTTATTGGAACCGGGCGTTCGGACCTGCCAAACCAGGTGAACAATGTTCTTGCTTTCCCAGGCATTTTCAGAGGGGCACTGGATGTTGCGGCTTCTGATATCAATGAAGAAATGAAAGTGGCCGCGGTGAACGCTATCGCGGGTCTTATCGACAGCAGCGAACTATCTCCTGATTACGTGATTCCTGGTCCGCTGGACAGCCGGGTCGTGCCTGCCGTGAGGGACGCTGTAGCCCGGGCCGCACATGCGACAGGAGTGGCACGCAAACCGTTGAATCAGCTGGTGGACGTCCAGTCATAAAAAAATCGTTCAAGAAGGCATTTCCTCCATTTCCAATTGTCCTCTGTGCTCTTTTTAAATAGTAAATAGCGAAGGAGATTGATGAAGTTGAAAATATATGAAGTGATCCACACAAAAGAAATGCTTCGCTGCGAACTTCTCGAAGGTTACTATGCCATTTATCAGGAAACAGAATCCAGGGAATTTGAATTGGATAACAATGTGTTGATTCAAAAGGATATTTTGCTGGAAAAGACGGTAACCCTTTTTAAGGGGAACGCCCAATCCACATTGCAAAAAATCAAGTCTTATCCCGTTGCAGCCCCTGAAGGAAGGCGGATGGAAGAGATTCTTTTTAAAGACTTTCCTGAAATCTTCAAGCATATAGCAATTAAAAAAGTAGTATAGACCTTTAAACAAACAGCCTTTCATCGATGAGAGGCTGTTTTTTTCATTATATTGACGACTGTCAAACAATATGGTTGCTATTTAGGCACAATGGCTTGAGCCATAAGCAACCTATACGGCCCGAAATTCCTAATAAATGAGGGACTAACTTCCTGTAATTTCCATATTCGTTGACACCAGAATATTCTGAATTTAAAATGAAAACTAGTAAAGGTCTTTGCTAGTAAGAGTTCTTTCATACTTAAAACTATTACTCAAAGGAGGCATTCTAGTTTTTATTAAACCCCAGGAGGTTATGAAATGAAGAAGTTGTTCTCAGTCGCTTTAACATCCGCCTTGTTATTGTCCGCTGTCCTGCCCGCCAGCCAGGCTGTGACCGCAAAACAGCTGTCTGCCCGCGACATCCATTTTAATACGACGGTGGTGGACAGCCATAATGACACGATGATGAAAGCTGTTAACCCTGTAACTTGGCTTCCCGAAACCGACATCGGGGGCAATACTGATTTCCACATTGATATTCCAAAGCTGCAAGCTGGCGGTTTGAACGTTCCTTTCTTCGCCGCTTATACATCAGGGTATTATGGAAATAACCCGCGAAGCATCAGCCGGACATTGGCGTTGATTAATGCTCTTTACTGGACGGAGGAGCGGAACTCGGATGTACTCGAAATCACCAGCTCCCTCAAGGAAATTGAAAAGGCGAGAAGGGAAGGGAAAATAGCAGCTGTGCCAACAGTTGAAGGGGCCTATTCCCTTGAGGAGCATAATGCCATTGAACTGCTTCACCAATATTATGATCTAGGCATCCGTGCACTCGGATTTACGTGGAACTATTCAAATGCGCTGGGTGAGGGCGCAAACAGGGTGTACGGCGATACAGCCCGGACGCCATCTCCTGCCGGTCTGACCGTGCTAGGCAAGGAAGTGGCGCAGGAAATGAACAAACTCGGCATGCTGATCGATGTCTCCCATTTGTCTGAACAATCATTCTGGGACGTAATCGAAGTTTCCAAAGCACCGATCATGGCCACTCATTCTGGTACATCTTCCCTCAGGGAGCATGCCCGCAACCTGACCGACGAACAGTTAAAAGCTCTCGCGGAAAACGGCGGAGTCGTCGGAATCGTATTTTATCCGGACTTCCTGAAGTACGGCTATCCGGCAGAGAATGTGTATATCAAGGATTATGTCGATCATATCGACCATGCCGTTAAAGTGGCCGGAATTGACCATGTGGCACTTGGCTCCGACTTTGACGGCGGGCCTCTTCCAACAGACATTAAAGACGCTTCCGAGCTCTATAAGGTAACCGAAGAATTGGTGAACCGCGGTTATTCCCAAGGCGATATTGAAAAATTGCTCGGGAAAAACACCCTGCGTCTGTTAAAGGAAGTCGAAAGGGCGGCAGAACATGATGCTGCTAACGTGGGTCAGGGTCTTGCCATCCTCCCGTCACTGAAAATGGGCGAAACCGTTCCAGGCAACACACCGCTTTTAACAGCAAAAGTGGAACGAACAAATGGTGCCCCTCTGGATGAAAGCAGCCTGCGGGTGATCGTGGATGGAATTGCATACAAACCAAACTATGATTCCGCAACAAGCACCATGTCCATACAGCTGACACAGCCGTTAAAAGAGAAGTTCCATGTTGTTACATTTGAAGCGGCCAATACCGCTGGCAAAATCGAGAAGGAAACTAGAATCTTTTATATTAATCAATAATGGAGCAGAAGCACCCGCAAGCATAGCTGATGTGGGTGCTTTTCCATTTCCTGAATACTGGACCAGATGGTAGAATAAAAAAATAACAGAAAGCCATCATGGAAAGGACAGAGATACATACAATGCTTTATATATGGGATATTGAAAAAATCATCCAGCAAACATTGGCTGCACACTCTTTAAAGATCAACATCCAGTTTGACAACGAGCTGCCCGCCCCAATGAGTTATAACCTTTCTAACAATACAATCAAGTTTAATTATCTGAAAGTGAATGGATACATACGCACCATCAAAATGAAAGAAACAGACGAAAACCTCGTGAAAATCATTGTTTATCGCACGATAGGGTATTATATCGATTTCAGGAAAAGCAATTATGATCTGCGCACATTAATGTATGGCGGGGAAGAGGAAAAAGCGGAGCTTAAAATCCAGATTGAAAAAAACTCCTGGGAATATGGGAGAACACTGGTGCCTGACCCTCTGGCAAGCTCATATGACGAAGTTCACAAACAGGATAAAGGTCTGTTGATGCCATTGTAAGAAAAAAATATTTGGGGGATGGAGAACCTAATGAAGATCCGAAAACTGGTGTCGATGGACGCATCTGCGTATATAGAACTGAGATTAGAAGCATTAAGGGACACGCCTGAAGCATTTAGTTCCTCCTACGAGGAAGAAAAAGACTATCCTATTGAGCAGACAGCGAACAGATTAGATGACGTGAATTCAACTACCTTTGGGGCTTTTGCTGATGGAAACTTAATAGGAGTTGTCACACTTGTTCCAGACACAAGAATAAAAATCAGGCACCGAGCCCATATTTTTGCCATGTATGTGACCCCAAACTTCCGGAGAACCGGGGCAGGGAAGGCTTTAATAGCAAAAGCCGTTAAACAGGCTAAAGAAAACGGAACCGAACAGTTGTACTTAGCGGTTACGGCAAGCAATCAACCAGCAAAAAAACTTTATCAGTCTTTCGGGTTTACCACATATGGAGTCGATAAAAATGCTCTTAAAATTGAAGATACCTATTATGATGACGAATTAATGGTTCTATTTTTATGAGTGAAGACGAAAAATAATTAAGAGAGCTTGGGAAACTCCCAAGCTCTTTTATTAGGCACTTTCTCTCTTTATCCTTGGCATCTTCGTTTTAAATAATCTCGGGTTTGTTCCCACATAGACGCCTGATAAGACGAAAGCTGCGCCAATGGCGTGGGCCCATGTGAATGTTTCCCCGAGGAAGAGGGTCGCCATGATTACGGCGGAAACCGGCATCACATTGATGAAAATTGAAGCCTTTGCTGCCCCCACTTCCTTGATCCCATTATAATACATAACAAAAGAGATTACGGTAACAAAGACACTCATGTGGGCAATGGACAGCCAGGCGGAAACGCTGGCCTGCTGTATGTCCTGCCAGGAAGTTTCCGCTGCTGCAAAGGGCAGCAGAAAAATGGTTCCAAATATAACGGCATAAGTAGTCGACTCAACGGAAGAGAATTTATTCAGCACCACTTTGCCGACAACACTGTAAAGCGCCCAACTGACCACAGCACCCATCAGGACAAGGTCAATTGGTTGGAATCCAATTTTAAAAAGGTCTAGCAAGTGGCCATTGGTAATTATGAAGGCTACCCCGGTCAGTGCAATGATCATTCCGGCAATATGGTTGCCAGAAATTTTTTCCTTCAGAAAAAGACCTGACAGGAGCACAATCAGCACCGGATTTGCCGCGATAAACAGCGAGCTTTTGATGACGGGAGCATGCTTGGTGGCCAAAAAGAAACAAATGTTATAAAGAGCAATACCTGTCAGCCCCAAGACAGCGAATAATCCATAATCTTTCCTATTAGGCTTTATCCGGTTTTTTTCCATCACTGCCATTAGTGGAAACAGTAAAATGGCAGCTCCCAGAAAGCGCAAAAACGCCACGGTTGCAGGCTCAAAGCTTTCAACTGCTACCTTTCCGGCAATAAAAGCGCTTCCCCATGTAGAGGTAGCAAGTGTCAGCATCCCATACGTTAGCCAACGTTTTCTGTTCATAAGCAATCCCTTCATTCCAGTAAAATTTTCTACCCGTATTGTACCATCTTTTTCGGAATTCGAAATGTTTTTTTAGAGGAAATGCCATTACTTATTTGTTCCGGCTTGCAAAAAAAAGTAATTAGTAAGCTTTCTATAGAATATATCTTAATTATGTTATTTCCAGTAAAAAACACCGGACAAATGTAATCGCTTCCATTATAATAGAATTAAGTACAAGGAAAGGGGATAATGGGTATGGAACTTTTAATAGAGCAATGCGAACATAACCAAATCGAAGAACCTTGTGAAGAATGTGCACCGAAAAAAGAAGGAGAACAAACCTACGATATCTCCGAATATGATTATAATAAACGATTGTGGTTTTAAGTACGAAAGATAGCGAAGTGTAAATTAATATATGACACAAAAGCCCCCTGACTTAGGAGGCTTTTGTGTTTTTTTAAAACTTAAAAGCAATTACTCCGGGAACCTTAGGGCAGGTTTCTTTTTTTCGTACCCTGGGTATTAACCTTGTTATATCGCTAACTATGGCAGGAGAGGAAGCCTTTGAATGAAATAAAAGATTCAGTGCGCGAAGTTTTGTTTGCGATCCTTCCAGTTGCATTCGTCGTCATCGCACTCCAATTTACGATTATTTGGCTTCCTAAAGAAATGTTTTTTCAGTTTCTAATCGGGCTTGTGATGGTTGTTTTGGGATTTATTTTCTTTTTGGTCGGAGTAAATATGGGGCTGCTTCCGATGGGCGAGAAAATCGGCGAAATTTTGCCTAAAACGAAAAAAATGTGGCTGATTATTCTTACTGCTTTTTTGCTCGGGTTTTCGGTAACCGTCGCGGAGCCCGATGTAAGGATTCTTGCTTCCCAGGTTGGTGAGGTGTCCAAGGGAGATATTTCTCCAAATATGCTGATCATGGCAGTTGCTTTGGGCGTCGGTGTCTTTATTGCCATTGCCATGGCGCAGACCATTTACAGGATACCCATTCATTATTTCCTGATTGGTGGATATGGCATTGTGTTCCTCCTGGCTTTGTTCATTCCTTCCTCGTTCAGATCCATTTCTTTTGATGCCGGGGGTGTGACAACTGGTCCTATAACCGTGCCATTTATCCTGGCGCTTGGAATTGGGGTTGCTGCCGCGGTTAACAAGGAATCCTCAACGAAAAACGGATTCGGTCTTGTTGCACTTGCATCAATTGGCCCAATCATATCCGTTTTGCTGCTGGGGGTGTTCCGCTAAATGAAAGTGAAAATATTTGAAGGAATCTCCGAAGTATTAATAGAAGTGGCCTTTGCCCTTCTTCCGCTCCTCGTCTTTTTTCTGGTTTTCCAGATTTTCTTTTTAAAACTTCCTGTCGATCGTATCAAGAAAATCATTTTTGGATTTCTGTTCACTTATTTGGGCCTTGTGCTCTTCCTGCATGGCGTCCATATTGGATTCATGCCCGCAGGAAGAGAAATGGGCAAAATCATGGGGGAATTGCCGTATTCATGGGTTATTGTCCCCATTGGGTTTGTGATGGGATTTGTTGCTACCTTTGCCGAACCGGCAGTTCGAGTATTGAATAAAAAAATTGAAGGTGTCTCCTCCGGAAGGTTATCACAGAATTTAATGCTAATGACCCTGTCAATTGGAGTGGGAATATCAATCGCCTTATCCATGCTAAGAATTCTGCTTGGAATACCGCTGTTCTACTTTCTTGTTCCTGGTTACATTTTGGCACTCATCTTGATCTATTTCACCAATAAAAGTTTTATCGAAATTGCATTTGATTCAGGCGGAGTGGCAACAGGCCCCATGACAGTAACCTTTATTCTTTCCATCGCTGTGGGGATTGCTTCTGTTACGGAAGGAAGGGACCCGCTAATGGACGGGTTTGGCATGATTGCTCTGGTAGCGTTGTCACCGATTGTGTCAGTGTTGCTGCTAGGGGTTATAATCGGAAAGGAAGCAATGGATGATACAGCATAAATAGAAGCTAAAAAACGCCCTTTGGCGTTTTTTTTGTATTTTTCACTATTCCTGCTGCCTTTTCGATTCTTTGCGAATCAGTAGCATAATAAATCGAACGATCAAAAAAGTAGCATAAATGGTAGAGAAACTATAAATAGAGTTCCAGGACCTTTTATATTTAATCAAATTGGTTTTCTTCTCAATAAAATGTTCAGCTATTGCGGAGGGGAGGGAAAACAGGAGGCATTTAAATAAAATCCCGCTTAGGCTGGAGTTTTTGGTTACCTGATTAAAATAAATGCAGGTTACAGGAAAAATTAAATAGCTGAATAAAACGCTGATATCAAAGATTTTAAATAAGTTGACTGGGTACTTTAAATAGCCTTTTTTTACAAATATCGCGTCAAAAATGGATGCGATATAGCTTTTTAACAGGAAAATGATGACCCAATCCTTGATTGGCGGCTTCCTGATCAGGTTGATGAAAGAAACAATCCCGATTGCAAATAACGCTTTTAAAATTGATAGCTCCGTTTTCTTCCGCATAAACTTTCCCTCCTAGTATGGAAACCTCTATAGTTTAACCATTCACAGATTTTTTATAGTACCGGTTCTATTCCAAAAGCCGAAGAGTCCGTTATAATAAAGTCAAATAATTGATATTCACAGGAGCGGATTGGGGGAATACCATCTTGTACGAAGAAGGGTATATAGAAGTCACCGGAGGGAAGGTCTGGTACGAAATCCATAATAAAGAATTCCCAGCAACACCACTTATCATTTTGCACGGCGGGCCAGGCTCCTCCTGCTATTCCATGCAGGGGCTTAAAGCACTGAGCAAGGACCGTCCTGTTGTCTTTTACGACCAGCTGGGCTGCGGTAGATCTGATCGGCCAGATGACAATTCTTTGTGGAGAATAGAACGGTTTGTGGAAGAACTGGCCAAGGTCAGGCAGGCCCTAAGGCTAGACGATGTGCATATTCTAGGCCATTCATGGGGCACTACACTGGCAGCAGCCTATCTGCTTACGAAACCAAGCGGCGTCAAGAGCGTCATTTTCTCCAGTTCCTGTCTAAGTGCACTTTTATGGGAGCAGGACCAAAAGAGGAATATCGGGAAGCTGCCGGCTGAAGTCCAAGAAGTGATCCATCGGTGCGAAAGAGAAGGCACGACCGACTCGGAAGAATTTAAGAAAGCGATTCTAGAGTTCAACAAAACATATGTCTGCAGATTGGATCCTTATCCAGACTGGCTGAAAGAAGGGGCAAAGTATCGGAACCCTGAGGTGTACCAAATAATGTGGGGGCCTTCGGAGTTTACTGTGAAAGGAAACCTTAGAACATTTGATTGCACTTCAAGGTTAAAAGAAATCACCTGCCCGGCTCTCTATACCTGCGGACGTTTTGACGAAGCAACCCCACAATCAACGCAGTATTACAGCAGCCTTACCCCAAACTCGGCATACCATGTGTTTGAAAAAAGTGCCCATATGCCATACGTCGAGGAGCCGGACGAGTATATGCGAGTCATTGGCCGATTTTTAAATGAAGTAGAAAATTAACCGATCAGGTTTCCTGGCTACTATTGGCCGGAAACCTGTTTTTATTTGCGGGGAAGACGCTTGTATTGTCCGGGAACTGGGTTGTATTGTCGGGAAACCTAATCCTATTGTCCGGCGTAAGATCTATTGTCCGATAACCTCGTTTTATTAGCGGAAAAGAAGCTTGTATTGTCTGAAAAACCAGCTTAATTGTCCGGGAACTGGGTTCTATTGTCGGGAAAACCAATTCTATTGTCCGCAGCCCGATCTATTGTCCGGAACGCAGGTTTTATTAGCCGAAAAGTTGTTTGTATTGTCCGAAAACTGGGTTCTATTGTCAGGAAAACCAATTCTATTGTCCGCAACAAGATCTATTGTCCAAAACCCAAGTTTTATTAGCGAAAAAGCTGCTTGTATTGTCCAGAAACCTAGTTCTATTGTCCAGAAACCCAATCTTATTGTCCGCAGCAATGAAATGCAGTTTTCAATTAAACCTGCGCATCTTTCACAAAACCTCAACATTTTTAACCGAAACTACAGGTAATGGAGGATATAATATAATTAAGAAAACGCTTCCAATAAAGGCGAGGAGCAATTAGCATCCAGAAAACTTAACCGTAAGAAGGGGTGTTGAAAATGGACCATCTAGAAATTAAAGAGAAACTAGAAGCAATCAAACAGGATTTACTTAATAAAATGGAGAATCCGGATTTATCATCGGAGGAAAAAGCAAATCTTCAATTATCTCTTATGAATTATGAGTACATCATCGAATTAGCAGATATGAATCATTTCGAAAGAGGAACCAGATTGCCGTAATAGATGAACCAGTAAACAAAGAACACGCCCAGCGCTGAGCGTGTTCTTTGCCATTTTTATGTACACCGTGCACCTGCCTCCGGACGAAACATCCAAGCGTTACTTGTAAAATTCAGCTCGATTAGGCAACCCTGCGGCACATAGAGAAAACTGCTTATGGCTGCTGCCTTCCGGCTCTGACCCGTTCACAGCTGTCTATTGCGCAGGACCCAATTGTCAACGCCGACTTTTTACAAGGCAGACCAGGAACCCTTCGGCCTCGGACAGGAATTCAACCCCGCTATGGCGGATTGCGGGTTACAGGGCACCGCCAACTCCCCATCTAGCACGGTATGTATAGGCTAGATGTCAATATATGTGATGATGGATAAATTCGGCGCATGAAATGGCTGTAAGCCAGGTTCTGTGCCTGCGTGCTAAACGATGCCACTCTCGCACAACAGGTGTAATCATATGACTATCGATTTGCAATCGATCCATCCTTTTGGTTCATTTCCCGCAGGATGGTGCCCCTACCATAGTTTGGGTTGCTCGCTCGCGGGGTTTACCCTCGTTCCACTTCCTCCGTTTCCGGAGGACATCGTCACTGTGGCACTTTCAGGCTAATCTCAGCATATCCATAAGGACTTAGCATGATTTCACCGCCGTCAGCAGAATCTGCTGCCCACCTTTGCAGATGGCACGAACACTCCGGGCATCTCAGCACCGGGCGAGCCTGGACTTTCCTCAACTCATGTCTGGCATGAGCCGCGATTACTCACCATTTCATTACAAAATATATCTTACCATGTTGTTGTGGAATCATCACTAGTAGATAGGACCCAGTGGTGGAATAATCTTGAATTCTTATTTTTTAAATACATGATTGCCGATTACAGCCGTGGTTTGCCTGGTGTCGAGCCAGCGATTGGTGGCAATCGCCGGATTATAGAAGAATACCGCTCCATTGACGGACTCTCCTTCGCTAGCTAGCGCTGCATGGACCGCCTTGAACGACTGTTCATCGGCCGGCTTATTGATTTGCCCGTTTTTTACTGGCTGAAACTGACCGGGGGCATAAATCACCCCTTTTACGGAGTCCGGAAACTTCTTGCTTTCCACTCTGTTCAAAACAACTTCCGCCACAGCCACTTTTCCTTCAAATGATTCGGATTGTGCCTCTGCCCGAACAATTCTTGCCAGTAAATCCACTTCGGCATCTGTTAACTTCATGCTTTTCCGGCTGTTAGAAGTCGCCTTTACACTTGTTCTGCTTCCTGCATCAGGAACTTTCGTTTCAGCTGAAGCAACTTGGCTGGCTTTGACTGACTTTATAGGCTCTTTTTCCCTCGTATATGCAACCCTTTTAACATTCTTGCTTATGTTAATAACTTCACTCTGACTTTTATGATGTCCCACATGAACGGTTTGTCCCGGATGAATAAGGTTCAGGTTCGTTATTTGCGGATTTGCCGAAGCGAGCTCCTTAAGGGGCATTCCGTGCTCCAGGGCGATTTTTGACATTGAATCTCCTTTGGTTACTGTATAGGCGAAGGCTGGAGAGGCGAAAAGTAATGTTCCAAGTAACGTCAATACACCAATCATTTTTTTCAATTTCTGGTCCTCCTGGTTGATTTGATTTAGCTTGAAACAAGCTTTTATATAAATCCATTTCTATGAGAAGGAATAATAGAATAGTATTACAGTTCATTACAGTTAAGTTACACGGCAGGAAATGGGAGAAATTTCTTGCCATGGCTCTAGTAAAATTCACACGCTGCTTTCAGACTTTGACTGGCACTTTTCCTGGAACTTTCCAATAAGATACAATACAAATATCACTTCTAAGGAGATCCTCATGAAAAAAGTACTGCTTTTTGGAGATCCAGGAATAGATGACGCCATTGCCATCATTTATGCTTTGCTCAATCCACAAATCGATTTGGTCGGAGTGGTAACCGGGTATGGGAACGTGGACGAGAAACAGGCAACGGACAATGCTTCGTATTTGCTGCAGCTGGCAGGGAGACCAGATATCCCGGTCATCAGGGGAGCAAGGGGGCCTTTTACGGGGGAGCTAGTGACCTATTATCCTGAAATTCATGGGCCAGAAGGGCTTGGGCCGATCAGGCCGCCGGAAAATCTGGTAACAAATGTGCAGGATTACAGAACCGTTTTCGATTTGATCTCAACCTATAAAAAGGAATTGACGATTGTTGACGTAGGCAGAAGCACGTCCTTGGCTACCGCTTTTATAATAGTTGGTCCAGAAAAGGTTAATCAGGTAGACAGCATTTATCTAATGGGGGGGAATTTTCTTTATCCCGGCAATGTGACCTCTGTGGCAGAAGCCAATTTCCATGGAGATCCTATCGCTACAGACCTTGTACTTGAAAAAGGAAGGAATATCACGGTTGTTCCATTAAATGTTACCAACACCGCCATCATTTCTCCTGAGACCGTCAACCTGATTTCCAGATACCCTTATAATCCTTTCTCATCGCTTATCAAACCAATCATAGAGTTTTATATCGATGCATATAAAAAGCTTATCCCCGGCTTGAATGGAGCACCCATGCATGATGTGCTTACTTTATTTGCCCTTCTCAATCCGCAGGCTTTCCAATCCATTTCCAGGCGTGTCCGTGTCGATGCTTCTGAATTGTCCAGAGGCAGAACCATTGCCGATTTTCGGGCCAAACCTGAGGCTCAGCCTCCGGAATCCCTCGAGAGGATTCTTCTTCAGTACGATTACAATGCTTTCCTAGCCGATTTTGTTTCCACCATGACGAACCGAATTTAAAAGGGAGAGTCAAACCTGTATGTTTGACTCTCCTTTTTCATTGCTAGGGGATTCTGTTAATAGAGCAGTAGGGCTGCGCCAAGGTAACAGACAAGCGAAATTCCAGCCCCAATGGCGGAAATTTTAAGCTTATAGCGGGCATAGTCGACGATATGCATATCGAGAATGGATGCAGTCGTAATCGTTGTATCACCCAACGGTGAAGCTAGGGCCCCAAAAGCTCCGCTGGCAAAAACGGCACCAACGGTCAAAGGGATGGAGGCCCCAGTAGAGGCCGCCAGTGAAATGCCTAATGGCATGAATAATCCCCAGGTCCCCCAGGAGGAGCCGATAAAATAGCCAACAACAGACCCTAGCAGGAAGATGGTTGCTGGAGTAAGGGAGGGAGGCAGAAACGATCCCAGCGAAGAACTGATGAAAGAAGAGAATCCCAAATCCTCGGCTGCAAGTGTCAGAGACCAAATGAGCACAAGCAGGCTGATCGCCTCCATCATTTGATTCCCGCCGTCATAAAAATGATAAAGAAGTTCATCCAATTTCTCCCGCCGCGTCACGTAAAAGATAAAAGAGAGGACAAGAGAAAGAAAAACAGCCAGCAGCATGACAAAGGTTGCGTCAGCCATTGAAAAAGCATCAAAAACAGTTTCTGCCCCCTTGTTTTTCCCATCTTTCCATAATAAAGATAAAGACAGGCCCAGGAGCAGGAAAACAGGAAGGATCAAATTCCAGGGCTGTGCTTTCACCAGCTCAAGTTCCCTTTTGATTCCCGCCCTGTGAAATTCATGTTCCTTTTCCTCAATGTTTGTTTGTTGCTTAGTGTTCCTTTTAGCCGGATTCCACAAAGTTTGAATAATGCCAATCACCAGCATGACGATCGCAAAGAAATTAAAAAGGATGCTCAGCAGGAAAATCTCATAAGCCGACATCCCTAGATGGAGGGGGCGGATTCCTCCTTCCACAAGCGAAACCATAAAGCCAACGAAGGCTGTGGCCACTGGCAGGAGCACGATGACTGACTCGGTAGAAATGTCCAGAGTAAAACCGACCTTCTGCTTGGAAAGATTCATTTTTTTAACAAGTGATTTCACAACTGGGCCGACCATCATAATCCGGAACATCGGCATCATGAAAGTGAAAGGGAGTGTCAGCCAAATCAGACCCAAAAGACCTCGTTCATTTTCAATCCTGCTGCCGACCCACTCCGAAAAACCTTTTATCCCTCCCGAGATATTCATCATTCCTACCAGGCCGCCAAACAAATACAGAAAGGCGATAATGTTCATGTTGGTTTCATCGGACAGCGTGCCAATTATATAGGATACGGTCTGGTAAATTCCTTCTATTAATGTTGGTTTTACAATAAAAGACCCTGCAATCAGCCCAACTACAAGGCCTGGCAAAATGTTTTTAAGCCAAATCGCCATTGAAATGACAATCAGGAAAGGCAGTATAGAAAGCCAGGTATACTCCAATATTTTTCCTCCTATACTTACTGCATTTGCATTGTTGTTTTTTATTATGAGCATGGTCCACGAATCTTATGAAAAGCTTAAGCACTGAATTAGCGCCATCGTTTGACAAGGACAGACATTTATCTGCTGTTTGGCGAGAAACAAG
This sequence comes from Mesobacillus campisalis, assembly GCF_000986785.1. Classification (GTDB taxonomy): domain Bacteria; phylum Bacillota; class Bacilli; order Bacillales; family Cytobacillaceae; genus Mesobacillus_B; species Mesobacillus_B campisalis. Next base: position 3,448 of record NZ_LAYY01000024.1, on the reverse strand, counting down.
GAACGTTCATTGCTATACAATTTCATTCCTATACCTGTAAAATATTTCAGTCTGTATAACAGGGGCATGAACTATGAACCGGGACCATATTCCCGTATTTCAATATAGCCGGATAATTTTATCTTTCTTTTAAATAAGAGATATTGTAGAACGAAAAATAGGAAAAGCTTACTCCTTTCGACGTATTACTTTAAATATTCAGTCTATAATAGGCTTGTTTTTAAATATATTGGAGAAATAGGGAGGTGCAGTCTTTTCGTGAGAAACAAACAGAATTGGATGAGGAAGCTTTTGATGGCCGGTGCAGTTACGGGCCTGGGGTTATCGGTCGCTGCTCCAGGTTTAAGCCAGCCGACAGCAGCTATCGGGCAGCCAAATTTGCCGCTGCCAAAGCAGGAAACTGTGTCGATTGTCCAGCTGGAAATTCCAAACGATAAAGCAAAGGAAAAACTGTTTGAGCTTGGGATTGATCTCACCCATAGGATTCATGAACATGACGGCAAGATGGAAGTGGACGCAGTCGTAACACCTTCTGAAATTGCCAGCCTGAAGCTGCATGGGATCCAAGTAAAGGACACGCTGATTACAGAAAGCCAGTGGAATGCAAGGACAGCGGAAAGGGAAGCGGCCAGCCAGCTGCAATCAACTCTCACAGCTTCCGAGGATACCATTAAAATCCTTCGCGCCAGCCATTATACCAACCAGTCTGATACATTCCTGTACGTGGAGGCAAAGACAAGTGCCGGGGATACGGCGAGCACGGCCCTAACCGCGAACTGGACCGAAAACGGAGTCGATAAATCAGCAACGCTAAACCGGTTTGTGGATTACGGAGAATACATATATCATTACTTCGAGGTCCCAGTCACGGCTGTTCCTTCTTCCGTAAAAATTACGAGCAATCTCGGCGGAACGGCAAGCAGTGCCATAACTGAATGGCTGGGAGCGGACAAGCCTGGCAATACGAAAAAGCATTATGTAACTAATTTCGTTGATCATTATATGACACCGGCCGAATTGTATGAAAGAGCCGAAAGGCTGGCAGACGAATTCCCTGATCTGGTAGAAATCATTGAAATGCCGAACAAGACGAATGGGTATCGGCGTGTGGCCCAGGCGACCGTCGGAGCAACTACAAACTCTGCTGTCGTTGTTTCCTCTAAAGCCTGGGGCCATGAGGGCGGGAATGATATCTCTGTTGAGTTTAAAAATCCGGGGACCAGCAATTCTCCGTTAAATGTAGCAGTAGAGGGGAAAAATATTTCGGTAAATCTTGCAACGGATGCTGATGGCAAGACATCAAGCACTGCCCGCCAGGTAGTAGATGCTCTTAATAGCGAAGCAAAAAGTCTTGTTGCAGCAGCTACCTATCGCGGCAATGCGGGAACAGGAGTGGTGGTCCCAGCAAATGCAAAATTATCGGACAACCTGAACGCACCTGAAAATGTCTCTCGTGAACCAATGACCGTCAAAGCAATCAGAATCGGCAAACACCGTGACGGCTCAAAACCGGGTGTATTAGGCTACGCACAGGAGCATGCCCGTGAGTGGGTTACACCGCTCGTCACAATTGAAACGGCCGAGCGCCTGCTGCGCAACTATGCCCATGATGGCGAAACGAAGCAGCTTGTGAACAACCTGGATATCTTCCTAATTCCGTCCGTGAACCCGGATGGGGCGAACTACAGTTTTTATGATTTTAACATGCAGCGAAAAAATATGACGAATCACTGTGCTCCCACTCAATCAGATCCTGGCTACCGAACTTCGTGGGGAGTTGACTTGAACCGAAACCACTCCATTGGCTCTGCCTTTGATGGTTTTGTCGGTGCCTCGACTACAAACTGTTTGAGCGGTACTTACGCCGGCCCTGCTGAAAATTCAGAACCTGAAGCAAAAAACCTTGTCTGGCTCGCGAATCAATTTGAAAACATCAACTTAGCGATGAATATCCACAGCTATGGCGGCTACTTCATGTGGTCACCGGGTGCATATGACCCTAACCGGACAACCTTGCCGCGACCTTCCGCAGGGGAAGAAGCGTTTTACTGGGCAGCCTCCGATAACATTCTGAATGACATTCAGGACCACCGCGGAACAGTTATCCTTCCTAGCCGTACGGGCCCGATTCCGGATGTATTGTACTCGGCAGCTGGAAATTCAGCGGATTATCTATGGTATGAAAAAGGAATCTATGCCTGGAATTTTGAAGTCGGTGCCGACTTGTGGGATAAAGAAGCGAATAGATGGAGAGCGGTCGGATTCCAGCCGGCTTACGAAGAAGGCCATGAGGAAGCAATGGAATTTGCCAATGGTCTGATCGGCTTATTAAAAGTTGCCTACAGCAACTCGAAGGACAAACAGCCGCCATCCACAAAGGCAGTGCCGGGTAGCGGGAAGTTTAACGGGCCAGTGCATGTCGGATTTGATACAAACGAAGCGGCCACTATCTATTACACGCTTGATGGAAACCGGCCGACTTTCAAGTCCCAAAAGCTGCAATTAAGCGGAACACGGGAACCGGCAGAAACCTTGAAGATAGAAAAAACAACGACGATTAACTGGTTTGCGGTTGATCCTGCCGGCAATATAGAGAAAAACTATAATCCTTTGACCAATGCCAAGAATTTTAACTCTGTTACAATTTCTATTAAGGATTAGAACGGGGCGAGTTGACCCTTAGGGTCGACTCTTTTTTTTGTGTAAAACATTACCATTGATTCGTTTAGGCTACGGTGTTATTCTAATTTAGCTGCTTCGTCAGCAGATGAAAAACAGCACAGCGAATCTTTTCTGAAAATAATCTTTGAAAAAAGATGTTGACGAAATGAAATTGCTGATGTAAGATTATATTCCTGCCGCCGCTGATTTAGAGGTGGCTAGGTAAAAAAATTGTTCTTTGAAAACTAAACAAACAAGCGTCAACAAACAATATTATCGTGTTTCTTCTATTATATAGAGATTCACGAGCCAACGTTTTATTTTATGAGCTAATCACTCACTTCTTATTGGAGAGTTTGATCCTGGCTCAGGACGAACGCTGGCGGCGTGCCTAATACATGCAAGTCGAGCGGATCTTCGGGAGCTTGCTCCCGATGGTCAGCGGCGGACGGGTGAGTAACACGTGGGCAACCTGCCTGTAAGACTGGGATAACTCCGGGAAACCGGGGCTAATACCGGATGATTCATTCCCTCACATGAGGGAATGCTGAAAGACGGCTTTTGCTGTCACTTACAGATGGGCCCGCGGCGCATTAGCTAGTTGGTGAGGTAACGGCTCACCAAGGCCACGATGCGTAGCCGACCTGAGAGGGTGATCGGCCACACTGGGACTGAGACACGGCCCAGACTCCTACGGGAGGCAGCAGTAGGGAATCTTCCGCAATGGACGAAAGTCTGACGGAGCAACGCCGCGTGAGCGAAGAAGGCCTTCGGGTCGTAAAGCTCT